>CP154795.1:1226731-1533414 GCA_039565995.1 Propionibacteriaceae bacterium ZF39 | reverse complement strand
CGACCATCGCGACATAGGGCGCGTGGATCACGTCGAGCAGGAAGCCGCCGATGAGCCGGCCGGCCATCGTGGCGAGGCCCGCCAGCGAGAGGGCGGCGACCGCGCGCTCCATCGAGATGCCCTGGTCGGTGAGGATCGACACGAGGTGGACGAGCACACCCGGCATCGCGCAGGCGATGACCAGGGTGGAGATGAGCAGGATCCAGTATTGCCTGGTCTTGAACGCTTCCTTCACCGTCAGGCCGGGGAGCTCCTCCTCGGTGTGATGCGTGGTCTCGCCGAGCTTGACGCTCTCCTCCGGGCGAGGATCGCGCAGCACGAACAGGGCCGGCAGCAGGGCCACGATCAGGCCGAACACGGCCAGGCCGATGAAGGACGTACGCCAGCCGTAGTGGGTCATCAGCCCGCCGACGATCACTGGGCTGATGGCCTGACCGAGCGCGAGGCCGGTGCCGACGATACCGATCGCCAGGCCACGTCGCCGGTCCACCCAGCGGGCCGCGAGGCGTACCACCGGCATGCCGTTGACCGTGACCGAGACGACGCCGAGCAGACCCATGACCGTCATCCACAGCCACAGCTGGGGCGGCAGGATCGACAGCGAGGCCAGGCCGATCAGGGTGAGAATGACGCCGGGCACGAGGATCTTGCGCGTGCCGTGCTTGTCGAGCAGTCGGCCCACGACAGGCGTCACGACTGCCGCGGTCAGCGCGAAGATGCTGACCAGGCCCGAGGTCTGGCTTCGGCTCCAGCCGAACTCCTGTGAGATCGGTCCGAGCAGCACGCTGAACGGGCTCAGGACCAGCGATGCGACCGATGCCGTGATCGCGATGGTCGACCAGCTGACCATCCACCACGCTCTGCGCTGAACATCCATGGGTTACTCCTCCGAAGTCCCATCCCTGTCTGGGTGGAGCGCCACGGTCGGTCACGCGTTCGGCGTCAGCCCATCGAAATGTTCCAGGATGTGGAAACCCGGGACGTCGTTCCGGGAGTTGGAACGCGACCCGTCCCTCCTCTGGCGCGAGACACCTCGGCGTGCGTCGAGACGTCTGCTGGAGCAGGGGTCTGATGTCAGTCCGAGGTGTCTCGGCGGAGAAGCAGATGGCCGGCGGCGACAACGCCGGCGGTGGACGTGCGGAGTACGCCGTCGCTGATCGACACGGCCCGCGCGCCTGCGGCGGTGAGCTGGTCGAGCTCCTCGCGGCTGATTCCACCCTCGGGGCCGATGACGAGGGCGACGCGGCCGGAGGTGGGAACGCGGATGTCGCTCAGGGACTCTGTCGCGTCCTCGTGCAGCACCAGGGCCAGGTCGACCTCGGCGAGAAGCGCTGCGAGGGTCCTGGTGGTGAGGGTGTCGCCGACGAGGGGTACGCGGAGTCGGCGCGACTGTTTCGTCGCCTCCCGCGCGGTGGCCTGCCACTTGGCGCGGGACTTCTCCCCGCGTTCGCCGACCCATTTCACGATGGACCGGGATGCCTGCCAGGGCCGGATCTCCGCGACGCCGACCTCGGTCAGCATCTCCACCGCGAGTTCGCCGCGGTCCCCCTTGGCCAGGCCCTGGACGGCGATGAGATGAAGGGTCTCCGGTGCATCCGGCAGCCGATCGAGGACCTCGAGGTCCAGCCCCTGCTTGTCTCCCCCGACGGTGCGGCAGAGCACGCCACGCCCGGAACCGTCGGCCAGGAGGATTTCCTCCCCAGCGCGAATGCGGCGTACGACTGAGGCATGGCGCCCCTCGTCACCCGCCAACCGGTATGCCGACCCGGCCGCCGGCAACGGGTCGGGCAGGTCGGCGAGGAACAGCGAACGGGTCATCGGCGCGAGCCGAAGATCTTCTCGAACATGCCCTTCTCACGCTTGTGGCCGTGATGCGGGTCGAAGGTCTTCTCGTCACGGACCTCGGCGAGCTGTTCGAGCAGCCCACGCTGTTCGTCGGTCAGCTTGGTCGGGGTCTGGACGAGCAGGGTCACGCCAAGCTCGCCGCGACGAGAGCTGCGGAGGTGCGGTACGCCCTTGTCGGCGATCGGGATGCGCGTGCCCGACTGGGTGCCGGCGGGGATCTCGACAGTGACCGTGCGCTCGACGTCCTCGGTCTCGGGCAGATCGGCCTCGAGGGTCTGGACCGTGATCTCGGTGCCGAGCGCGGCCGCGGTCATAGGAACCTTGACCACCAATTCCAGATTGTCGCCGTCCCGGCGAAACAACGAGTGGTCCTTCACCAGCAGTTCGACATAGAGGTCGCCTGCGGCGCCGCCACCCGGGCCCACCTCCCCCTGTGACGCGAGATGGATGCGGTTGCCGCTGCTGACGCCGGCGGGGATCTTGACGGTGATCGTGCGGGTCGAGCGTACGCGGCCCTCGCCGTCGCACTCACCGCACGGGTTGGGAATGGTCGAGCCGTAGCCGCGACAGGTCGGGCAGGTCGAGGTGGTGCGGATGTCGCCGAGGAACGAACGCTGGATGTGGGCGACCTCGCCGTGGCCGTGGCAGGTGCGGCAGGTGACGGGCGCGGCACCCTCGGCCGAGCCGTTGCCCTGGCACTTGGGACAGAGCACAGCGGTGTCCACGGTGACCGGCTTGTTCACGCCGAACGCGGCCTCGTGCAGTTCGAGTGCGATGCGGACGAGCGCGTCCTGGCCACGGCGTACGCGCGACCGCGGGCCACGCGAGGCCTGCTGGCCGAACATCGCATCGACCAGGTTGGTGAAGTCGAAGCCCGCCCCGCCGAAGTCGCCGAAACCGCCGCCGCCGAAGCCCGCACGGCCGCCACCCAAAGGGTCGCCGCCGCGGTCATAGATGCTGCGCTTGCGGTCGTCCGAGAGGACCTCATAGGCCTCCTGGATCTCCTTGAACTTGTCGGCCGCGCCCTCTTCGGTGGCGACATCGGGGTGATATTGCATCGCCTTGCGCCGATAGGCCTTCTTGATCTGTTCGGCGCTGGCGTCGCGGGCGACCCCGAGCAGGTCGTAGTAGTCAGACATCTGAGGGTTGTTCATCCTTCGGTGAGGAACCGGCCGACATAACGCGCCACCGCGCGCACGGAGGCCATGGTGGAGGGGTAATCCATCCGAGTCGGGCCCATGATGCCGAGCCCGGCCCATACGTCATCGTGATTACCGTACGCCGCAGCCACCAAGGAGGTCGACTGCAGAGGTTCATACTCGTTCTCCTGACCGATCTTCACGGTCAGGGTGTCGCCGGTGGACGCCTCGCCCAGCAGCCGGAGCAGCACGACCTGCTCCTCCAGCGCCTCCAGCACCGGCTGGACGGTCGTGGTGAAGTCACCGAACCGCGTCAGATTGGGTACGCCCGCCACCGCGACCCGCATCGTCGGCTCGCTGCTCAGGACCTCCAGGAGTGCGGTGACACCGATCCGGATGCGCAGCTGCATCTCCGGGGGCGCCGGACGGTCGGCGAGAAGCCCCAACTCAGCCGCCGCGTCGGCCGGCGTACGCCCGACGACTGCCTCATTGAGGCTGTGCTTCAGGGCAGCGAGATCTGTCTCGTCGTGGCCCGGGAGCTCAATGGCCCGCTGCTCGACCCGGCCGAGGGAGTTGATGACGATCAGCAGCACGCGGTCGGTTGTCAGGGAGACGAGCTCGACGTGGCGGATCGTCGTATTGGACTGGATCGGATATTGCACGATCGCGACCTGCTGGGTGATCTGGGCCAGCAGCCGGACGGTCCGGCTCACGATGTCGTCGATATCGACCGCGCCGGACAGGAATACCTGGATCGCGCGCCGCTCGGCGATCGACAGGGGCTTGATGTTGGCGAGCTTGTCGACGAACAGGCGATAGCCCTTGTCGGTCGGGATGCGGCCGGCGCTGGTGTGGGGCTGGGCGATGTAGCCCTCGTCCTCCAGGCTCGCCATGTCATTGCGCACCGTGGCCGGTGACACGCCGAGGTTGTGGCGGTCGACGAGGGCCTTCGAGCCCACAGGCTCGCGGGTGGAGACATAGTCGGTCACGATCGCGCGCAGCACGCGCATTTTGCGTTCGTCCACCATCTCTCCCCTTCCGTGCCCGATCGGCCTGTCCTCCGGCCGGCTTGGCACTCCTGAGGCGCGAGTGCCAGTCTAGCCATTATGAACTCTCCTTCCGAGTCCACGCACCGCTCTGCAGACCAGACTCCGGCCGGGCCCGAGGGCCCCTGGCAGGAGGTCGCGCCCGGGATCTATCGGCTCGTCGCCGAGCCCGATGCCGTCACGATCGGGTTGATCGTCGGCGAGACGGGCGCGTTGCTGGTCGATTGCGGGAGTACGCCCGAGCAGGGTGCCCGGTTGCGCGAGTCTGTGGCTGCGGTGACCGACGTCCCGCTGGTCGGGGTTGCCGTGACGCACGAGCACCGCGACCACTGGTTCGGCCTGGCCGCGTTCGACGATCTCGAGTCGTGGGGCCACGAGATGCTGGAACACCGGATCAGCGACGCGGGCGTCCTGCGCGAGGCGGAGGGGTTGGGACTGACTCCTGAAGAGCTGAGGCTGCCGAAGAACATGTTCTCGATCGCTGCGGCCGTCAATCTGGGCAATCGGCTCGTCGAGATCGTGCACCTCGGGCATGCCCACACGCTGACCGATGCTGTCGTGCATGTGCCGGATGCGGGCGTACTGTTCGCCGGCGACCTCGTCGAGCTGCCCCATCCCTTGATGGAACCCGAGTCGTCACCGCGCGGCTGGCCCGCGACCCTCAACATGATCATCGGCATGGTCAAGCCCGACACGATTGTCGTCCCCGGCCACGGCGATGTCACCGATCGCGAAACCGTCGTCCAACAGCTCGGCGCCCTGGCGCAGCTGCCCTATGAGGCAGAGCGGCTCGTACGCGAGGGCGTACGGTTCGACGAAGCCGAGGCCAAGGGCGAGTGGCTCCTGCCGTGGGACCGCATCTCCGAAGGCGTACGCACGGCCTACGCCGAAATGACCACCGAGGGCGTACGCCCGCACCTGCCGCTGGCTTGATGCACTTCACGGCAAGCAATACCAAGGCAGTCGTGCACAGTCCAAATCAGCGGGATCCCACGGCTCTCCTGATAACAAGAGTCCGGCTCCGATTGAAAAACGCGCTGACCCAGGCTGACGCATTGATGCCGGCCCGGAACCGCGCCCATGACGACCCGGGCTCCACCATCGGATTGGTGGCTCTTCACAATTGAGGGGGTAACCGGCGGTCAGGTAGTGGGGTGGGTCGGAGCGGGATGGGAGGGGGCCCTTGGGTGAGGATGAAGGTGTCTAATCACCACCCTCGAACCCAAGGGCCCTTGTGCGAAACGCTACCCCACCCTGCCTGGATACCTTCTGCCGTTTGGACCGTCTCGGGCTGACCGTGCTCGCTCAACAGGTCGAGCCCGAGCACACGGTCCTGGTCTGCGCCCCGACCACCGAGGCGACCCCGTGTCCGGGCTGTGGGCAGGGCGGTGTCCGTCATGACACCGTGGTGCGGGACCTCGCGCACGTGCCCTACGGGTGGAAGCCCACGACCTTGCGGGTCCGGATCCCGCGATACCGCTGCCGGGGATGTCGCCGGACGTGGCGCCACTGCATCAAGCCCGCCGCGCCGGGGCGGGGCAAGCTGTCCCGCGATGCGATCACGATGGCGGTGAAATCGATCGTGATCGATCGGCTCTCGATCGCCCGGACCGCAGCCCTGCTCGGGGTGGGCTGGAACACCGCCAGCGACGCCCTCCTGGCCGCGGCCACCGACTGGCTGTTCACCGACCCGACACGGTTGGACGGCGTCACCACCGTCGGTGTCGATGAACATGTGTGGCGGCATACCCGGTTCGGAGACAAGTACGTGACCGTGGTCATCGATCTCACTCCGACCAGGACACACACCGGTCCGTCGAGGCTGTTGGCGGTGTTGGAGGGCCGGTCGAAGAAGGCGTTCAAGTCCTGGCTTCAGGCCCAAACGCCAGAGTTCCGTGACCGGGTCGAGGTCGTGGCGATGGACGGGTTCACCGGATACAAGACCGCCGCGACCGAGAGCATCGACAACGTCACCACCGTCATGGATCCCTTTCACGTGGTCGCGTTGGCCGGGGACAAGCTCACCCAGTGCCGCCAACGGCTGCAGCAACAGACCCTGGGCCACCGCGGGCGTTCGGGGGATCCGCTGTTCGGGATCCGCCGGGCCGCGCGCACCCGGACCGAGTTGTTGACCGACAAACAATGGCACCGACTCCTGCAGGTATTCGAAGATCCGGACCATGCGCGTTCGAGATCACCTGGAGTGTGTACCAAGACATCATCGCCGCCTACCAGGCCGAGAAACCCGAGCACGGCAAACAGCTGATGAGCCGGGTCATCGACACCCTCCGCGCCGGAGTGCCCACCGGGCTGGACGAACTCCGCACCCTCGGACAGACCCTGCACCGGCGCCGTGGCGACGTCCTCGCGTACTTCGATTACCCCGGCACCAGCAACGGCCCCACCGAAGCCATCAACGGGCTCCTCGAACACCTCCGCGGCACCGCCCGCGGATTCCGGAACCTCACCCACTACATCGCCCGCTGCCTACTCGACGCTGGCGGCTTCAGACCCCAAATCCACTCTCTTCTGTGAAGAGCCGGATTGGTAAAGGGAATGCGGCTGTGCATTTCGAGCAACTGCTCGGCCGCAGCTTCCTCGATCCAAATAGCGACCGGTGGCACTCCAGACTTACTCCAGAACGAAATCCAGCATCTCGGCGTCTCAAGCTTGATAGCAAAGCATCTGCCACGGTTCAGATGCACACAAATAATGTCGACGGCGCTGAGTTCTTCCATTAGGTCAAGTCGTTCCATCACTCGCCCTAGGGGCATTCTGGACTCCCGCCGATACTTGGATATGCAGTGATTATTCGATTGTTGTGATTCAAGGCGACCTCGACGAATTCTCAACCCTTCGGAGATTGCGATACGCACGCATTTTCATTCTGGGCGGGGATCGATTATGGTGCAAGTATCCCGATGCGTGGGAATGTGAGACGAGCATTTCTCCCTAATCAAGCGAACTCATTCTGGAGGATTCGCAATCAGTTCTTCGATGAGAAGCTTCGCATCTCTTCTATTGCGTCCTTAACCGTCATCTGAGTCACCTCAACACCACTAATTGCAGAATGCGAACACTCGGGAGAGGAAATCAAAGCAGATGGGCCGCAGTAATATGATTCATCGAAAACATCAATCCCGAGACTCTTCGCGTAAGATGAGATCAATTCGTCGGTGAGTCGATCTCTTATTCGACGATTCGTATAGGCTGCCCGATTTTCATAGGGCTGAATCGCTCCGAACTGATCAAAAGTCCACCTGGACCTCCGCTCGTCTCCCTCATTAGAAACCATCACACTCCTAATGCAATTGGGTAGACTTCCGCAGGAAGGCTCAAACACTGAAAATCTGCGGGCTTCGAGTGAAAAGGGACTATCAGGGGTGGAGAAGATTATGACTCCTGAAGCGCCTAAATCACGAGTCAGCATGCTGATGGCCGACTCCGGGTCCGATCCCCCTAATCCACAATCTACAAGAGCGACCCAATCGGCGCTCTTTGTCTTGATTAAAAGTTCACGGGAATGCCCCATCAGCGTCAAAGGTTCTAGCCGCTGAACACTAGAATGGAGCCCCTCGTTGAGATCTTCAAGAAGAACATCGCCCCGACTTCTGCGATGTATGTGCTTTCGCCAGCCATACAGAGCATCACGAGCTTCGCGAAAATTCACTTTGAGAAACCCGATCCTCCAAAAAACCGGTCCACCAATCTCACTCCGCCAGGAGCCAATCAATTCACTATGCCCCATTCTCGGAAACCACCACCCACAAACTAACGACACCCCACTGGCCATTTCGCCATCTCATTTAAGGCGAGCAGCCATTCAAGGAGGACATCCGTCCAGCCAACCGGAGGAAGCCTCTTCCATAGTGCCGATCATCTCGTCAAGATCTTGGAATAATTCCTCTGATAGCAGTAAGATCCTCAGCAATTCCTCGTTGACGGGCGAATATCTCCGCCGCGTCAATTGCTTCCACCATCAGTTCAAGGAGGATTGCTCGGCGATTTTCGATCCTATCAGGCGGCACGGCTGCATCCACTCTGAGAAGAGATCTCTGACGGCTGAACCTCATCACTTCTATTCCAGAAAAGTCAACTTTCACCACGGGCCCCGAAAGATGATATATCACGTTCAGGTTTAAGGGGCTCGAGATCTCTCGCTGGTCACGAGTGATCTCGCGTTCGAGTTTTGCGATTTCGAGCCCCCAGGCATCCAGTTCCGCACTCACACCACCGATAACCGCACCTATTGTTAGCACATCCTCGTCTTGCGAATCGGATTTCATCTATTTATCACCTCTTTCTTTTCTTTGTCCTCACCTCCGCTTCATTATTAGAGCCCTGGTTCGCGCTACACCCACCAACGTTCCAGCATGTGGTAATCGGGCTCTTCGCAGTAGAAAGTGTAGCGGCTGTTTGAGGTGGCCGCGCGGCGCCAGGGAATGGGTCGAGGTTTTTCGACTATGAAGGTTCTTAACGCCGTCCTTGAATGTTCACTGGTCTGGATGAGCTGGGTCTTGCCGACATCCTGCCACTGAGCGACATCATCCCAGATTGTGAAGAGCCCGATTGGGCAGGTTTGCCGGGGCTCCTTCTTCTCCTCGTATTCAGTCCTTTTGCCGCCGTTTTCTTCTCATCATTAAGAGATTCTTGACGGTGAGCCAAATGGCCACCAGTAGTCCGAATGACACAGCCATCGAGAATGGGAATAGTGCGAAGTAGCCGGCTCCGCCGCAAGCCGGATTCGTCTTACAGTTCCAAAGAACAACAGTTTCGATTAGCCACATTCCAGCAAATATTCCTATTATTTGTGACAAAATAAAGATGAGGACGACGCTCAGGCAAGAGTGATGTTTCCCTGGGGACGTCTTCAAAGTCACATCGAGCTCCTCAAATGAAGTGAGGACTGTTTGGGCACAGACTTTCTCGGATCTTCACGATTGAGCGTCGGGGACGGGGGCGGACAGGAGTCCTTGTGCGAGACGTTACAAACCCTCCCCTAGAGCCACGATCAGAACCCTGCCACCCAAATAGAATCTCACACTGCAAGAAGAAGCGCCCGAATCAAGGCCCGCACGTCGGCATCGGCTGTTGTTCCCTCGAAGGAGAATGACTAATCGAGGCAACGCCTCGCGATATCCCAAACGTCCTGGTTGACCGCGGCGATAAGGGGCAGGTTGGTCTGCTGGCCCTGATAGTCGGTGCCGTCGATCATGCGGGAGACGCCGCCGAGTTCGCGCAGGATGAGTGACCCGGGGACGTGGTCCCAGGGCTTCATGTTGCGATAGATCAGGAAGTCGTCGGCGATGCCGAGGCACATGTTCGGATAGTCGATGCCGCAGGCGTACAGGGTGTAACCAAGGTCTCCGGCGATCTCGGCCGGCCGAGTCCGACGCAGCAACCGACGCTGGGTGGTCGAGCCGACCAGAGCGGTTTTTTCGGGGGCTGGCCGATTGATCGCCTCGCCGTTGCACGTGGCCCCGGCGCCCAGCTCCGCGACCCAGGCCCGATCGAGCTCCGGTTGCCAGATCCAGCCGCGGGTGATCTCGCCCCGACGGACCTCGCCGACCATTACGGCATAGTTCTTGGAGCCGTGGATGAAATTGCGGGTCCCGTCGACGGGATCTACGACGAACGCATGCTCGGCGGAGTGCACCTGGTGGACAATCGAGGGGTGCACCGCAGCCGCCTCCTCGCCGACGATCAGCGCGTCGGGCCAGGCTGCCTGCAGCACCGCAGTAATGCGCTCCTCGGATTCGTGGTCGGCAACGGTGACGAAGTCACCCGGATTCTTCTCAGAGACCTCATCGTCCGCCAGTGCTCGCCAGCGCGGCCGGATGACCTCTTCGGCGGTCTGCTGCAGCAACTCCAGCACCTGCTCGGTGGTCAGCCCTCGACCTGTCATAGGTCTACCCTGCCCGACCTCGCCAAGGAATTGGCGACCGCCCGGCCCGTGAACTCGCCCCGCGGACAGATCGCTGCCACGATCGCCCCAGGCCGAAGGCAGCATTGCGCACGGAAGGCACGCCGATGACAGTCGAATGGTGGAGCATCATCCCGTTCGTTGTGCTGCTCCTGTGCATCGCGATCCTGCCCCTGGTGCCCGCGACAGAGCACGCGTGGGAGAAGAACCCGGTCAAGCTGCTGATCGCCCTGGCGTGCGGACTGCCGATCGCGCTGTGGTTCGTGCTGGCAGGCGAGTCAACGGCCGTCGTGCACGCCCTGTTCGAATTTTTCCAGTTCATCCTGTTGCTGTTCGCCCTGTTCGTCGTCTCGGGCGGGATCTTCCTCAAGGGCGATATCCGCGCCACGCCTCGCAACAACACGATCTTCCTGGCGATCGGTGGCGTGATCGCTTCGTTCATCGGCACGACCGGCGCAGCCATGCTGCTCATCCGGCCGCTGCTCAACACCAATCGCGAGCGTGAGTTTCGCGTGCACACGGTCGTCTTCACGATCTTCATCGTGGCCAACTGCGGTGGTTTGCTGACTCCACTCGGCGATCCGCCGCTGTTCCTGGGTTTCCTGCGGGGCGTCCCGTTCGAATGGACGTTCCAGCTCTTCCCCGAATGGCTGTTTGTGAACGCATTGCTGCTGGTCAGCTATTACGCGCTCGACCGCAAGGCGTACGCCTCGGAATCCGCGTTTGCCATCGCCTGGGACGACTCGGCCCGGACCAAACTCAGCATCGTGGGGAAGATCAACTTCCTGTTCTTCGCGATGGTCATCCTCGCCGTGGCCTTCATCCCATCGCTCAATCTCCACGCGATCGAGGAGGGCCACGCGGCGTGGTTCCAGTTTGTGCCCTGGCGCGAGATCGTGTTTGTCACCGCTGCCGCGCTGTCGTATTTCGTCGGCAACAGGGAAGCTCGTTTTGGGCTCAACAAGTTCACCTGGGGGCCCATTCTCGAGGTGGCTGCCCTGTTCATCGGAATCTTCCTGGCCATGATTCCGGCGCTGAAATTCCTGGGTCAGGTCGCCCCGTCACTGCCCTTGAACAAGGTGACGTTCTTCGTCTTCTCGGGCGGCTTGTCCGCGTTCCTCGACAATGCGCCAACCTACGCCACGTTCTATGAAATGGCCTCCCGACTGCCGGGCGACCCGCGGATCGGCTTCGCCCCGGGCGTACCCGAGAGTTATCTCGTCGCCATCTCCCTCGGCTCGGTCTTCTGCGGTGCGATCACCTATATCGGCAACGGCCCCAACTTCATGACCAAGACCGTGGCCGACAGTGCCGGCGTCCGCACCCCGTCCTTCGGTGGCTATATCAAGTGGTCTGTGCTCTATCTGGTCCCGAACCTTGTCGCCATGGTGTGCATCTTCATCGCCGACGGTCTGTTGTGGACCGCGATCGGCATCGCGATCGCGCTGGCCATCGTCGTGCGGGCCGTCATCGTCGCCCGCCAACACATCCATCCGACCGAATTGACGATGAAGCCCTGACTCAGCCGCCGGCTGAGGAGCGAGGAACGAGCGTCTCGAAGCCAGCCAACCGACGGCTGAGGAGCGAGGAACGAGCGTCTCGAAGCCAGCAAACCGACGGCTGAGGAGCGAGGAACGAGCGTCTCGAAGCCAAGCACGAAGCCCTTCGAGACGGCCGCAGGCGGCCTCCTCAGGGAACGAAACAGAGGCCCTTCGAGACGGCCGCAGGCGGCCTCTTCAGGGAACCAAACAGAGGCCCTTCGAGACGGCCGCAGGCGGCCTCCTCAGGGAGCGGTGCCAGGGTCAGCCCACGTGGTCGGCGGTGACGAAGTCGATGAGCCGCTCGACCTCGGTGAGCAGCTTCGGGTCGAGGTCCGTCCACGTGTTCACCCGGCCGAGCAGTGCCTGCCAGGCCCGGGCAATGTCCGCCTGCTCCCGGTGCGGCAGGCCGAGATGCGCGCAGATCCCCGACTTCCAGTCCTGGCCCTTGGGAATGTGCGGCCACTCCTTCAGCCCCACCTTCTCGGGCTTGATCGCCGCCCAGATGTCGATGAACCGATGGCCGGTGACCATGACCCACTCCGCGTACGGTCCCCTCGCCACCTCATCCGCGATCCGCTGTTCCTTGCTGCCGGTGACGAGGTGATCGGCGAGTACGCCCAGTCGGCGCCCCTGCTCGGGTTTGAACTCGGCCACGATCGCGGGCAGGTCGTCGATGCCGCCGAGGTATTCCACGACCACGCCGACGTGCCGGAGGTCGTCGCCCCAGATCTTCTCGATCAGCTCGGCATCGTGGCGACCCTCGACATAGATCCGGCTCGGCAGTGCCACCTTGGCCTTCTGATTGGGCGCGCTGCGGCGTGACCCGGAGGCCGTGTGCGTCAACGCTCGCGGCGGGCCGGACTTCTTCGTGGGCAGCACCAGGGCCACGGGCTTGCCGTCGACCCAGAACCCGGGCCCGAGCGGGAACGAGCGCTTCTTGCCCTTGCGGTCCTCAAGGATGACGAGCCCGTTCTCCCACTTCAGCACCGCGCCGACGAATCCCGTCGTCACGTCCTCGACGACCAGCCCGACCTCGAGCACCTGCTCGGCCGATTTCTTCTGGTGGCTCTTCTGCCAACCCGGTTTGAGGACGTCATCGGTGTAGCGCACCCGGCGATGCTAGGTCAGCCCACGCCCCGGCCCAGGGATCCCGACCCGCGTTTCGCGTCAGGCGAGCAGATCCCGCACCACCCCGTCGGCGAGGAGCCGCCCGTCCAGGGTGAGCACCGCCCGATCAGAGTTCACGATGACCAAGCCCCGATCGACGGGCCCGTCCAGCCGGGCGCGCTCCTCATCGGTGAGCACATCGAGAGCCAGCCCCTCGGCCAGTCGCAGCTCCAGCAGTACGCGTTCGATCCGGCGGGTCTCCGCGTCGAGGACCTCCCGGGCATAACCGGGCGACGCCCCCGCAGCCAGCCGACCCGACCAGGACCGTGGGTGCTTCACATTCCAGAACCGGACCCCGCCGATGTGGCTGTGCGCGCCCGGGCCGACGCCCCACCAGTTGTCGCCGCGCCAATAGGCGAGGTTGTGCCGACACTGGTCGGCGGGCGTCCGTGCCCAGTTGCTGACCTCATACCAATCCAGCCCGGCCGCCGTCAGGACCGACTCCGCCAGCAGGTATTTGTCCGCCAGATCGTCGTCGTCCGGCAGTGGCAGCTCCCCACGCCGCATCCGTGCCGCGAGCCGCGTACCCTCCTCGATGATCAGGGCGTACGCGCTGAGATGGTCGGGTTCGGCGGCGAGCGCCGCTTCGAGAGAGGTACGCCAGCTCCCCAGCGACTCCCCCGGCGTGCCATAGATCAAGTCCAGGCTGACGGACCGGAAACCCGCGGCCCGGGCCTCCGCCACGGCCTCCTGGGCCCGACCCGCGGTGTGCTCCCGGTCGAGGATCTGCAGGACCTGCTCATCGGCCGACTGCATGCCGAAGGAGATCCGGTTGAACCCCGCCGCCACGAGCGCGTCCAGCGCCTCGCGATCCACCGTGTCCGGATTCGACTCGGTCGTGATCTCGGCATCAGCGGTCAGCCCGAACCGCCGATCGATCTCCGTCAGCACCCGCCCGAGATCGGCCGGGGGCAGCAGAGTCGGCGTACCCCCTCCCACGAACACCGTCGACACCGCCGGCCGATCCGAACCCAGGACCCGGTCGGCCAACTCCACCTCCGCCAGCGCCGCCGTGACCCAGTCCCCGCGCCCCGCACCCGGGCCGAGCTCCTCGGCCGTGTAGGTGTTGAAGTCGCAATAACCGCACCGACTGCGGCAGAACGGCACGTGCAGATAGAACGAGAGCGGGCGATTGCGAAGCTCGGCAATGGCTTCCTGAGGAAGCGATCCGTCGGCCGGGACGGGGTCGCCCTCGGGCAGCGTGGACGGCATCAGGCCTCCTGTGACTGGGGATCTGCCATTGTGCCCTTGCTGACCTCAGGGTCGAATCCGGGCTGCAGACCGGAACACGGAATATGGACCTCTAGAAATTTCAACTAAGATTCCTCGGTGGCGGACATTGCGTCCGGTCCAGTTCCGAGGAGGCCACTAGTGTCCAATAACCCCATCCGCGTCGCCATCGTGGGCGTCGGCAACTGCGCATCGTCGCTGGTTCAGGGAGTGGAGTTCTATCGCAACGCCGCCGACAACGAGTCGGTCCCGGGCCTGATGCACGTCCGTTTCGGCGACTATCACGTCGGTGACGTCCAGTTCGTCGCCGCGTTTGATGTGGATGCCGAGAAGGTCGGAATGGACCTGTCGAAGGCCATTCTCGCGTCCCACAACAACACCATGACCATCTGCGAGGTCCCGACGATGGGCGTCATCGTCGACCGCGGTCCGACGCTGGACGGTCTGGGCAAGTACTACCGCGAGTCCATCCTCGAGTCCTCCGCCACCCCGGTCGACGTCGCCAAGCGCCTCAAGGAGGCCCAGGTCGACGTCCTGGTCAGCTATCTGCCGGTGGGCTCCGAGGAAGCGGACCAGCACTACGCGCAGGCCGCGATCGACGCCGGCTGTGCGTTCGTGAACGCGCTGCCCGTGTTCATTGCGGGTACGCCCGAGTGGGCGAAGAAGTTCGAGGAGGCGGGCCTCCCGATCGTCGGTGACGACATCAAGTCGCAGGTCGGTGCGACCATCACCCACCGCGTCATGGCGCGGCTGATGGAGGAGCGCGGCTATGTGGTCGACCGCACCTATCAGCTCAACGTCGGCGGCAACATGGACTTCAAGAACATGCTCGAGCGCGAGCGCCTGGAGTCCAAGAAGATCTCCAAGACCCAGGCCGTCACCTCCAATATCGACGCCAAGCTCGAGGAGAAGGACGTCCACATCGGCCCGTCCGACTATGTCGGCTGGCTGGAGGACCGGAAGTTCGCGTTCGTTCGCCTCGAGGGCCACGGCTTCGGCAATGCCCCGATGAGCATCGAATACAAGCTCGAGGTGTGGGACTCCCCCAACTCGGCCGGTGTCATCATCGACGCCATCCGCGCCGCCAAGATCGGTCTCGATCGCGGCATCGGTGGGCCCCTGCTGTCGGCCTCGTCCTATCTGATGAAGTCCCCGCCGGAGCAGCGTCCGGACGACCTGGCGCGCGCGTCGGTCGAGGCCTTCATCGACGGTGAGATCGATCGCTGATCCAGTGTTCGGACGGACCCCGGAGCCCTGTGCTCCGGGGTCCGTCGTTTCTCTGCCGCTTCCGGCAAAGCACGTGCAGTGTGGGGAGCGGGACCCGATCCGTGCTGGACTGGAGCCATGACGCCACCCCTGCCCCCTGCTGAATCCCTCGGAGCCCCCGCCCGGTCCGAGGTCGAGTCTGATCCATCGTTCACTGGTCCGGCCGACCGCGGGCCCGGGTCAGGGACGGCGACTCGGCTCGACTACGCAGGTCTCCCCTTGTTGGGTCGGCGCTGGTGGAAGCCGTTCGCGTCGGTCGTGATCCTCGTCTGGGCCTGGGTGACCCTCTCGACGGTCGTGGTGTTCGGATTCGGCCTATGTGGATTCCTGATCCATGGCGACCCCGGACATTTCCTGCGCGATGCGGTCACCGAGCCGATGGTCGTCACCCCCAGCCTCCTCCTGCTGATGAACCTGATCCTCGCCTGTGGCATCCCCGCCACCTTCATCGCCGCCCGGATCGTGCACGGCCTTCGACCCGGGTTCGTGAACTCCGTGGCGGGGAAGTTTCGGTGGGGGCTGGCGGGCCGGCTCGCCCTGCTCCTGCTGCCCGTGTTCGTCCTGAACCTGGTCGTCCAGATGGCTCTGTCGGGTGGCTTCCGGCCGAATGTCGATCCCCGGATTCTCGCCTTCCTCATCGTGGTGTGGCTGACCACGCCTCTGCAGTGCGCTGGCGAGGAGTATGTGTTCCGCAGCTGGTTCCTGCAGAACCTCGGCGGCCTCTTCCGTCACCCGGTGGTGCGGTGGGCCGTGCCGATCGTGCCCTCATCCCTGCTGTTCGCGGCGCTCCACGGCAGCATGCACCCGTGGATCCTCGTCGACCTCACTCTCTTCGCCGCGGCCGCCGCGCTGATCGTCTGGCGCACCGGCGGCATGGAGGCCGCCGTCGTCCTCCATTCGTTGAACAACGTGCTGGTCATTCACCTCACGCTGGTGTTCGGTGGGCTGCAGGAAGCGTTTGTCAGCGAAGAGTCGACCGGAAGCCTGGTCAGTGTGCTGTTCACCGTCGTCAGTCAGGGGCTGTGTGTGGCGCTCGTCTGGTGGTGGGCCAAACGCCGCGGAGTGCAGAGGGACACGCTGGCCGATCCGCGCGTGCCACGCCGACAAGGGCACGTCGTTCGGCGGTGATACGTCCCGAACCGAGTGTCATAGGCGGCTAACCGGAAGGCGACTTTCTCGCTGCCGGGACGGGTTGATTTCCCGGCCGGCGCTGGCGAGTTCCTCACGAGGGGTGGATGAGCCGCCCTATGTAGTTGCGTCCGGAGCGGAAGCACCGGGTATCCCGCACATTGCCTTCAGCTGACGCGGCAGGGGTTCCCGCACCGCTCGACCGCCGGTCCGGCAGCCGTGCCCGGAACGAAGCGGTCCCAGCCACCATGTGGCGGCTGGGGTCCAGAGCGCTTCCGCCCCGGACGCAATTCCATAGGGCTCTCACCCCCACCCATGAACAGACCGGCCAACCCGACAAGTCCAGTTCCCGGGCTAGAAGACCCGGTCAGCGTACGCCCTGGCGAGCGCCTGGGCAGACAGATCGACAAGGTCGACCCACGCCAGCGCCCGCTCGTCGGCCGCGTCGGAGACATGTTTGATCATGCGGAGGCGCACGCCCAACTCCCGGCAGGCGTACGCAATCGCGAAGCCCTCCATGTCGACCAGCTCGCAGCGGTCGAGGAGCAGTTCGCGCGCCGGCCCGCCGGCGACGAACGCATCGCCGGTGCCGAGGACGGGTCCGTCCCCGTCGAGCGCGATGCGATTGTGGGGCGTGAATCCAAGGGCCCGCAGCATGTCCTCATCGACATCGCGGTTGATCACCGCGGACGGTTCGTGGATGCCCTCGAGATGGGCGTGCAGGGCACCTACGCTGCCGAGATTCACGACGAGCAGCTCGGCCCGCTGCTCAGTGCGAGGAGCGCGTTCGAGGATGGCGCGCGTGGTCGCGTACGCCGCCTGGACCATGCCGACGCCGGTCAGGACCAGGTCGAGATCGTCGGGCAGATGAGCCGCTTCGGCGGCATGGGCGACCAGGACGAGGGGGCGCGTCACTTCTTCTCGCCCTTGTCCTTGCCACCGCCTTCACCGGTGGACAGCGCGGCGACAAAGGCCTCCTGGGGCACCTCGACGCGGCCGACCATCTTCATCCGCTTCTTGCCTTCCTTCTGCTTCTCGAGCAGCTTCCGCTTGCGGGAGATGTCACCGCCATAACACTTCGCGAGCACGTCCTTGCGGATGGCGCGGATGGTCTCGCGGGCGATCACGCGGGCGCCGATGGCAGCCTGGATCGGCACCTCGAACTGCTGCCTCGGGATGAGTTCCTTGAGCTTGCCGGCCATGGCGATGCCATAGGCGTACGCCTTGTCCTTGTGCACGATCGCCGAGAAGGCATCGACCGGATCGCCATGCAGGAGGATGTCGACCTTCACGAGGTCCGCCGCCTGCTCCCCCGCCTCGTCATAGTCGAGCGACGCATAACCCTTGGTCCGCGACTTCAGCGCATCGAAGAAGTCGAACACGATCTCGGCCAGCGGCAACTCATAGCGGATCTCGACCCGGTCCTCGGACAGATAATCGAGTCCCTGCTGGATGCCGCGGCGGGTCTGGCAGAGCTCGAGGATCGTGCCGATGTATTCGGCCGGCGCCAGAATCGTCGCCTTCACCACCGGCTCATGGACCTCGGCGATCTTGCCGGAGGTCGGATATTCGCTCGGATTGGTGACGATGTGTTCGGACCCATCCTCCATGATCACGCGATAGACCACGTTGGGCGCGGTCGAGATGAGGTCGAGGTTGAACTCACGCTCCAGCCGCTCGCGCACGATCTCCATGTGGAGCAGGCCGAGGAAGCCGATGCGGAATCCGAACCCCAAGGCCCCCGAGGTCTCGGGCTCATAGGTCAGCGCCGCATCGTTGAGCTGGAGCTTCTCCAGCGCCTCGCGCAGGACAGGGAAGTCGTCGCCGTCGATCGGATAGAGCCCGGCATACACCATCGGATTCGGGTGCTGATAGCCCGACAGCGCCTCGCTCGCGGGACGGACCGCCGAGGTGACCGTGTCACCGACACGGGACTGGCGGACTTCCTTCACACCCGTGATCAGATAGCCGGTCTCGCCCACCGCCAGTCGGTCGACTTTCTTGGGCTCGGGCGAGATCACGCCGACCTCGAGGACCTCGTGGGTCGCCTTGGTCGACATCATCAGGATGCGCTCGCGGTGGGACAGCTCACCGTCGACGACCCGCACATAGGTGACGACACCGCGATAGGTGTCATAGACCGAGTCGAAGATCAGCGCACGGGCGGGAGCCTCGGCATCGCCGACCGGAGCCGGAATCTCCGCGACGATGTGGTCGAGGAGTTCGCGTACGCCTTCGCCTGTCTTGGCGCTGACCTTGAGCACTTCACTCGGGTCGCAGCCGATGATGCCCGCGATCTCTGCGGCGTACTTCTCCGGCTGCGCGCTCGGCAGGTCGATCTTGTTGAGCACCGGGATGATGTGGAGGTCCGCGTCGATGGCCAGATAGAGGTTGGCGAGCGTCTGGGCCTCGATCCCCTGGGCCGCGTCCACCAGCAGCACCGCGCCCTCGCACGCCTCCAGCGACCGCGACACCTCATAGGTGAAGTCGACGTGACCCGGTGTGTCGATCATGTTCAGCACATAGGGCTGGCCGTCCTTCTCATACGGCATCCGCACCGCCTGCGACTTGATCGTGATGCCGCGCTCGCGCTCGATGTCCATCCGGTCGAGATATTGCGCACGCATCGACCGATCGTCCACGAGGCCGGTCAACTGCAGCATCCGGTCGGCCAGAGTGGACTTGCCGTGGTCGATGTGAGCGATGATGCAGAAGTTGCGGATGATCGCCGGATCGGTGTGGCCGGCGGTGGGAACAGTCGGGGCCATGAGCTTCCTGGGTCGTCGAACGGGGCGTGGGCGTACGCCCGGACACGCCATCTTCTCACGATTGCGCCCCCGGGCCGATTCGACCGTCCGCCGGCTGCCGGGTTCGGACCAGCTCGGTCTTGGGTTTGGCCCGGGCGTCGGGATACTGGATGCATGACCTACGCCAATCCCACCCCCGGTCGACGCAAGGTCGAGACCCCCAAGGGGGCGGCGATCTTCATGGTGTTGGCCGTCGTCCTGCTCTGGGTCCTCGAAGCGATCGACACGGTCCTGCTCGGCGCACTCGACAAGCTCGGCATCCACGCCCAGGAACCCATGGGTTGGGTGGGCATCTTCTTCGCCCCCTTCCTCCACGCGGGCTTCGGGCATCTCATTGCGAACTCCCTCCCCCTCCTCGTCCTCGGCTTCCTGATCCTTGTCGGCCGTGGTGGCGCGCTGCGCTTCTTCTGGTCCACGATCGTGTCGGTCGTGGCCTCGGGCATTGCGGCCTGGATCCTGACCCCCGCGCACCACGTCGTCGTCGGCGCGTCGGGCGTGGTGTTCGGCTGGTTGACCTATCTGATGGCCCGCGGCTTCTTCGCCCGTGACATCAGGTCGATCGCGATCTCGATCCTCGTGTTCCTCGTCTATGGCTCCGTGCTCTTCGGCGTGTTCCCGACCCAGGCCGGGGTCTCCTGGCAGGCCCATCTGGGTGGCGCCATCGGTGGCGTCTTCGCCGCCTGGGTCATGCATCGTCGCGCGACCCGGAAGTTCGAGACCGTCAGCGGCCTGTGAGGCCGTTCGCCCAGCGGTGGGTACGCCGGCTGCCCCACGGGATCGTCGCTCTCGTCGTCACCCTGACCGGCTGTGGCATGGGTGCGCCCGATCCCGCATCCGACAAAGTCCGGGCGAAGGCCGAAGCGGCCGCCGAAACGCTCGCCGGGTTCACCGCCGGACTGAAAGCGGGCGAGACCGTTCTCGCCGAGTTCCGCGCGGACTATTGCCTCGAGGGGATCCACAACTGGAAGCGGGATGATTCCTACGACTGGGATTGCACCGTGACCCACAACCTCGCGCTCGAGGTCGGTGAGCTGCGGGCCGGGGCAACCACGCTCCACGAGGGATTGCTGGACGCCGGATGTCAGCCCGACCCGTCGAGCAACCCAGCGCGCCATGGTCTGCCGGTCATGCTGGACAACTATGACCAGCCCAAGCCTCCCCACCGTTATCCCGATGTCCGTTACGTGTGCGGCAACGACATCACGCTCCATGTGAAGCCCAGTGACCGCACGGACGAAAGGCTGGGCAAACGGCTCGTCCGACCGGAGGGTTGGGCCCACTACGCGACAGGATCCGCGGCAAACCGCCTGATGAGTGGTGGAGAGATCACCCCGGAGGACGTGGCCCGGCTCACCTCGGCGGAGGGTACGCTGATGGTCCTCACGGCGACTCTGCGCTATCACCGCGCCTGAGCGGTACGCCGGGTTTGGCGATCTCGGCACTTTGGGCGTAATGTATGTCCTCGTGCCACGCGACCTCGCGGACACGACCCACCAGACATTTCAGCGAAGTTAGAGGCTTGCCCAGTGGCGAACATCAAGTCCCAGATGAAGCGGAACAAGACGAACGAGAAGGCTCGTCTGCGCAACAAGGCTGTGAAGTCCGAGTTCAAGACGGCCATTCGTCGATTCAACGAGGCCGCTGCCTCCGGCGACACCGACAAGGCTCAGGACGCTGCCCGCAAGGCGACCCGGCTCCTCGACAAGGCCGTGAGCAAGGGCGTCATCCATCGCAACCAGGCTGCGAACAAGAAGTCTGCGGTGGCCAGCCGCGCCGCTGCTCTCTGATCTTCTCTCGCTGAGCCTCTCCGACGCCTCGACCGACCGGTCGGGGCGTCTTTCGGCGTTCTCTGACGCCTGGGAAAACAAAACGCTGATCAGGCCGGGCGCCGACACGAGGCGATCGCCAACAGGCAGCGCTCCAGGGCGTACTCCGGCCCGTCGGCCGCGCCCTTCACATCCGCATCGGCAAGCGCCACGTGACCGATGGCGCTCGCCAGTCCGCGGGCATCCCAGCCACGCAGCTGGGCGCGCATGGACCTGAGTTTCCACGGAGGTACGCCAACCTCACGCGCCAGGTCGTTGTCCCCCATCCCGGACCGGTTGGCCTGCAGCCGCCCCAACCCCCGCAGGGAGCCGGCCAGCGCCGAGGTCACCAGGACCGGCGGCACGCCCGTGCTCAACGCCCAGCGCAGCTGCTCGAGCGCCTCGACCGTGTGACCGGACAGGACCGCGTCGGCCACGTTGAAGCTGCTCACCTCGGCGCGACCGCCGAAGTAGCGCTTGACCATCTCGCTGTTGATCTCGCCGTCGTCGATGCGGTCGGCCACCAGCTGGCTCACCGCCCCTACCAGCGCCCGCAGGTCATGCCCGACCGCATCGATGAGGAACTTGACCGCATCGGATGACATCCGGCAGCGGAGCCGCTTGGTCTCCGCCACCACGAACCCCGCGAGCTCGCTCGGCTTGGGCACGGGACAGTCGATCACTTCCGGCTTGGTCTTCTTGATCTTGTCGACGAGCCCCCGGCCCTTCTGGCCACCGCCATGCACCAGCACCAGAGCCACGTCGGGCTGGGGGTCCTTGGCCAGGGTCAGAACGGGGTCGTGGAGCTCGGCCGGCAGGTTCGCCAGATCACGGATGATCGCCACCGCCGACGTGGCGAACAGCGAGGCGCCGGTCATCTCGGCCAGCCGTGCCGGTTCAAGACGCACCGCCTCGACATCGTGGATCTCGGCGTCCGGTCTCGACTTGGTGGCCGCGAGCACTGCCCGCTCGACCGCGCGCTCGGCCAGCAGGGACTCGGGTCCGGTCACGAGGGTGACCCGGCCGAACGGGTCCGCAGCTGCAGCCATGCGCCCAAGCATGCCATCGGCCGCTGACACTTTCCGCCCACGCCGGCGGGGCGTACGTTCCGTTGACCGGCACGGGATCGGGCACTCCGGAACATCCGCGGCCGAATCGGTGTTGTCTCGCCTTGAACCCTGTGTTTCGGCACAGCACTGTCTGCGATCGGAAGAGTGATCATGAGCCCGCTGCCTCGCCGCACCCCGACCGGGGACGATCTCCGGCTGCTGCATGTGCACGCGCACCCCGATGACGAGTCGAGCAAGGGTGCCGCGACGACGGCCCGCTATGTCGCCGAGGGCGTTCGGGTGGTCGTGGCGACCTGCACCGGCGGCGAACTGGGTTCGATCCTCAACCCGGCCATGGACCGTCCGGACATCCTCGCCAACCTCACCGCCGTCCGGCGTGCCGAGATGGATCGCGCCCGCGACATCCTCGGCATCGAACAGGTCTGGCTCGGCTTCCAGGACTCGGGCCTGCCCGAGGGCGACCCGCTGCCGCCCCTGCCCGAGGGCTCGTTCGCGACGCTGGATCCGCAGGTGGCCGCAGAGCCGCTCGTCCGCCTGATCCGCGAGCTGAAGCCCCAGGTCGTGACGACCTATGACGAGTTCGGCGGCTATCCCCATCCTGACCACATCCAGACCAACCGCATCACCCTGGCGGCCGTGGAGCTGGCGGCCGACCCGAACGCCTGGCCCGAGCTCGGGGAGCCGTGGCAGGTATCGAAGGTCTATTACCAGCACACGTTGAACAAGCCCCGCGCCGAGGCGCTGCACGAGGCCATGCTCGCCCGCGGTGAGGAATCGCCGTACGCCGAGCGCCTCGCCACCTGGGACGACACCGGTCGGGCCCATGCCTCGCGCATCACGACCTCGGTCGAGTGTGCCGACTGGTTCGGCGTACGCGACCGCGCCCTCCTCGCCCACGCGACCCAGATCGATCCGCAGGGGCATTGGTTCCAGGTGCCGCTCGAGGTCCAGCGCGCCGTGTGGCCGACCGAGGAGTTCGAGCTGGTCATCGACCACGTCGGCGCGCGTACGCCCGAAACCGACCTCTTCTCCGGCATCGCCGACGAAGAGGCCAGCGCGGCGGCCTGAGGGATCGCTACGCCGGAACCACCGAGGGCGTCCGCAGCCGATGCCCCAGCATGAAATGCTCACGGGCCAATGCCGGGTCCTCGGCCTTCCTGCGCAGGACTTCGAGATCTGCCTCGCGTCGCGCCGGATCGGTGGAGTGGAAGACAAGTCGCTTCGTCTCGACCGACGACGGGGAAGCGACTTCGGAGAATGCCCATCGTCGGTCCTGGGCGTACTGGTCAAGAACTGCCTCGTCAGCGGCGCCGTTGACGACCGCAGCCAGGGCTTCGGCCAGCACCACCGAGTCGAGGATTCCGGATACCAACCCAAATCCATTCGTCGGATTGGTCAGGTGAGCAGCGTCGCCCGCGAGCAGTACGCGACCCTGACGGAAGTTGTCAGCCCACCGTTGGTCCGGTGGCAGCTGGATGCTGTCGCTCGGCCGGCAGTGGCACTGGCCAGCCGGGCGGGCCGCGCTCAGGTCGGCTCTCAGCCTGACGGCCGGCTTCGGTCTGGGCCCGACCTTCACGGGGGTCTGGGCACAGTTCGGCCCGGACCCCTTGCGGTTGTGTTTTCTGTCCCATGTCGCGCTCGCTGCTCTGGCGTTGGTGCTCGGCCTCCGGGTGGGTCCGGGGGCCTTCGACGGCCGATCGGTTGCGACGCCCGTGAGCCCCTGGGAGCGGGGGTGGTGACCCTCTGGCAGATCGGCGGCGTCGCCCCGTGGATCTTCGGCTCCCTGGGGCTGGCGTACGCCGTCCTGCCGCAGCAGGTCTATGACCAGCTGGGTGACTTCCGGACGCTTTTCCTGGCCCTGCTCTGTTTGACGACCCTTGGGAGCGGGTTTGTCACCCAGCGACTCGTGGCCCGGTTCGGACGGCCCGGATTCGGGACGAGTCGGGTGGGTCTCGCCCTGTTCCTGGCCGTGGTGTCGATTGCCGCGGCCGGCTTCGCCAGGCGTACGCCCGGCCTGGTCTGGGTCGGCGCTATGGCGCTCGGAGTGGCCTACGGACTGATCCTGATCGGCTGCCTGGCGCAGGTCGAACGCACGCTCCCCCGCTCCCGGCAGGCCGCAGCCACAGCCCTTACCTACTGCCTCGCCTACCTGGGATCGCCGTCCCGGTCGTCACTGCCTGGCTTGTCCGCCGGGGCTTCGCCGTCCCCACGTTGTTCTGGGGACTCGCCGCCACCGCGGCGGTCCTGTGGCTCACCACGACGTTCCTCGCTCGAATCGCACTCATCCGAAGGAGTCATCCATGACCACCATCAAGCACGTCGCCATCGTCGGCAGCGGCGTCGGCGGATTCGCCACCGTGCAGGCGCTCCGGGCCCACGGGTTCGATGGGCTGATCAGCCTGATCGACCCGGAGGGTGAGGCCTATGACAGGCCGCCTCTCAGTAAGGGCTTCCTGGCGGGAACCATGACGGCCGAGGAGATGGCATTCGTCCCCTCGGAGTGGTATTCGGAGCACAACGTCGAAGTCGTGCCCGAGTTCGTCCACATGCTGAGGCCGCGCGAGAAGGCGTTGGTCCTGCGGTCGAGTTCGGTCATCAGGGCTGATCGCATCGTGCTCGCGAACGGCGGGCACGCCCGGCGGCCTGTCGTGGCAGGGCTTGACGACCCTGGTATCGAGTATCTGCGAACGGCCGTCGACTCGATCAGGTTGCGGGAACGTCTGACGCCCGGAGCTCGCCTCGTCGTGCTGGGTGCGGGGCTGATCGGGGCCGAAGTGGCCTCGACTGCCACGGGACTGGGCGCAGAGGTCACCCTGATCGACCCGGTCGCCGTGCCCCTGGTGTCGGCGATCGGCGTGCAACTCGCCACGCTGGCCCACGGCATGCATGAAGCGCATGGCGTACGCACGGTCTGTGCCCATCCCGAGCGCGTCGAACGGGATGGCGCGCTCTATCGCGTCATCACGATGGGCAGTCACGGCGACGAGGTCGTCCACGAGGCCGACGTGGTGCTCGTGGCCGCAGGCCTGGTGCCGGCCGTGGATCTGGCCCGGACGGGCTCGCTTGTGATCGACGACGGCGTGCTGGTCGACGCGGCAATGCGCTCGTCAGTCGCCGAGATCTATGCGATCGGCGATGTGGCGCGCCGCCGTCCTGCGGGCAACGTCGCCTTCCGTCGCACGGAGCAGGGGGATGCCGCTATCCACGACGGCCAGACCGCGGCGGCGGACATCACCGGGACGACCCCGCCACGGCCCGCGGCCCACTGGTTCTGGTCCGATCGCTATGGCGTACGCCTTGAGGGGACCGGGTCAATGGCCGATCCGGACGGGGTGGTGACACGTGAGCGGCCCGGATTGATGCCGGTGGAGTTCAATCTCGGTTCGCACGGGAAGCTGCTCGGGGCCGCCGGCATCGATGCAGGCAAGGAGATCCGGGCCGCGAGAAAGCTGATCGATTCCGGGCGCTCCGTGACGGCCGAACAGCTGGCCGACGCCACCGTTGACCTGAAAAAGATCAAGTAGTGGCGGTGGTTCCGGCGTGACCGGTGGGTGAGAACCCTTTTATTTGCCGGGAAATTTGCCACTTACTTGTGAAGTAGGCAAGACAAAGGGGGCTCCGAACGCTCGGCGAGGATCTCACTCGGGTGCTGCTCGATTTGCTCGCCACAGGATGCCGAAGGCTGGAGGTGCAGCATGGCGAAAGCCTGCGTCTCACCGGGTCCTCTCGCGAGCTTGTCAAGTTTTCTGTGTAAGTGGTGGGTCACATGGGTTATAGGTATTGGTTCATGCGGTCGGGGTAGACGAGGGCGAGTTCGCCGAGGGCGGCTTTCCAGCCCTGGATGGTCGCGCCTTCGACGAGTTTGCCGGGTGCTTTGCGTTTGCCTTTGGGGACACCGGCTTCCTTGGCCCGCTCACGGGCGCGTTTGTCTTCGATGTTGCGGATCGCCAGCCAGAGCAGTTTCACCGCCGCGGCGTCGTTGGGGAAATGGCCACGGTTCTTGATCACTTTCCGTAGTTGGTAGTTCAGCGATTCGATGCTGTTGGTCGTGTAGATCACCTTCCGCAGTGCGGGGCCGAACGCCAGGAACGGGATGAACCGGTCCCACGCGTTCTCCCAGGTCGCGACTGCGGCGGGGTATTTCTTGCCCCAGGTCGAGTCCGCAAACGCGGTGAACGCCATCAGCGCGGCGTCCTCGTTCGCGGCGGTGTAGATCGGCTTCAACGCGGCCGCGACGGGCTTGCGGTCGGTGTAGGACACGAACCGCATCGACGCCCGGATCAGATGCACCACACACGTTTGCACGGCTGCCAGGGGCCAGGTCGCCTCGATCGCCTCGGGGAAGCCGGTGAGCCCGTCACAGCACACGATCAGCACGTCCTTCACGCCGCGGTTCGCGAGCTGGGCACAGACCGAGGCCCAGAACTTCGCGCCCTCATTCGCCTGGACCCAGATCCCGAGGACGTGTTTGACCCCGTCGGGGTCGACCCCGACCGCGATATGGGCATGGCGGTTGGTGACGTGGGCGCCGTCACGGATCTTCACCACCAGCGCGTCGAGATAGATGACCGGGTAGAACGACTCCAGCGGCCGGTTCTGCCAGGTGAGGACCTCATCGGCGACCGCGTCGGTGATCTTCGAAATCGTCTCGTGGGACAACTCCGTGCCCAGGGTCGATTCCAGATGATGCTGAATATCGCGGATCGTCATCCCGCCGGCATACAACGAGATGATGATCTCATCCAGCCCGCCCAGACGACGCGCGCCCTTCGGGATCAACGCCGAGGCGAACGTGGAGTTACGGTCCCGCGGCTGGTCCAGCCGCAGATCACCAACCTCGGTCGCGACCGTTTTCGGGCTGGTCCCGTTCCGGGAGTTCCCACTGCCATGTCCGGCCCGGTCGCCCTTGTCGTAGCCGAGATGCTCGGTCAGCTCCGCCTGAAGGCCCCGCTCCAGCACGGCCTTGATCATCTCGGGCAAGAACCCGCCCTCGCCGGTCAACGCGACCCCGCGCTCACCGACCGAGGCCATCAACTGATCCAACAACTCCTCACCGAACAACTCCCGCCGCAACTTGCGGGCCTCCGGCTCCACCGAGTCCTCGTGCTCTTTCGTCATGGTCATAGTCAATCTCCGTCAGGTCCTGAACCCCGAGTCCTTACACAGACCATCTGACACGCCCCCTCTCGCACCAGAATCGCCTCACCAACCGGATTCCGGGTGAGCGGGTGCGCTCAACCTAATCAACGCTGCACGACGAGCACTGGCCCGTGCGCGGTGCCGCCGACCGACAGGGATCCCTGCTGGTCGGTCCTCACCGTCTGCCGTCCCGCAGCCTCGAGCAGTCGCAGCGTCTTGGCCGCCGGGTGGCCGTAGTCGTTCTTCTCCCCCGCGCTCACCAAGGCGATCCCGGGTCCCGCGGCCCGGATGAAGCCCTCGTCCTGCCGTCCGGACCCATGGTGGGGAACGGTCAACACATCCGCCCGCAGGTCCACCCCCGACCGCACGATCTCCCGCTGCCCCGTCGGCTCGACATCACCGGTCAACAACACCCGCGTACCGTCGATCTCGGCCAGCGCCACCACGCTGGAGTCATTCTCCGCAGCCGACTCGACCGTGCCCGCCGCCTCCACCACTCGCGGCACCGACACCGGCCCCACCGTCACCCACCGCACCTCGCCGACCTGCAACCGCTGCCCAGGTCTCGCGTTGACGACGGGTACGCCCGCCCCCGCGGCCTCACCCGCAATCGCCGCCGCAGTCGAAGCGGGCGACGCCAGTGGCGACACCAACACCAACCCCACCGGCAAACGCCCGAGCACTGCGGCCCGGCCATCGATGTGATCCGCGTGGTAGTGCGTCAACACCAGCATGGGCACCACGCGTACGCCCAGCTGATCCAGACACCGCGCCAACGCCGCCGGATCTGGACCCGTGTCCACGACCACCGCCTGCCCGTCACCGGCTCGGAGGACCGTGGCACTGCCCTGCCCCACATCGCACGCCACCACCCGCCACTGGCCAGGCGGCCACCCGGGCGTGACCTGCGGCTGAGCGACCAGGGCCACCAACGCCGACGCCACCAGAAGCGACAACCACCGCGAGGACAGAATCCGCGCCCCAGCCAGCAGCCCGAGAACACACCCGGCCCCGATCACCACCAATCCCACCGCCCCGGCCGGCCACCGCCACGCGGCGCCCGGCAACGCCGCTCCTGCCTGAGCGATCCAGATGATCGCCTGCGCACACCACCCGGCCAACCACCCCGTGAACTCGGCCACCGGCAACACGACAACAGACAACCCCGCCGTCGCGAACCCGAGCACCGTCGCCGGCCCGACGAAAGGACCGGCCAGCGCATTCGTCACCAACCCGACGACCGAGATCTCCCCCGAGATCGCCGTCACCACCGGCTGGGTCGCCAGCTGAGCCGCCAACGGCACCGTCACCGCCTCCGCGACCGGCGTCGGCAACCACGCCATCCGATCCCGCCACATCGCCGACCAGCCGATGATCCCGCCCGACGCCAGCACCGACAACGCGAACCCGATCGACCGCCCCAGCCACGGATCGATCAACACCAGCACAATCACGGCCACCGCCAGATGCCGCGCCCCCTTCCCCGAGGCCGCATGACCACCCAGCGCCGCCAGAGCCACCAACCCCATCGCCGACGCCCGCAGCACACTCGGTTCCGTCCGGCACAAAGCGATGAACACGACCACCCCGAGCAGCCCCACCAGATACAGCCACCGACCCCGCACCCCCACCCACCGCGCCGCAGTCAACAGGAACGCCAACAACAAAGTCAGGTTGGCGCCCGAAACGGCGGTCAGGTGCGTGAGTCCGGTCGTGCGGAAGGTTTCGACCACGGCGTCCGTCTGCTGCGACGTATCACCCACCACGAGAGCCGGGACGAGCCCCCGCTGCCCCTCGGGCAGGTCCGCAACAGAGCTGCGCAGGCCCGCCCGAACGGCTTCGATCGCCATCGCGGCCCGGCTCGGTTCGATCACCACCTCCGGTGGCGACCGCAGAGACGCGATCGCGACCGCCGGCCCGGGGCGATCAGTGGGCGCGAGTCTCACCGACGCCCGAGCAGTGGTTCCGACGACGAGTCGAGCAAGCTCTCGGCCGTTGTCGCCGCTGCCCATGACGACGACCTGCTGGCGTACGCGGAACGCCTCGCCCCGCCCCTCGACCACGGCGACCTCGGCGACGGCGGTGATCGTCCGGCTGCCGAATCGTGCAGTGGCACTCGCCCGCGGATCACCCCGGACCGTGAATTCGATGTCGACCAGGGCACGCTCGCCGGCCCACTCGGCCAGGGGCGAGTCAGCCTGCTGCTGGGTCCGCACCAATGACAATCCCAGCACGACCACCAGCGTCAACGCGGTGGCGAGAGCGATCAGGCGGGTGGTGGTCCGGCCGACGAGCACGTGGACCACCGCGAGACCGACGACAGCGGACCCCAGTGCGATGGCTGCCGGGAACAGGCCGGCATCGGTTCCCGCCCAAGCCCCTGCCCAGGCGGCGCCTGCGACAGGGAGCAAACGGAGATCGCGGTGGGACTGCCGCTGCGCAGTGTCGGTGGGCCCGGCACCGCCCGACGCGCGCATCACACAGTGACATGGGGAGCGATCTCGGCAAACGACTTGGGCCCGATGCCCGGAACCTCCTGCAGTTCCTCGATGCGGGTGAATTTCCCGTGTTGGGCACGCCAGGCAATGATCTTCTCGGCGGTGACCGGACCAACACCCGGAAGCGCATCAAGCTGGGCAGCGGTCGCGGTGTTGAGGTTGACCTTGGCAGGAGTCCCGGCCACTCCTCCACCGGCTGCGCTGTTTCCCGTGGACCCTGCGCCCTCGTCTCCGCCCCGGACCTCGCTCGCACGATTCGGTCCGCCGACGACCAGCTGCTGGCCGTCGAGCAGCTCCCGCGCGAGATTGAGTTCTCCGGGTCGGGCCTGGGGGCCGAGTCCCCCGGCCGCCTCGATGGCATCGGCGACCCGGGACCCCGCAGTGAGCTGGTGCACCCCGGGGCGCACCACTTCCCCGACGACATGCACCCGGATGGTGGCGGTGGGCGGCGGGGTCTCCATCGGCGTGGTCGCGGGTGGCGCGGCCGGCGTACTCCCCGCCTCCGCCACCACCGGCACCGGCATCGCGACCGGGACAGCACGCGCCCGGGTCAGGGCATAGCCGGCCAGGAGGATGCCCAGGGCCAGGATGATGCCCACGACCGTCAGGTGTTTGCGCGTGAACCAGGCCCGCGGCACGGGCACTGGCCGCTCGTCACGGCCCTCGACCGTCGCCCGATCGTCCTCGAACAGATCCGAATCGACGATCGGGTCCGCGTCACGCCCGAGTCCCGGCCGCGGACGGACCACAGTGAGAACTTCGCTCTCGTGTTGCTCGCCTTCCGGGATCGGCAGCACGGCCCGATCGAGCCGGTCGCGGACATAGTCGGTCAGAACCGAATTGGCTCTCGCATTTCGCCCCATGGCTGCGTTATGCACGCCCGGAGTCGTTGTCGTTCACCTCGGTCGTCGCGCTGTGGATGACACTCGAGGCGGCGTCAGCCTGTGGACAACCTCACGCCTGATTCGCGGGCGACAGATGCAACAGGCACCCGTTCGGCACGAACGGCTCCAGCTCGACGTTCTCCCCGTGAACAGTGCGGAGCATGCCGAGGTGCATCGCACACACCACGTCGGGATTGCGCTTGGCCGCGGCGAGCACGGGACAGGTCCGCAGGAGCAGGGTGTTGGTCGATTCCAGCACCGGGTCGAACCCCATCCGGGTCAACATTTCCTGGACTGTTTCGCCCTGCGGCGTGTCCGCCGCCCAGCGGCGGCCCACCGCATCGGCATCGGCGAGCACGTCGGGCGAGGTGTCCTTGATGTGCGCGACGAGGGCATCGACCAGAGCGACGTATTCCTTGTTGCCGCGAAGGGGCGAGCTCTCCGCCTCTGCGGCGTACGCAATCGCCGGCCGGCCCCGACCGGACGGGGGCTTCGACTGACGCGTGGCCAGACCGGCCTCGACGAGAGCCTCCAGATGCTCGCGAACGGTGTTCACATGCTGCCCACTGCTGAGCGCGACTTCCTGCACCGTGACCGGCCTGCCGGCTTCGACCACGAACGCCAGAACAGCCCCACGCGCGGCAGACAGCCTCAACGCGGGGTCGGCGACAGGCCGGGGGCCAAGATTTGACACGGAAACCAATTTACTAACTAGTTAGACAGAACGCCATAACAGGTTATGTGATAAGCCCATAGGACCACAAAGTCGTCCGGCTTCGCGACCGCGGTCCCCTGCCTGCCCACGACCGCGGTCCCCTTTCTCGTTCGGAGTCCGTCAACAGGCCGGGCAGAGCCCCGCGACGCTGCTTGACTCGCGAATGTGCGCATCTCCGTTCACCGCGGGTTCCTGGCCGGGCTCCTGATCCTTCTGGCCCTCGCTCTGTCCGGCGGAGCCCTGGCAGCGCTGGCTCTGGGGATCTCGCCTCGCCTCCAGCTCCTGTCCACCCGAACGGTCCAGGCCGCGTCGTTCGTCCACCTCGGTCTGGTCGGGTGGATCGGCGGAATGCTGACGATCGTTCTCGCAGCTCGATTGGTACGCCGACCCGGGCTTGCCGCGCTGGCACTCCCTCTTGCCCTCGGAGCGCTGTGGCAGGCCACCTGGATCGTGCCGTATTACACGACGAACACCGTCGCCCACCGGACTCCGCTGACAGTAGCCACGATCAACGTCCAGGACGGTCGCGCCGACCTCGATGGGTTGACGGCACAGCTCCAAACAGCCGATGTGATCGTCATCGTCGAACACACGGACGCTGCGCGCGAGAGACTTGCCGATCGAGGCCTGACCGAGAGCCATCCTCACGCCGTCCATGTCGGCAACGGCGTCGGCGGCACCTCGATCTATTCGCGCCTCCCACTCGAAGACCTCGGGGCCGGACCAACGGTCTTCGGGTCACCGGTCGTGCGGCTCGATCATCCGGATGGGCCCCTCACGCTGATCGCGGCGCACCCCGTCAATCCGATGGGCGGTGCCGAGCTCTGGGCGGAGGATGCGGCTGCGCTCCGCGCCGTGATCCTCGCCCATGCCGATGGTCCCGTCGTCGTGGCGGGCGATCTCAACGCCATCGATCGCCACGCCACCATGCGGCCGCTGTTGACCACGGACGGGTTCCGCTCGACGGCAGACCTGACCGGTGCCGGCTTCCCGCGCACCTGGCCCACCCGCGAGCACGGTCCGTTCCCCGTGCTCGGCATCGACTATGTGCTGGTCAATGCCCCGCTGACGGCAGTGAGCCATCGCACGTTCACGGTGACCGGGACCGACCACGTCGGGATCATCGCGCAGGTCGCCCTGCGCGCCTGACCTTCGCTCAGGCCGGAACGATGCTCACCAGGCGCGGTGCGCGCACGATGATCTGGCGGATCTCCTTGCCGTCGAGCGAACGCTGCACGTTCGCATCGGCGAGCGCGAGTTCCTTGAGCTCCTCCTCGGTCGCCTCGGGCGAAACCTCGAGCTTGGCGCGCACCTTGCCCTTGACCTGCACGACGCAGGTGACCGACTCGGTCACCAGCAGCGACGGGTCGACGGTCGGCCAGGCGGCATTCGCGACCGAGGGCTGGTGTCCCAGGGTCTCCCACATGTCCTCGGCCAGGTAGGGCGCGAACAGGCTCAGCCCCACGGTGATCGCCTCAGCGGCCTCGCGTACTGCGGGGTCAGCCGGACCGGCCCCGGCGTCGATGGTCTTGCGGGTCGCATTGACCAGCTCCATCAGGCGCGCCACGGCGACATTGAACCGATGCGAGTCGAGCAGGTCACCCAGGTCGGCGACGCTCTTGTGAGTCGCCCGACGCAACGCCAGATCGCCCCCGGCCGGGTCGGTCCCGGGCTCACTCGTGACATCCTGGGCCACGCGCAGGGCGCGCTGCAGGAAGCGCACGGTCGCGGTCGGCGACATGTCCGCCCAGTCGATGTCGTCCTCGGGCGGTCCGGCGAACACCACCGTGGTGCGAATCGCGTCGACGCCGAACTGGTCGATCTGGGCCCCCAGGTCCACACCGTTGCCGAGCGACTTCGACATCGCCTTGCCCTGGTTGATCACCTGGCCCTGGTTCATCAGGCGCCGCATGGGTTCGACGAAGTCGACCATCCCCATGTCGTGCAGCACCTTGGTGAAGAAGCGCATATACAGCAGGTGCAGGATCGCGTGCTCGACGCCACCGACATACTGCTCCACCGGCATCCAGCGGCGGACGTCCTCGGGATCGAACGGACCCCCGTCATAGCCCGGCGAGCAATAGCGGAAGAAATACCACGACGAGTCGACGAACGTGTCCATCGTGTCGGTGTCGCGCTCGGCCCTGCCGCCACACGTCGGGCACTCGACCTCGCGCCACGCGGTGGCCTCGGGGCCGGCCAGCGGCGAGGTCCCCTTCGGCTTCAGCGCCGCACCGCGCAGGTCGGGCAGTTCGACCGGAAGCTGGTCATCGGGAACCGGCACCTCGCCACAGCTCGGGCAGTGGATGATCGGGATGGGTACGCCCCAGAAGCGCTGGCGGCTCAGGAGCCAGTCGCGCAGGCGGAACGTGATCGCCCGCTTGCCTCGCCCGTCCACCTCTAGCTGATCGATGATGCGGCTGACACCGGACACCTTGTCGCTCAGGCCGTCCAGCAGCCCGGAGTTCACATAGGTGCCATCACCGGCGGTCGCGACGAAGGTCTCGGCCGGGTCGGCATCACCGGTGTCGACCACCATCCGCACCGGCAGGTCATGCGCCTTCGCGAAGTCCAGATCGCGCTGGTCGTGCGCCGGCACGGCCATGACCGCACCGGTGCCGTAGTCGGCCAGGACATAGTCGGCGGCATAGACCGGGATGCGCTCCCCGTTGACCGGGTTGACCGCATGCACGCCCAGGAACACACCGGTCTTGGGGCGCTCGGTCGACTGACGTTCGATCTCGGTAGCCTGCTTGGTCTTCTCGAGGTAGGCCTCGAAGTCGGCCCGCTGCTCCTCCGCCACGATCTCGCCGGCGAGTTCCGCTTCGGGCGCGACCACGAAGAACGTCGCCCCGAACAGCGTGTCCGGACGGGTTGTGAAGACCGTGACCGGCTGCTCGCGGCCCTCGATCTCGAAATCGACGTACGCCCCCTCGGAGCGCCCGATCCAGTTGCGCTGCATCGCCAGGACGCGATCGGGCCACTGGCCCTCGAGCTGCTTCATGTCGTCGAGCAGGCGGTCGGCATAGTCGGTGATCCGGAAATACCACTGGTTCAGCTGGCGCTTGGTCACGGTCGTCCCGCACCGCTCGCACGCGCCCTGCACGACCTGCTCGTTGGCGAGCACGGTCTGGCAGCTCGGGCACCAGTTGACGAACGAATTCTTCCGGTACGCCAGCCCACGCTCGAAGAAGCGCAGGAACAGCCACTGGGTCCACCGGTAGTAATCGGTGTCGGACGTGTGCAGGCGCGTCGACCAGTCGAAGCTCAGGCCGTAGCGCCGGAAGGATCGCGCCTGGGTCTCGATGTTGGCGTACGTCCACTCCGCCGGATGCGCATCACGCTTGATCGCAGCGTTCTCGGCCGGCAGGCCGAACGAGTCCCAGCCGATCGGGTGCAGGACGTCATAGCCCTTCAGCCGCCAATAGCGCGCCACCACGTCACCCATGACGAACGCCTCGGCATGGCCCATGTGCAGGTCGCCCGACGGATACGGGAACATGTCGAGGACATAGCGCCGCTCCTTCGACCCGTCGTCAAGGGCCTTGAAGGTCTGGTCGGACTCCCAGAACGCCTGCCAGCGCTCCTGCGCGGCTGCGGGGTCATACGGCTTGCGATCGCGGGCCTGCTCGCTCAACTTGGTTCTCCTGGTTCCCACTGCTCCGGACATGAAAAAACCCCGGTCGCCGTCGAACGGCTCGGGGTGTGCCGCGCATCAGGCGCGGCTAGATAAGAAGCAGTCGGTGCGGACACATGCCGACATCCTAACTGAACAATCCACCCCGTCGCCCCCGTGATATTCCGGGGCCTCACCGCTCCAGGAACGCCTCGAGTTCGGCCCGCGTCGGCGGCTGCGGTCCCCGCCTGCCACAGGCGTACGCCCCAGCGGCCACGCCCTCGTCGAGTGCGGCGTGCAGGTCCCCGGAGCGGGCGTACTCCGCGAGAAGAGCCGCAGTGAACGTATCGCCGGCGCCGACGGTGTCCACCACCTCGACCGGCCGTCCGGGCACGCGCCCCTCACCCTGCGCATCGCAGCCCCAGGCACCACTCGCACCCGTGGTGACGACGGCGACCCCGAACCCGAACCGATCGCGCCAGGCGCGCAGGACCGACTCCGGTGTTCCGGTCTCCCCCGAGGCCCCGGCCAGGAAGTCGATGTCCTCATCGGAGCCCCGCACGACGCCCCCATGCCGGCCCAGCACCTCGAGCCAGGGCTGCACCCGTCGCCAGTAGTCCTCGGGGTCCGCGATCACCGTGGGCCTCACGTTGATGTCGAACGACAGCGGCCCGGTGTGGGCATCGACCCAGGGCAGGAGAGCGCCTGCGCCGGGGTCGACCACGGTGGCGAGGGAGGCCACGTGGAGCCAGTCCCCCTGATCCACGGCGGGAAGCTCGGCCGCCCTCCACCCGAAGGCCGCCGTCCGATCGAAGTGAAAGGCATAGGTCGCGCTCCCATCGGCCCCCACACTCACGACGGCGAGCGGGGTCGGATCGTCACTGTCGACCGACTGCTCCAGACCGACACCTCCGGCCGCCAGATGCGCGCGCAACTGGCGACCGAAGCGATCGGTCGACAACCGGCCGGCGAACTGAACGCGTTCCCCCAGCCGCGCCAGCCCGATCGCCGTATTGACAGGTCCCCCCGCCGACAGCGCGGACCACGGCGTCCGGAACGTGTCGCCACCCTCGTCCGGCACCAGGTCGATGAGCGCCTCGCCACACACCACGAACTGCATGGCCCCCACGCTATTCGCCCGCTGTCACGCCGCATACATCCCCTCCCAGGCATGGGGCGGCAGGGCGCACGCGTTGATGCGTTCCAGGACCCCCAACAGGGAATAGTCGGGATTGACCTCTTCGGCACGCTCCATGCACACCACCATCAGCGCACCGTTGCCGCTCACCCAGGCCGCCAGGCCCAGGAGACACAGCGGCGCAGACTCGAAGGGGGCGACCGTGTTCGCGACCACCTGATGCCAGAGCTCCACATGCAGTTCGGCATCCTCGAGTCGGATGCGCTGAGCCGCGAGATCGCGCAGCGCGATCTCATAGGACAGCACCGCCAGCTCGGCGCATTCGGATGGCGTGAGGGCCTGTCGATGCACGCAGAAGCTCTCGACCAGCAGGCATATCCTCTCGCGGCGTTCCTCATCGGACAGATCGGCGAGCTCCATCAGCACGGTTTCGAAGACGCCGGCCAGCTCGGCGGCATCGGCACCGCCGGGCCCCGCCACCGAATCGGCCAGGGCGGCCCGGTTGGGCAAGGCGGGCAACCCGGCGAACACCGCTCGCGCCGCCACCTCACTCGACCCGGAATCGACGGGAATGCCCACGCCCGGCTGCCCCTCCTCATCGAGTCGGGACCACCAGGACCGGCCATCGGTCACCAGCGCTTCATGCACCTGGATGGGCTCCAGCGCCTCGACGAGGTCATCGACCACCCCACTGATCCGCGCCACGAGATCGCTGTAGGCGACGAGGATGAGACCGTCCCCCTCGTGCTGGACGCACACGCGGGCGAAATGGTCGGCCAGCGACTCGACGTCGATCGGGTCCTTGCCGATATCGACGCGTGCGGTCAGCACCAGAGATTTTCCCTTGAGGGCCAGGAAGACGAAGCTGTTCTCGGGATGGAAGCGCAGCAGGAACGGCACGGCGCTGAGGATGTCGTCGGGGCTCTGGAGGCGTAGCACTGCGCGTTCGCGTCGGCTCGGCTGTCGGGTCTGTCGGTCAGTCATGCCCGGACAATGCGTCCGGGCGCGGGAAATGATTCACCCGCGCCCGGATCTGTGGACAACCGATCGGCTCGGAGCCGACCTGTGGAAAACCGTCAGGCAGCAGCCCGCCTGATCGGGATCACACCGCCTTCGATGACTCCGCCATAGAGCGATTCGAACCGGTCCAGCGTCGCCCCCAGGGCATGCCGGCCGGCGATCGCCTTGCTGCGCTGGCCCATCTCGGCGCGCAGGGCCGGATCGCGGAGCAGGGTCTCGAGGTGGCCCGCCAGCTCGTCGACATCGCCCGGCTCGAACAGATACCCGTTCTCCTCCGGGTGCACGAGGTGCGGCAGCGCCATGGCATTCGCGGCGATCACCGGCTTGCCTGCGGCCATCGACTCCAGGGTGACGAGCGACTGCAGCTCGGCCACCCCCGGCATCACGAAGACATCGCAGCGCCCATAGGCGTCGAGCAGATCAGCCTCGGAGATGAAGCCGTGGAAGACGGTGCGGTCGGCGATACCGACCTTCTCGACGAGCGCCTTCCAGTCCTCACGCTGTGACCCGTCACCGACGATCTCGAGGCGCGCCGGGACATCCGAGGGAAGCTTTGCGAACGCCCGGATCAGCTCGTCGACCCGCTTCTCCTGGTCGAGCCGACCGACGAACAGCACGTTCGGGATCTCGCGGGCGGCTGCCCGGCTCGCGGCCCGGGCGTACTGGGGCGCATCGATCCCGCACGAGATCGCAATGCCGCCGGGCAGGCCCGCCGAGGACGCCAGGAGCTCGACCGCGCGCGGCGTCGGAGCCGTGACGATCTGGGCCCGACCGAGCACCTTGGCGGCATCCCGCCAGGCGAGTCGCGACACGGCATCGCGTACGCGCTGGGGGATCTTCACCAGTTCGACGAGGTTCTCCGGCATGAAGTGGTTGGTCGCCACAAGCGGGATGCCACGGTCGCGCGCACGCTTGGACAGCAGGCGCGTGATGAGGAAATGCCCCTGGATGTGGACCACGTCCGGCTTCACCTCATCGAGGATGCGATTGATCCGGCCGGCCACCTCCCAGGGCATGCAGATCTGGAACTGGTCCACCAGCGGATAGCGGTGGGAGGGCATGCGGTGGACGATGATGCCGTCCTGCTCCTCGGTGAAGGCGCGGCCCGTGGTCGACGGGGCGATCACGTGAACTTCGTGTCCGCGACCCAGCATGCCGATCGCGAGCCGTTCGGTGAAGCGGGCAGCTCCGTTCACATCGGGCGGGTAGGTGTCGTGTCCGATGAGGATTTTCACCTCGTGATTCCTTCCTTGGGGTGTCCGGCCACGCCGGAGTTCTTCTTCTCGTACGCCGTCGCGGCGTCCGGATGATATTTGGAGAGCAGGGCCACGCCATACGAGGCGAGCGCCCCCATCAGGACCATGCCGGTGGCCGACACTGCATCGATGTTGCGACCCTCACCGAGCACGATGATCCCGAAGGCCACCGCGATGAGCGGATCGATCACGGTCATGGATCCGACGACGATCTCGGCCGGGCCGGAGGCGTACGCCTGCTGGATGAACCACGCGCCGACGCCGTAACACGCGAAGAGTCCCGCCACGCTGAGCCAGAACATCAGCGGCGTCTCGCGACCCTCCTTGAACAGCTCGAGCGACGTCTTCATGAGCGCGGTCGCGAGACCATAGAGGAAGGCACCGGCGGTCGCCCAGGCGAGGCAGCGGAAGCCCACGGGACCTTTCGCCCCGAGGATGACGAAGACGGCTGCGCCGACCCAGACGATCACCGAAGCGATGAGGATCATGCGCATGTCGAGCAGGGTGTCGGTCGCGGCCGAGCGGGACGAGAAGAACGTGAACGCGACGATGCCGGCGACCGCCATGCCGATCGACAGCCACATGCCACGCGTGGGTGCCTTGTGGTTCTTGCGCGCAGCCAGCAGCGCGGCGAACGGAACCGCGAGGATGCCGACGGGCTGCACGACCGTGACGGGGGCCAGATTGACGCCGATCAGGTGGAGCCCCGCGCCGAGGAGGATGAGGACCGTGCCGAGCAGCCAGATCGGCGTACGCAACATGGTCAGGACCCGCGACATGCTGAGATTTCGGTCGTCGCTGTCGCGGAAAATGCGGGCGACGCCACTGTGCTGCAGCGTGGCGCCCAGAGCGAATCCCAGCGAAGCCAGAACGCCGAGGGCAATAGCGAGAGGGATGTTCTGCGTCATGCGCGTCGCTCCCCCGACAAGCGGTTCATGGGCACCACACTGTCATCTTGCCGGGCCGCGCTCCTCCGGTTTCACCCCTGTGTCCCCCGGAGGAACGAACGTGAGGAACCTCACGTTCTACCGACGGTAGCCCTGAGAAAGGCACGCACGCAATCGGCCCGAACGCAGAGGCGGAGGTGCCACCCGGGTCTCGGATCGCAAGGCTCCGCTCGGCCCCCGGTCCCTGCCCTCCCGGCGACCGGTGACCCCGACCCGGAGCTGTGCCAACAATGAACCATGACTCAACCGGACCAGCCCGGGAAAAGCCCCGCCGCGAAGCTCCCTCCCGAGCCCACCGAGGACCTTCGAGTGGGCGATGACGAACGGGATGACGCCGCCGAACAGCTGCGCCGACACTTCGCGGCCGGACGACTGGATCCCCCGGAATTCTCCGAGCGCCTGGACCGAGCGATCACGGCCCGCTACCGATCCGACCTGGAACCGCTGCTCGTCGACCTGCCCAGGCTGCCACCCCCAGCACCGCCGGCCGCCCCGACACCCGAAATCCCCCGCCGGCCACTGCGGTGGACCCGCAGGGTGGACACGACGATCGGGATCGCCGTGGCCGGAGCCTCGTTCGTGTTGCTGCTCATGATGTTCGGTTCTCTGGTGTTCAGCCCGTACGTGACGTTCTTCTCACTCATCGGCGGCTCGCTCGCCGTCTTTGTCGGCGGCGGCGCGGTCTGGTTGTCCGACCGTGAACAGCTCAGGTGGGGCGCGAAGGGGCGGCCCCCAGAGCTGCGATAACTCCGACCCGCTCGAGCAGTCGCTTCCGCAGAGGCTCGGCCGCCTCGGCCAGTTCACGCTGCGCTGAGGCGTACGCCTGTCGGCCGGGGGCCGTGTCGACCTCGATCGCCGGGAGTCCCAGCCCCGACACGTCATACGGGCTGGCCTGCATGTCGAGCACGCGGATGCGGCGCGCGAGTTCGAAGCAGTCGACAATCAGTTCGGTGCCGATCATCGGGGCGAGCTTGAAGGCCGCCCGATAGAGATCCATTCCCACGTGGAGGCAGCCCGGCTGGTCGAGCTCGATCTGGTTCTCCCGGGTGGGCGTGACGTGGTTGAGCGGTTTCGCGGGCGGGGTGAAGAAGCGATAAGCGTCGATGTGCGTGCACCGCACCCCGACCTCGCGCAGGGTCGCGCTCACGTGCTCCGGTGCGACCCGCAGCCCGAGTTGCGGATGCCTCGTCTGCTCAACGCTGAGCCCGTCGACCATCGCCCACTCGTGCATTCCGAAGCAGCCGAACTGGGGACGGCGTGCGTCGATCGCGGACAGCAGGGCGTACGTCTGCGTGACCGTCCGACCGCGCGTCTCCAGGATCGCCGCCGTATCGAGCGTCACGCCGTCTGCCACCGCCACATGGAAGCGCTCCCCCAGCCACGCGTCGGCGTCCGCGAGCACAACCCCGTGGCCCGGGTGCCATCGACGGAGTTGATAGGGGCGGAAGGTGTAGTACTCGAACAGGAAGTCCTCGACCGGGTGCTTGATTGCGCGCGCACTGCGCCGGCGATGCTCGGCCAGCAGCCCGTCCACACGTTCGTGGTGGGCCTGCTCCCTGGCCTGCCAGTCCGCGCGCGTCAACACCTCCGTCACAGCCGCTAGTCTCCCCGGATGCCCGACGATCTGCGAATCCTGCACCTCCTGCGCTGCATCGGCGCGAGCTCCCCGACCCGGCTGGCCGACCTCGCCGGGCTCGAGGTCGCCGAGCTCGAGTCCCACCTGATCGACCTCGGCGCCCGGGGTCTGGTCGTCCGCTCCGGGGGTGGCTGGAGCGTCACCGCCGAAGGCAAGCGGATCGACAACGAGGCCGTCGCCAAGGAACTCGACGACACGGGGTGCCGCGCGGCCGTCGAGGCGGCCTATGGTCGGTTCGAGCGGCTCAATCCCCTCGCCCTCGAAGCGTGCACGGCCTGGCAGTTGCGCGAGATCGACGGCGTACGCCGAGTCAACGACCACCTCGACCGGCGCTATGACACCCAGGTGCTGCGCAAACTCGGCAACGTCGAGCGACTCGGCCAGGAAGTGTGCAACGACCTGTCGGCGATCCTCGACCGGTTCGATGGCTACGGCGACCGGCTCGCCGAGGCGGCCAACCGTGCGCTGGCCGGCGAGTGGGAGTACGTCTCCGAGCACTGGGATTCGTTCCACACGGTCTGGTTCCAGTTGCACGAGGACCTCCTCGTGACGATCGGCAGGCCGCGCACCTGATCCGTCGCCTGCACTTCCGTCGGCGACTGTTTCAGCCGGCGACCTCCGGCGGTTTGGCCGCCCCGGGCGTACCCTCTCGCGCCACGAGCGTCGGAGCCGCACCCGCGAGTCCCAGTTCCTCGGCACTGATCCGCGCGAACACGATCTCGGCATAGTCGCCGGCCTCCCACACCAGAGCCAGGCTGCCGTCGGCAAGCTCCGCGACCACCGAGTACGCCGCAGCGCCCGCGTCGGCGAGGATCGGCTGGCCCCAGGTCTCACCGGCGTCGGCCGACGTCCGCAGGGTCAGGCGGCGGCGCTCGGCCGGGTCGTCGAGCAGCGAACACACCACGTGGTCTCCCAGCAGAGCCAGGCCCCCATTGCAGGCCGGGTCGACGAGCGCTGGATCGGGGATGGGCGGATCGAACGACACCGCACCGTCGACCGATCGCGCCACCCGCCGCCGGGGCCTGGCCCGCGCATGGAACACCGCGGAACCATCGGGCAGACCGAGCACCTTGTTCTCGTCGCAGTCCGGGCCGATCCACTCCCCCAGGCTCCAGGTCTCGCCGCTGTCGTCGCTGACCGCCATGGCCGCGAAGTGTTCCTCACCCCGCCGCAGCACGAACGGTTGCACGAGGCGCCCGCTCGCCAGCACGGTGCCATTGCCCGACGAGGCGAACATGCCGGTCACGTCCGCAGGCTTGAGTCCGGTGAGGTCGCGATGCGACCAGGTCTCGGCGTCGTCGTCGGAAACGGACAACCACAGCTCGAGTCCCTCTCCCGTTGGCCCGGCCTCGGCATCGAAGAAGCTCCGGCCGGTGCTGCCGACGTGCCAGCACAGCACGCGTCCGGTCGCCGGGTCGGTGAGCAGGCTGGCATCGCCGAACCCGTGCCCGGCGGTGTGGCGGCGGATCGTCCGGGGCTCCGACCAGGTGCGCCCGTGGTCGTCGGAATGCCGCAGCGCGATGTCGAACTCGCCGGGCAGGTCACGCCAGTCCCGCCGTACGTCATAGGCGACGAGCACGCGGCCCGTCGTCGTCACCGTCAGGGCCGGGATGCGATAGCACGGTTCGGCGAAGGCGGCCCCGGCGAACGGATCGCCCGTGCGGGCCAGGACGACGTCATCCATGGTGACCCCGCACGGCGTCGTCGAACCAGCGCGTGAGGGTGGTCGGGTGGGTGATGGCGGTGCCGACCACCACGGCCCAGGCGCCACGGCGCATGGCCTCGGCGGCCTGCTCGGGGCGATGGACCCGGCCCTCAACGAAGACGGGCCTGTCGGCGATGGCGACCACCGCGTCGATGAGGTCCCAATCGGGGCCCTGGGTTTTCGGTCGCTCACCCGAATAGCCGGCCAGGGTCGTGCCCAGCACATCGCAACCCGCCTCCTGGGCTGCCTCCGCGTCGGCGACCGATCCGCAATCGGCCATGACCAGCACGTCGGGGGCTGCTGCCCGGATCCCCGCCACTGTGTCGGCCAGCGTCCTCCCGTCGGGCCGCGGTCGCCGGGTGCCGTCGAGGGCGACAATCTCGGCCCCCGTGCGGGCGACAGCCAGCGCATCGGCGAGCGTCGGAGTGATATAGACGCCCTCGTCACCCACCTTGACCAGGCCGATGATCGGCACATCGAGCACCGTTCGCATGGTCCGCAGATCATCCAGGCCCTTGGCCCTGATCCCGACCGCACCGCCCGCCACGGCGGCCTGCGCCACCTGCGTCATGGTGCGCGGGTCCAGCATCGGCTCGCCGGGATAGGCCTGGCACGACACGATCAGGCCGCCTCGCAGCCGCTCCAGCATCGGATGCATCGTTCTCCTCAGATCAGTTCGAACAGGGGGCGGGCCGCGCCGATGATCGCCGCGACGGGACCGAGCGCGGCCGGGACGACGCCGACGTCTGCGAGGGCCTCGACGAGCTCGGCGCGGAGGGTGGATTCGAAGGCGTCCCACCAGAGCGGGCCGGCCTGCGCCAGCCCGCCGCCGACCACCACCAGGTCGGGATCGAGAGTGGTCACCAGCCCCGCGACGGTACGCCCCAGTCCCGCCGCCGCTTCGGTCACGCTGCGGGTGGCGGTCCCATCGCCTGCCGCCGCCCGCGCCACGACGGCGCGCGTGTCGCCGACCTCAGGATCTCCGCCGAGCGCGTGATAGCGGCGCAGGATCGCGGGCCCGGCAGCCAGGGCCTCGAGGTGCCCGAGCCGCCCACAGGGGCAGCGCAGACCGTCGGCCCCGACGGCCGGCATGTGCCCGATCTCCCCGGCGAGGTGGTGGCGACCGACGACCAGGCGTCCATCGACCATCAGGGCGCCGCCGATGCCGGTGCCCGCGGCCACCATCAGCAGCGACCCGACGCCGATGGCCGCACCCCGCCAACTCTCACCGAGCACATGGGCGTCGACATCGTTGAGGACACTGGCTCCGATCGGCCCGAGCCGATCCCGCAGGCCGTCCGCGATGTTGGTGCCGACCCATCCGGGGAAGGTATCGGTGGATGACACCACGACCCCGGTGCCGGAGTCGATGGCCCCGGCTGTGCCCACCCCGATCCCGGCGAGTCCGGTGCCGGTCCCGTGCACCCGGACCTGCGCCGTGGCTTGGCCAACGGCCTCGGCCACGGCATCCAGCACGGCGTCCGGCCCCTCGGCCGCCCGCGTCGGAACGGTGACCACGGGACCGGGAACGCCGTCCTCGTTCACGACAGCGGCGGCGATCTTGGTGCCGCCGAGGTCGACGCCCACCACAGGCCCCGCCCGGTCCAGCCGGTGCACCGCGGCGACCGGACTGTTCATCGAGCCTCGGCGCCGAGCAGTCCCACCTCGGCGAGGATGTCCTCGATGGCCGACGCGTCCGCCGCGCTGAGAGGGGCCAGCGGCGCGGGCATCGTCGCCGAGCCCAGCACCCCGAGGCTCACCAGAGCCGACTTGAAGGCCCCGATGCCACCCGCGTCGCCGGACCTGCCGCGCGGCACGAACACGATGTCGAACAGCCGCGCGAGCCGATCCTGCTCGGCGCGGGCGGCCACCCAGTCACTCGCCTGGGCCGCCTGCCAGAGGCGCACATAGCCGGCCGGGTCCACATTGGCGAGGCCGGGCACAGCGCCGTCGGCCCCCAGCAGCAGCATCCCGTCGACGACGACCTCGTGCCCGGTCGTGATGCGCAGGGGCCGGCCGGCGGCCTCGTTGGCCCGGACCAGGATCCGGAACCCCACATCGTCGCCAGACGAGTCCTTTACCCCGGCGATCACACCCTCCCGGGCCAGGCCCAGGAGCAGGTCCACACCGAGTTTGCTGTGCACCCGCACCGGCACGTCATAGGCGATCACCGGCACGGACACCCCGCGCGCGATCATCCGGAAGTGCTCGGCCACCTCCGCCGCATCGTTGAGCGCATAGAGGGGCGCAGTCACCACGACGGCATCCGCGCCACACCGCTCCGCAGCCTGCGCCCGCTCGACGACCCGGCGGGCGGTCAACTCGGGCGTACCCGCAACGACGGGCACCCGCCCGGCCGCCCGCGCCACGACTCGCTCCACCACCAGGTCCCGTTCGGTATCGGTCAGATAGGCGACCTGGCCGGAGGAACCCAGGACGAACAGTCCGTCCACGCCGGCTGCCAGCAGGTGGTCGACGAGCCGGTCGAGGCTCTCGACATCCACGGCACCGGACGGATCGAGCGGGGTCAGGACCGGGGGCACGATCCCGTTCAGGATGGTCATTTTTCTCCTTGCAGAAGAGAGGGAACGGCGCCGAGCAGGGTGCGCGTGTAGTCGTTCCGGGGATGGGTGAAGAGCTGATCCGCGGGCCCGGTTTCGACGATCTTCCCCGCCAACATGACGGCCATCCGGTCGGAGACATAGCGGACCGTGGAGATGTCATGGCTGATGAACACCATGCCGAGCCCGAGAGCATCCTTGAGGTCGGTCAGCAGGTTCAGCACCTGGGCGCGGACGGAGACGTCCAGAGCCGAGGTCGGCTCGTCGGCCACGACGACATCGGGTTCGAGGGCCAGAGCCCGCGCGATCGCGACGCGCTGGCGCTGACCACCGGAGATCTGGCGCGGCAACACGTCGAGCGCGGACAGCGGCAGGCCCACCAGCCCGAGCAGCCTGCGGACGCGTTTGTCCCGTTCGGATTCGGTCCCGATGCCATGGACGCGGAGCGGATCCAGCAGCTGGTCGCGGACGACCATCCGGGGGTTGAGCGCCGTCGCCGGATCCTGGAAGACAACGGACACGGCCCGACCGAGTTCGCGCCGGGTGGCCGCCCCGTAGTGCAGGGGCCGGCCGCGGAAGAAGACCTCGCCCCTGGTCGGCTTCTGCAGACCCACGAGCACGCGGGCCAGGGTCGACTTGCCGGAGCCCGACTCCCCCACGATGCCGACGGTCTCGCCGCGGGAGATGGTGAAGTCGACATCGTTGACGGCGTGCACCGTGCCGGGCCGGAACAGCCCACCCGTCCGGGTCTTGTGGATGACATGCACGCCGCGGAGTTCGAGCACCGGCGCGTCCTGCGCCGGGGTGTCGGTGGTGGCCGGACTCATCGCAGTTCCTCCAGTTCCGGATGGGCGGCGTACGCATGGTCGGTGCCGGGCACGAGGACCATCTCGGGTCGCGTGTCGAGGCCGACGCCGGGGTTCGACGACCGCGGTGCGAATCGGTCGCCGCTGACGAACTCGCGCGGGCTCGGGACCACGCCCGGGACTTGATGGAGTCGACCGTGGCCGGCCTCGATCGACAGGACCGCACCGAGCAGGCCTCGGGTGTATTCGTGCCGCGGGTCTGTCAGCAGTTCCCTGGTCGGCCCGCTTTCGACGACCTGACCGGCATACATGACCGTGATCCGGTGGGCGACCTGCGCGACGAGCGCCAGGTCGTGGCTGACGAACACCATGGCGAAGCCGAGCTTCTCGCGCAGGTCGTTGAGCAACGTCACGACCTGCTCCTGCACCGTGACGTCGAGCGCGGTCGTGGGTTCGTCGGCGATCACGAGCTTCGGGTTGCGGGTCAGCGCCATGGCGATGAGTACGCGCTGGCGCTGGCCACCGGACAACTCGTGCGGATAGGACGCGAGCGTGCGCGCCGGATCGAGGCCGACGAGCTCCAGGAGCTCCTCGGCGGTCCGTCGGCCACCGCGCCGGGTCAGCTGTCGCATCTGGGCCCGGATCAGCATGGACGGGTTGAGGGAGCTGAGCGCGTCCTGATAGATCATGGCGATCTCGTGGCCTCGCAGCGCGTTGTGCTGCTTCGGGGTGATCTTCAGCAGGTCGATGTCGCCGAACCGGATCTCGCCGGTGAGGCGGGCGGTCTTGGGCAGCAGGCCCATGATCGCCATGGCCGTGATCGACTTGCCGCAGCCCGACTCCCCGACCACGCCCATGGTCTCCCCGGGGCGCACGCTGAACGAGACCTCGTCGACCACCGCGACATCGCCGTGGGCATCGGGGAACCGGATGGACAGGTTCTTGACCTCGAGCAGCGGCGGCTCGGTGCCCGTGTGGACGAGCCTGTCGTTCCGGGCGTTCTCGGCCCGCGCCAGGGCGCGAAGTCGCTCATCGAGTGGGACCACCGGGGCCATCGCCTCCGCAGCCTCGGCGGCCAGCGCCGGCGCCTCGGCCGTCGCGGACGCCTCGACCGGATCGTCGAGTTTGACCTTGCGGCGCATCTTGGGCGAGACCATCGCATCGGTCATGCCCTCGGACAGGATGTTGAGGCACAGGGTCGTGATGAGGATCGCCAGGCCGGGGAAGAACGTCGCCCACCAGCCGCCGATCAGCAGCAGCTGCTTGCCGTCGGCGAGGATGTTGCCCCAGGACGGGTTGGGCGGGCGTACGCCGGCGTTGATGAACGACAGGGACGCCTCGAACACGATCGCATCGGCGACGAGCACGGTGGCGAACACGAGGATCGGCGCGATGCAGTTGCGGGCCACGTGCTTGACGAGGATCCACCAGGTGCGTGCGCCCATCACCTTGGACGCCGCCACATAATCCTCGCCGAATTGGGCGAGCACATTGGCGCGGACGACCCGGGTCAGCTGGGGCGTGTAGAGGAAGGCGATCGCGCCGACCAGGACGGGCACCGAGCTGCCGAACACGGCCACGAAGACAGCGGCCAGGGCGATGCCCGGGAAGCTCATGATGATGTCGAGGATGCGCATGAGGACCTCGGACACCCACTTGCCGGCGGTGGCCGCGATCGAGCCGAGGATCGCGGCCGCGATCAGCGCCACGAGCGTGGCGGCGAGGCCGATCACCAGCGAACTGCGGGCACCCCAGACGACCCGGGCCCAGATATCGCGGCCGATGACGTCGGTGCCGAGCCAGTGCTCCGCCTCGGGCGGCGTGTTGGGTACGCCGGTCAGGAGCGGGTCATAGCGGCCGATGACCGGCGCGAAGATCGCGGTGAGCACGACGACGAGGAGGATGCCGAGGGCGATCTTTGACCCGAGCGGGAGCGCGCCGAGTCGCAGGCCGGGCTCGGAGAGGCGTTCAGTGAGCTTGCGTCGCATGTCAGACCGTCCTGATCCTCGGATTCACCAGGACATAGAGCAAATCCACGATGATGTTGATGACGATGAAGGCGATCGCCACAGTGAGCGTGACCCCCTGGACGAGATAGACGTCGTTGCGCGTCACCCCGTCGAGGATCAGCTGGCCCATGGCCTGGATGTTGAAGATGATCTCGATGATCACCGCGCCACCCATGAGATAGCCGACGCGCAGGCCCAGCACCGTGATCGGCGTGATCAGGGCATTGCGCAGCACGTTGCGGGCGATGACCTCGGCCTTCGGGATGCCGGCGCCGATCGCGGTGCGCACATAGTCGCGATCGAGTTCCTCGACCATCGACGTGCGCACGACGCGGGTCAGCGAGCCGGCCACCGGCACCGCCAGCGCGAAAGCCGGGAGCGAGATGTTGTTGAGCCAGATCCCCGGATCCTCGGAGAACGGGACCCACTGGCTGACCAGCGCGGGATAGAGACCTGCGCCCCCGGGCACATCCGACAGCCACTGGATGAGCAGCAGCGCCAACCAGAACGACGGTGTCGCCAACGAGGCGATGGAGAGGATGCGGATCAGCTGATCGGGCCAACGATCGCGATAGAGCGCGGCGATCACACCGAGCACCAGCGCCATGACGACCGCCAGCACGAGGCCGAGCAACGTCAGTTGCAGCGTGATCGGGAAGGCCCGCGCGACGAACTCCGTGATGGGCACATTGCCCGCACCCACGCCCAGGTCGAATCGCAGGAGACCGGCGAGGAAGGCGAAATAGCGCACGATCATCGGATCGTTGAGGCCGTGCTCTTCGCGATAGGCCGCCAGCGCCTCCGGCGAGGCCGCCTCCCCGAGCGCCAGTCGGGCCGGATCGGCCGGGGAGAACGACATCACGAAGAACACCAGGAAAGTCACGCCGAGCACCATGATCGGGAACGCCACCAGGCGTCGTCCGATGAGGCGCAACAGAGTCGTCACGATTGCTCCTTATCGCTCCGCGCCACGCGCTAGAGCGTGCGCCGTTCCGGCGCGTTCACATCGTTGTGCAGGGGGTACGCCGAGTCCGGCGGGATTGATGCCACCGGGCCGCGCGGACAGGGACAGCGCGGCCCGGTGGGTCCTTGGGGTTACTTCGTCGAGCCGACGTCGACGAAGGACAGGCCCGTGAGCGAGATCGGCTTGAAATCGATCAGGGTGCCGGCGTCATAACCGGTGGTCGCCTTGCGGTGGAACAGCGGATACAGCGGGACCTCGTTGCTGAGCAGGTCGAAGATCTCGCCCCAGGTGGCCGTCTGCTCGGCGCCGTCCTGGCGGGCGGCCTGGTCGAGCTTGGTCTGCACCTCGGTATAGGACGGCTGGCCCTTCCAGTGCATGCGCTGGTCGGTCCACACGTCGCCGCCGTACCACCACCGCATGAGCAGGTCGGGGTCGGCGCCGAACACCGACGGGTCGCCGGGGGCGACGACGACGTCATAGGCCTCGGGCTTGCCGTCGATGGTGTTGTAGACGTCGGCCGACTTCTTCTCCTGGAAGTCGACCGCGAGCCCGGCCGCCTCGAGCGATTCCTTGATGATCGGAGTCGCCTTCTTCACCCAGCCGTGGTCGGTGCACAGGAGCCGGATTCTCGTGAGGCCCGTCTCGGCGAAGAGCCCCTTGGCCTTCTCCACATCGTGGGTGTAGACCGTCGCAGCCTTCTTGTAGGCGGGGTGGGTCTCCTGCAGGAACGACGTGGCGGGAGTGGCATTGCCGAGATAGGCAGTCTGGAGGACCTTCGCCATGTCGATGGCGTACAGGAAGCCCTGGCGGTTCTTGACGTTGTCGAACGGCGCGGAGCCACAGTTGAACATCGCGAACAGCAGCGAGAAGCCCTGCGCGGCCTCGATGGTCGCCGAGCGCTTGAGGGTCTCGATCGACAGGTCGGGCACGAGGTCCATGGCCTGCACGGCCTTGGAGGTGAGGGCGTTGGTGCGGGTCGCGTCGTCGGGCATGACCTTCCAGGCCATCGACTTGGCCTTGGCCTTGCGCGGGCCCGTGTAGGCGTCGTTGCGCTCGAACTTGATTTCCTTGCTGGCAGCCGAGTTGTCCGTCATCTTCCACGGCCCGGTGCCGACCGGGTTGGCGTCGAACGCCTTGGCGTCAGCGGTGACCACGGCCCGGGGCACGATCTTGACCACGGCGAGCCGCTCGGCGACGAGGGAGAACGGATACTTCAGCTTGATGGTGACGCTGGTGTCGTCCTTCTTGGTCACCGATTCGATGAAGCCGATGAACTGGCTGTAGAGCGACTTGTTGGCCGGGTCGAGCACGCGCTCGAAGCTGAACACGACGTCATCGGCCGTGACCGGCGAACCGTTGTGGAAGACCGCACCGTCACGGAGGGTCACCTCATAGGTGGTGTCGTCCACCTTGGTCGGCAGTGCCTTGCCCAGCGCCGGATAGACCTCACGGTCACCGCTGGGCAGGATCTCGGTCAGGCCCTCCATCGTGTGCCAGTTGGCGGCCAGCGTGAGGGCCGCGCTGGTGGTCATCGGGTCGAAGCCGTTGGTGCCGAGCTCATAGCTGATGGCTGCGGTGATCGCGCCGTCCGGGTTGGGGCCACCTGCCGGAGTCTGTCCGGGCGCGGTCCCGCGCTCCGCCGGGGTGGTGCCGCACGCCGACAGCGTGCCCGTGAGCGCCGCCGCCGCACCCATGGCTCCCAGCAGCCCCAGGAAGCCACGCCGTGAGGTGCTCGGAAGGGATCCGTCTCCATTGAAGTCTCCTCAGATGTACGACGTCAGATGTCTGACGTTTGTGCCATTATAGGCATCAGCCGCACCGAGGGGGCAAGGGCATGAAACGAAATCGTGAGATTCCCAATCCGACAACCACCGCGATCAAGGAGTTGATCCTGACCCGCGGACTACGTCCGGGCGACCCGATGCCGACCGAGGCTGAACTCATGGAGACGCTGGGCGTGTCCCGCTCCAACGTCCGCGAGGCCGTGCGCACCCTGGTCGCCCTCGACATCCTCGAGGTCAGGCACGGCACGGGCACGTTCGTGGGCCAACTCTCCCTCCGGCCGCTGGTCGAGGGGATGGTGTTCCGCGGTGTCCTCTCCCCCGGTCCCGACCACACGTCCCTGCGCGAGGTCATCGAGGTGCGCACCGGCCTCGACCTGAGCCTGGCGCCGCGCATCGTCGAGCGCCTGGCCGGCCAGGAGTCGGCCGACCTGCGGTCCTGTGTCGATGAGATGACGACGCTCGCGGCCCGCAACGAGCCTTTCGGCGAACCGGACCGCCGCTTCCACCTTCTGCTGGCGCAGCGCCTGGGCAATGGGCTCTATGGTCAGCTGGTTGCGGCTTTCTTCGACATCCACGGGGCGGTGGCACCCTCCCTCGGGGTCGCGGCCCAACAGGACCTGGATCGGACGGCAGCCGCACACGCCCGTCTCCTCGATGCGGCGATCGCCGGAGATCTCGACCGCTACCGAGCCGCGGTCCTCGATCATTACGAACCCCTGCTGCGGGTGCTCGACACCACCGAGACGGCCCTGCTCGATCCGGCGAAGGGAGCCTGACAGATGGAGGTCATCATCTGCGCCGACGCGACCGAAGCCGCCCGGCTCGCGGCCGGCAAGGTCGCCCGCGTGTGCCGTGATGCCGGGCCCGAGCCCGTGCTGGGGGTCGCGACCGGCTCCTCCCCCCTGAAGCTGTACGCGGAGCTGACCCGGCTTGTCGAGGCGGGCGTACTCGATCTGAGCCGTGCCTCCGCGTTCGCGCTCGACGAATATGTCGGCCTGCCGCCCGGCCACCCCGAGTCGTATGCCGAGGTCATCCGGCGCACCGTCACCGAGCCGCTGGGCCTTGACCAGTCCCGGGTGCACACCCCCGATGGCTTCGCCACCGACATCCACGCCGCTGCCAGTGCCTACGAAGCAGCCATCCGCGCCGCGGGCGGCATCGACATCCAGATCCTCGGAATCGGCGCCAACGGCCACATCGGCTTCAACGAACCCACCAGTTCCCTCGCCTCCCGCACGCGCATCAAGTCGTTGGCACCGCGTACGCGGGCCGACAACGCCCGCTTCTTCGGCTCCCCCGACGAGGTCCCACTCCACTGCCTGACCCAGGGCCTCGGGACGATCATGGACGCGCACGCACTCCTCCTGATCGCCCAGGGCGAGGCCAAGGCCGCAGCCATCGCGGCGGTGGTCGAAGGCCCCCTCACGGCGCTCGTGCCGGGCTCGGTCCTCCAGGCCCATCAGCACGCCACCGTGATCATCGACGAGGCGGCTGCCTCCGAGCTCCGGCTGGCGGACTACTACCGGTGGACGTACGCGAACAAGCCCGCGTGGCAGCGCTTCGACGGAGAGCTCGCATGACGCGTTATCGAGCCGCCCACCTCTTCACCGGCCACGGCTGGCATTCCCCCGGCGAGGTCGTCGTCGAGGGTGATCGCATCGTCTCGGTCGGGCCTCCGTCAGAGGACACCATCACCGAGGACACCGCCCCTGAGGACACCACCACCGAGGTCATCGACCTGGGCGAGGTCACGTTGGCGCCGGGGCTGGTCGATGTTCACAACCACGGCGGTGGCGGGGTCGCTTTCGCCGACGATCCCGGCCCCGCGATCGAGCTCCACCGACAGGCCGGCACGACCTCGATCGTGGCGTCCCTCGTCTCCCAGTCGATCGACACGCTCGAAGCCCAGGTGCACCGCCTGCGTCCCTTGGTGGAGTCCGACGAGCTGGCCGGGATCCACCTTGAGGGGCCGTGGCTGTCCGAGCGCTACAAGGGCGCCCATCCGGCCGAGCAGCTCCGCGATCCGGTCGACGTCGACGTCGACCGGCTTCTCGACGCCGGGGCCGGGACAGTCCGGATGGTGACGCTCGCGGTGGAACGCGCGGGCGCTCCCGAGACCGTACGCCGACTCGCGGCCCGGGATGTCGTCGTCGCGCTCGGCCACTCCGATTGCACGTTCGAGCAGGCCCGGGAGGCGATCGACGCCGGTGTGACCGGCGCGACCCATCTCTTCAACGCCATGCCCGGGCTCCACCACCGCACCCCCGGCCCGATCCTGGCGCTCCTGGCCGACGAGCGGGTCTGGTGCGAACTCATCGTCGATGGCGTGCATGTGCACGTCGACCTGGTGGCCTGGGTGCTGGGCCTCCATGACCGCGTGGTGCTCATCACCGATGCCATGGCGGCGGCCGGCTGTGCCGATGGTCACTATCGGCTGGGCGATCTACCGGTCGAGGTGGCCGACGGAGTCGCCAGGATCGCCGGCACCGACACGATCGCGGGCAGCACCCTCACGCTGGCCGCGGCGGTCCGCACCGCGATCCTGGCCGGCGTACGCCCGGAGGTCGCGCTTCGTTCCGCCACCCTCAACCCGGCCCGCTATCTCCGCCTGATCGATGTGGGCACCCTCGAGGAGGGCTCGTGGGCCGACTTCGTGACCTTCGACGCGGATTGGCGAATTGGGACGGTCGTCCGCCGCGGCCGACGAGTTGAACCCCTGTCGGTCTGAGATAGGTGGCATACGTATCAGCGGGATGCATTTCGTTCTTGCACGGGCCGGGTTAGTCTGCAGATGTCGATGTCATGGGGGTAGTGATGCCGATCGAAACTCAGAAGGTTGCGACGACCGATCCTGACGCCGCCTTCCGCGCGCTCAACGACATCTATGCCCCCGAGCGACCGATGTCGTTCTCGAAGACGCCCCAGCGCGCTCCGCATTTCGAGATGACCGCGAACCAGATTGATGGGATCCACACGGCCCGCATTCGCCACACGCTCAATGCCCGCTGCCTCACGCCCCCTTTCGAGGGCGTGGTAGGCGCCGGGATCCTGCTCTCCGGCCGGATGCAGTGGACCCGGGGCAGCGAACAGCTCCGCTTCTCCGCCGGCACGGTGGGACGTTTTCCCATGAATGAGGCGTGGGAGGCCGACGCGTCGGGGATGGATTGCGCCGTCCTCCGCGTGCCCCTGACGTCGGTCGAGCGGGTGGCCGAAGAGTACGCCGGCATCACCTCCGCGCAACTGCGGTTCGACGGCATGAGCCCCGTGAGCGAGGCGGCGGCCGTCCAATGGCGCGATCTGACCGCCTACATCCACCGCACGGTGAGCGCTCCGGGTGACCAGTGGGACAACCCCCTGGTCCTGGGCCAGCTGGCCGACCTCGTCTGCGCCACCGCGCTGGCGGTCTTCCCGAACACAAGCCTGTCGATCAGCCACCCCACGGCCCCCGGCGAAGTGGCCCCGGCCGCCCTGCGACGGGCGGTGGCCTTCATCGAGGACCATGCCGATCAGCCGATGACGCTCAGCGATATCGCCGGGGCCGCCGGCACGACCGGCCGGGCGGTGCAGTCGGCGTTCCGGCGTCACTACGACACCACGCCGATGGCGTACCTGCGACAGGTTCGCCTGGAGCGCGCCCACCGCGATCTGCAGGCGGCCGACCCGACGGCGGGCGCCACGGTCGCCGGCATCGCCGCCCGCTGGGGGTTCACCAAGGCCGCCCGCTTCACGGAGTTCTATCGGCAGAGTTTCGGCGTATCGCCGAGCCGCACGCTGCGCACCTGATCGCGCACCATGCCGAGCCCATAAGAGCCCATAAGAGGAGGGGGGGACAGTGATCAAGCAGGACATCCGTGTCGAGGGTCTGACCGCGACGGTCGACATGCTGGCCTCGACCTACGCCGCGGTGCGGCCCTCGGCCATTCCCGAGGGCAGGCCCGGGATGGCTCTCAGCTCGGCCCCGGTCGGCCGCGTCCGACTCGACCACGTCTGGCTCGACATGAGCTGCGAGATCGGCATCGAGCCGCTCGGCGCGCTGGTGTTCAACTATCTGCACGCCGGTGCCATCCACTACTCGGTCGGGGGTGAGGAATACAACATCGTCGCGGGCGACATCTATCTGACGGCCGATCCGGAGCTGCCCTACACCGCCCGGTTCGGCCCTCACGAGTGCACCGTCGCGGTCGTGTCACCCGCTTTCGTCCACGAGGTTGCGCAGGGCGCCCCCGGGCTCCACGAATGGCCGATTCGCTTCACCGGGTTGGGCCCGGTGTCCCCCGCCGCCGGGGAGCGGTGGAAACAAACTCTGAGCTATGTCTGGACGCTGGCCCGCTCGAGCCCCGACCTGGCCGCCCAGCCACTCGTCGCCGCCTCGGCCGCCCGCATGCTCATCGCCGCCGCACTGATGACTTTCCCCAACACGGCACACCTCGACCCGACCATCGAGGACCGGCACGACGCCCATGCCCGCATGATCCGGCGGGCGATCGCTTTCATCGAATCGTCGGCCGAGTCCGACATCACAGCTGCGGACATCGCGCGGGAGTGCCGCACCACCATTCGTGCCGTCCGGCTCGGATTCCTCCGCCACCTGGGCACGACCCCTGCGGCGTACCTGAATCGTGTCCGGCTCCGTAGTGCCCACGAGGATCTGCTGGCGGCCTCGCCCCAGGACTCCACGGTGGGGGTGATCGCCGGCCGCTGGGGGTTCGCGCACACCCCGGACTTCAACCGGACCTATGTGCAGGAGTTCCACGAGCTGCCAACCCAGACACTGGCCCGCTGAGAAAGAAAAAGACCCTGCCGAACGAACTCCGGCAGGGTCTCAATCGGTGGAGCTAAGGGGAGGCTTGTCGAACTTGTCCCCCTCCAGTTGGCGGTCTCGTCGCCTAGGGCGATCCGTCGTCGACGCAGGCCAGCGCATCTCCGTACAGCGGATGTCTCAATCCGAGACGCTTATAGGCGTCGCTGATAACCGCCTACGTTGCGGGCACCTCGGCCATGACGGGGATGTGGAGTTGGGTTGCGATCGGCGTATACAGGTCCACGCCTTGTTGATTGGTCTGGAGTGAGAGCAGAAGCGCGTACCGGACCGGTAGATCGCGACGGTCTTTGCGGCTGTTGTTCTTCCACCAGCCGCCGACGGGGTAGACAGCGACGTTGTTGCAGTGGGCCAGCTCGGCACCGGTTCCGGTCCACTCGTCTTGGTGCAGCGACCCCAAGTGTCGGCCTCGCTCGCCGAGGAACCAGCGGTCTGACTCGCTGCGCCCCCGAGAGCCGCCTTCCTCGTTCTGTGCTTCTCTATTGACGCGCTGGACAAACTCCGCTTGGTTCTCCAGTCGGCCCTGGAGATCGAACCTCAGACCGTGGGATGCATACTGGTATTTGTTGCGCCAGCCTCGCCGAGAGGCAGACGGCTCGATGAAGTAGGACAGGGTGACGCGGAGGCGAACCTCGGTCGCGCCGAGGTTCTGGAGGACGTCGGTCGGCCATGGCAGCGGGTGAAGACGGAAGTGCCGCAGCGAGTATTTGTCGCCGCTGAACGGAACGAATCTGTCCTGAGCGATGAGCGTGACCGCGCCACGGCCCGAGTTCAGCACAGCTTCCTCCGATGGCACACCCCAGCCGAACTGACGCAGGAGCGTCTGGCGTGCGGTCTTGGTGTGGTCGGTGCCGAGCTGTTGGGCCATCGAGTCGGTCCATTCCGCCGAGTGTGTCAAGAGTCCTCGCACGGTTTCGGGCCAGTACAACGGGTACCGATCCATCGCCAGGGTCGCCAATCGAGAGGCTTGCGCGGTCGCGGCGCTCGTGGCGTTGGCTGAAGTCAATGCGGCATCGGTCTGGTGCCCGGTCGAGCGCAGCGAGAGCGAAGACAACCGATCCTCGAACATGCCGGCACCGTCGGTGAGGACATTGCCGCCTTCCATGCAGATGTCCGGCTTGATCGGCCATCGGCTCTTGTTGAAGTAGAGCGAGGTCGTGGTATGCGGTGAGATGTCCCCTGATGCAGCCACGACGTTCCATCCTGCGTACTGCGGGTGCGAGGGGACGTGAGTAAGTTCCGTGTAGGCGCCGACGGTGAGGGCGTTCCAAGCCTGGGCCGGGTCTTGGATCGGCGAGTTCACGGAGTTCGTGTGGTGATCGGCGTTGTAAGAGGACACGTTTCCTGCCGCGACCACGATGAGCCGGGCAGACGCGGGATCTGGCGTCGACAGCAGTTGGAGCTCGTTTCCTGTCCGGACGATGTCCGTGCCGGCTGCCAACGCGTCCACCGACGCGGACCACAGCGTCGGCTCGCCCGGCTTGTCGGGCTCGGTGCTCAACGTCAAACAGAACGTGCGCCTCCGATCGGCTCGGGCCGCCTCCGGATGCGAGACCGCTTCTACCGTCGCGGTGCCGTAGTCGAGCGGGTCGATCCGCTGGTCACCAGGTCCGGGCTGCATCCGCACGGACTCCAGCCGGTGACGCAGCGGGACACGGGTCCGCCCCGTGAGCAGCGGCTCGACGTTGCCGAACAAAGCGAGACCGGCCATCGCTGTTCCGTGCCCACGCGGGTGAACGTCGATTCCTGATCCGCCGAAGATCGAGTGATGGTCGTCGGGCGCCAGCGACGCTTCGAGGAGGGTGTGGGTGCGCAATACGCCGGTGTCGAGGTTGCACACTGCTGGTGCATCGCCGGGAGCGTGATCGGTGCGTTGGGCGAGGTCCTCGACGTACTCGGTCTGTTCACCAATGCTCAGATCTTCCACCGTGTCGATGAACTCGGGGCTCCGGATCTCGGTCACGGGAACCGACGTGAACGGAAGGATCTGCAACTGCGCCCATGATGCTTCAACCCAGACGACGAGACGGTTCCCAAGGCGGAATTGGCTGCGACGAGCCTCAAGTCGGTGGGCGGTCACGAAGCTTTCCCAGTCGGCAAGGCGGGCGCTGCTGCCGTCGAGCCACAGCTCCCACCAGTGGCGGCCGGACTTCGGCGGCTGGATCTCCGATGTCCAGAGATCATCAAGGACTGCCTCGCGAATGCGCGAGATGTTCGCGACGAGACCTTGGTTCCTCGGCCGGCCATTCTTGGTGTTCTTCTCATCGTTGAGGTAGTCCTCGAAGAGCTTCAAGAATTGCGGGCGGTAGGAGTCGGACACCCAGACGGTCGCCGTCTCGGGCATCTCGCCCTGAGCTTCACGCACCGAGAGCAGGAGCCACTTCGGCTTAGGTGCCTTGCCGCCCGTATGGGAGTTAAGAGAGTCGACCTTCAGCGGGTGCGCAGCGCCCTCACCTTCGAGCACGATGACTGTGCCGGTGGCGCGGAGTTCCTCATCCGAGGGCATGGCTGCTGCCGCTTGTTGGTCAAATGTGGCGAAGACGCGCTCGGCAGCGTTCTTCAGCCCGGTTCCATGCGCGCGGCGGTCGACATCGCGGGGCCGCTTACCCTGTCCTCCGCCCGCGCGGTGAAAGTCTACAGTTTCGACGTGACCGTGAACGTAGAGGTGGTCGAGGTCGCGTGGCACCTCAGCCAAGACTTGCCGTTCGACGCGAGGTCAGTGCGGCGATGAGATCGCCTCGTTGGACCTTGGTCTCGCCGCGCATCAGCACCGTCTTCGCTGCGGTCTCGGCTGCCTTCACGAGCTCGGCATGGCTCAGGCCGATCGTGTAGTCGCCCAGTTTCGCCATGCTGGTGCCGCTGCCGAGCGTCCCGAGACGCGCCCTGAGAACGGCCATCGCCTGGCGTGCATCGGGCAACGTGTAGGTCAAGACCGCGTCGAAGCGGCGAAAGAGTGCCTTGTCGAGGATTGATCGATGGTTCGTGGCTGCGAGCACGAGAGACTCGGTACCCGCCTCCTCCAGAAAAGCGAGGAACGAGTTCAGGATCCGGCGGGCCTCGCCGACATCGTTTCCGGAACGGTCGGCCCCGAGGGCGTCGAACTCATCGAACAGGTACACGGCGCGACGTTGAGCAACAGAGTCAAAGACGAGGCGGAGTTTGCTGGCGGTCTCGCCCATAAACTTGCTCAGCAGGCTGTCGAGCCTGACCGTAAACATCGGTACGGCAAGCTCGGTTGCGATTACGGCAGCGGTCATCGTCTTCCCGGTCCCGGGCGGTCCTTCCAAGAGCAGCTTGTGAGCCGGTGCGAAGCCGTGCTCAAGCAGGTTCCTACGCTGGCGTTGCTCGGCGAGAACTTGCGTAATCTGCGCGACGAGCTCGGCGGGCGCGACGAGTTCTCGAAGCTGTACGTTGGGGTGCGTCACCTCGACAAGTTCGGCAAGCTCGCCACGTGGCTGCGCAAGCGTCGTGATCTTTCCGACAGACTCACGGCGGGATGCGTCGACAGCCTTCTTGATTTCGTTGGCAAGAACGTGATGTCCCGCCTTGGCCTCACGCGCGGCTACTTGAAGAGCGACTGAGTAGAAGCTGGCGTCGTCACCCGAGGCGTGGCTGCGCACCATCGCAGTGATGTGCTGCCCAAGACCGGCCATGGTGCACCTCACTTCCGCAGGTCTGTGCATCGCCCACTCCCTCAGTCTATCGGGCCAGTGCCGGTACCCCAGCGGCGCCGCTCCGTCCTGAAACTCACCCTGCGAAGGACGATGGGACATGCGCTGACCGCTCCCGACGAGGAGCACAGACCAGGTGTGGCCCAACTACCGATGGCTTAGACCCGAGCGTAGTCGAGCGTCGATCTCGGCACAGGCCCATCGGCCGAGCCAGAGCATCTTGAGCGCACTCCACGCGCACAGCAGCACGACCAGATGGAGCCAGCCGGGACCGCCGTACTCGCTGTGATCGGTCAGTAGCTTGACGGCTGCGAGGTAGGGGGCGGCGAGCAGGACCGCGGGAATGCCCCATTTGAGTGCGCGGCGGCTCATCACAGCGTCGCCGATGGGCGTGTCGGCAGGAATCGCGGACCTGCTTCGGCGGTGCGCTGGCTCCATGCCAGTGCCGTCCGCTGCCGCGCGCCGCAGCCTAAGCGTCTCGTCCGCCCTCGCGTCGCAACGGACGTCCCACGTTTCGCGGGTTCGCATAGCGACAACTCCAACGGGATCGCTGCGAGCGGATGTATCGCGTGCGCCGTCTGCGAACCACCTTCGGCGCGTGATCGGCGGGTCGCGCAGCTGCACGCCGTGATCTGTGCGGCGGCCCAAATGGACGCAGAAAAAGAACCTGCCCCGCATCAGACGGGTGCAGGTTCGGCTCTATCCTTATGTGGAGCTAAGGGGATTCGAACCCCTGACCTCTTCCATGCCATGGAAGCGCGCTACCAACTGCGCCATAGCCCCGAAATCGCATTTGGCCTTGTGAGCCCCGCGATTGCGACCAGAGAAACATAGCGCAGCCGCCGGGCCCGTGCAAATCAGACACCGGCGGCTGTGCCGTTATCGGCAACGCTGGTCAGCTGTAGACCACGACCTTGTCGCCGACCCTGGCCTGGTTGAACAACGTCTGGGCGCCGGAGCGGCTGCGGAGGTTGACGCAGCCGTGCGAGCCGCCGTTGTAGCCGCGTGCCGCGAAGTCTGGCGAGAAGTGCACGGCCTGGCCGCCGCTGAAGAACAGCGCATACGGCATGGGCGTGTGATACAGGTTCGACACGTGGTCGCGCGACTTCCACTGGACGCTGAACGTGCCTTCACGCGTACGGAACTCGCTGGTGCCGAATCGCGCGTCCATGGTCATCTTGACGACGCCGTCGTTGACCCACCACAGCTTGTTGCTCTTCTTGGAGATGCAGATCACACGGCCGGTCATGCACCGGGGATCGAGCCCCTGCGCCTTCCGCTCACCGCTGCTGCCGCTGGTGGCGGCCGGCTTGCTCGTGGTGCGGGTCGCAGTCGGGGTGGGCTTCGGCTTGGGCTTGCCCGCCAGCTCGTCGGCGGTCGGCTTGCGCGTCATGCCGACGAGACGGTCCCAGGTGGCCTGGTCGACGGCACCCGTTTCGGGCAGCCCGCGCTTGCGCTGGAAACCGGCCACCGCGGTCCGGGTCTCGGACCCGTAGTTGCCGGTCACCTTGCCGCTGAACCAGCCGATCTGGGCCAGTCGGGCCTGCAGTTCCTTGACGCGCTCGGACTGGTTGCCCTGCTGCATGATGGCCTTGCCGGCCTGGCGGGTCGTCGGAGCAGCAGTGGGCGTCCTGCTCGGCTCGCGCGTGGGCTCCGGGGTGAGCTCGGTCTCGGGGGTCGGCTCCGGGGTCGGCTCGACCGTGGGAGTGGGCTCGACCGCGGCGGGTTCGGGCATCGTCGAGGTGACGGGGGCGGGTTCAGCCGCCGTGGGTTGCTGCACGGGCTGACCACACGCTGTCAGCAGGACGGCGGCAGCGGCAGCGGCCGCCATCAGTGCGCGGGTGGTCTTGCGGGCCACGACGTTCTCCTTCATGTTCTGCCTGAGTCCGACAGCGCCCGTGGAGTTCCACTCCCACAGAATTGAGGGGGAAAGCGTCTTTGCGGGCGCTGCCGTCAGGCTAACCCGGCACAGGATCCAAAACGCCGGGCCCACGAGAACAATGTGGTCACAGCGAGGTCACGAAAGAATCACGCGCGGAGATCCCGGAGAATCGCAGATCCTTGCGGACGGCCATCCCGTCCGGGCGCCCGTCAGGCCTCGAAAACCCGGGAGTTGTACGCCTCGAGCCGCCAGATGGAGGCACCGTCATGGCGTACGCCCCGGTCCAGCACCAGCCACGCACAGTTCTCCAGGCCACGGAACACCTTCGCCTGGTCGGGCGCGAGCTCCATCAGCTCGAACGCGCCCACGCGGGCAGCGAGCCCGTGCATGACGATGCCGACGACGGAGCCATCGGGTACGCCTTCGGCAATCTCCCGGAGCGCTTCACTGGTGCGGGCGGCGACCTGGCGTACGGACTCACCGGTCTCGCCGCGCACGACGTCCTCCCCCGCCTCCTCGCGGATGAGGACCTCGGTGAACTCGGAGCCGATCTGCTCCATGGTGCGGCCCACCCAGTTGCCGACGTTGATCTCCTGCAGGCGCGCATCCCGGGCGACGGGCAGCCCGACCAGGCCGGCCAGAATGTCGGCGGTCTCCATCGCCCGCAGGAGGTCGGAGGAGAAAAGGTGGGTGAAGCCATAGCCGGCCAACGCCGGGGCCGCCCGGCGAGCCTGGGCCCGCCCGACCGCATTCAGCGGAACGTCGGCCTGGCCCTGCCAGCGGCCCTGCAGGTTCCAGTCGGTCTGGCCGTGTCGCCAGATCACGAGGCGGCTGGCGGTCACCGCCGTTCCTCGAGCGTCAGCTCGATGCGGGGGCAGTCGCGCCAGAGGCGCTCGAGGGCATAGAAGCTGCGTTCCTCGCTGTGTTGCACGTGGATGACGAGGTCGAGATAGTCGAGCAGCACCCAGCGATTCTCGCGGTCGCCCTCGCGGCGCACGGGGCGCTCGTCGAAGTCCTCGCGAAGGCACTCCTCGATCGCATCGACCACGGCCGCCACCTGACGGTCGGTGGCCGCGGTGACCAGCAGGAAGACATCGGTGATGGCGAGCTGGTCCGTGACGTCGAAGGCCATCAGGTCGGTGCCGAGTTTGTCGACGGCTGCCTCCGCGGCCGCCTGGGTGAGTTCGCGGGCGCGATCGGTCGCGGTCATTCGTCCTTCCCGGCGGGCTGCGGCTGGTCCGCCGCGTCGGAGTTGTCCTCCGGCGCATACAGCCCTCGTTTGTTGATGTATTGCACGATGCCGTCGGGCACCAGATACCAAATCGGCAGGCCCTGGCTCACCCGCGTGCGGCAGGCGGTGGAGGAGATGGCCATCGCCGGCACCTCCATCAGGGTGATCTTGTCCTTCGGCAGGTGCTTGACCGCGGGCGAGTGGAGCTCGACACCCGGTCGCGACACCCCGACGAAGTGGGCGAGGTCGAACAGCTCGTCCGCACCCCGCCACGTCAGGATCTGGGCCAGCGCATCGGCACCGGTGATGAAGAACAGGTCGACATGATCGCCCCGGACCTCACGCAGGTCTTTCAGGGTGTCGACCGTGTAGGTCTCCCCCGGCCGCTGGATGTCGACCCGGCTGACCGTGAAGTCGGGGTTGGACGCGGTGGCGATGACGGTCATCAGATAGCGATCCTCCGCGCCGGACACCCGGCGTCCCTTCTTCTGCCAGGGAATGCCCGTCGGCACGAAGACCACCTCATCGAGACCGAAGCGGGCACCGACCTCGCTCGCGGCCACGAGGTGACCGTGATGAATCGGATCGAAGGTGCCACCCATCACGCCGAGGCGATAGCGGCCGTTGGCGTTAGGAGGGCGGTTGAGCCCGGGCTTGTCTGTCATCGAAGGGGATCGCTCCGGATCAGGAGTGAGGGCGGCTTCCTGCCACGGTCAGGACGATGGCGAGCCCGATCAGCAGGCAGACGAGAGCGATCAGGCCGAAGCCGAACGCGGGAATCGGGAGGTGGTTCACACCTTCAAGCACAGTCAGCATGCGCCGAAGAATACCGATCCTGCCCCGCTTTGTCCCCGCGACCGTCGGCACGCGGACACTTCGGTTCAGGCGCGCACCTGCCCCTGCCCGACGACGACATATTTGGTCGAGGTCATCTCGGACAGGCCCATCGGACCACGGGCATGCAGCTTCTGGGTCGAGATGCCGATCTCGGCACCGAATCCGAACTGTTCCCCGTCCACGAATCGGCTCGAGGCGTTGACCAGCACCGCGGCCGCATCGACCTCGGCCGTCCACCGCCGCGATGATGCGAGGCTGCCCGTGACGATCGTCTCGGAGTGACCCGTCGTGTGACGCTGCACGTGCTCCAGTGCCTCATCGATCGAATCGACGACCTTGGCCGAGAGATCGAGCGACAGCCACTCCTCGGTGAAGTCCTCCGGCACCGCGGCCACGACCGCCGCCTCCCCAGCCACTCCGGCGAACCGCTCCTCGGCGTGCACCGTGACGCCCAGTTCCGCCATGGCTGCCACGGCCTTCGGGATGAACGCCTCTGCGGCATCGGCATGCACCAGCAGCGTCTCCGCGGCATTGCACACCGACGGGCGCTGCACCTTGGCGTTGACCAGGATCTCGAGCGCCATGTCGAGATCAGCCGTGGCATCGACGAAGAGGTGGCAGTTGCCGGTGCCGGTCTCGATGACGGGAACCTTCGCGCCCTCGACCACGGCATTGATCAGCCCGGCACCGCCGCGCGGGATCAGCACGTCAACGATGCCGCGCGCGGCCATCAGCTCCGCGGTGACCTCCCGGCCACCGGTGACCAGCTGGACCGCATCCTGCGGGAGGCCGGCCTTCTCGAGACCGGCGCGCATGGCTTCGACGACCGCCGCGTTCGAGCTCGCGGCCGACGACGAACCCCGCAGGAGCACGGCATTGCCCGCCTTGAGGCTGATGCCGGCCGCATCGGCGGTCACGTTCGGACGGGCCTCATAGATGATCGCGACGACGCCCAGGGGGACGCGGACCTGGCGTACCTCCACCCCGTTCGCATTCGTCCAGCCCCGCACGACATCGCCGACCGGGTCGGCGAGCGAGGCGAGCTGGCGCAGGCCCGATACCATGCCGTCGATGCGGGCGTCGGTGAGCCGCAGCCGGTCGATCATCGCCCCGGACGTGCCGGAATCCTCGGCGCGCCGGACGTCCTCGGCATTCGCCCGGAGCACGGCGGGCCGGGCTCCGTCGAGCGCATCGGCCATCGCGTGCAGCGCGGCATCCTTGGCCTCCCGCGGCGTGGTGGCGAGAATTCGGGCGGCGACGCGGGCAAGGGGTCCCTGTTCGGCAAACTGCATGGAGGCAGGATACGTGGAATCCACCGGGGGTGCCCCGATGCTCCACCCGGGCCCGGACCTGACTCGCCGGCCGACTCGTTTCGACGGTGGCGCGGCGCGACTAGTCTGGCCCGGAAGGAGGCATCGTGAGCAGGCCCATTCCCCACCACACTTCGGTTCCCGGCCATCCGGGGGTCACCGTGATCGATGGCGGCAACGCACGAGCGCCCCTCGTGTCCACCCTCGGCGCGTTCTCGCGGCTCGACCCGTTCGAGACCGATCGTTATCAGCGTCTGGCTGCCCTGCAGGAGCGTCGGATCGCCGTCGTCGAAACCCCCGGCTGGACCAAGGGCACCAAACTCGATCGCACCGCCCGCACCGAATTGCGAGCGGGACAGTTCACCAGCATCGGTCGCGCCATGGGCGAATCAGTCGCCGCCGTGGCCGGACTGCAGACCGGGTCGGAGGTCAGCGTGCTGGGCTACTCCCTCGGATGCTCGACCGCGACCGCCATGGCCACCTGGTTCGTGGAGCAGGGCCTGTGCCTGCGCCACCTCACGCTGGTCGAGCCCGTGGCGCTGACGCCGCGTACGCCCTCGCGGCTGGTCGCCGTGAACACCTGGGAAGGCCTGTTCTCCGGACGCCACCTCCGCGAGAACCGCGCGCTCGCCGACCTCCCGCCGGCCTCCGCAGCCAATTTCGGCGACCGCAGCCGCCTGCCCGAACCGCTGCACCTGCTGTGGGCTCTCTCGCGCGGACGGTTGCCCGAACAGGTGACCGCGTTGGCGAGGCGTACGCCCGGGCTGGGCGTCACCCTGATCCGCGGCGGCTCCAGTCAGCTGGTGAGCAAGAAAGACATCCGGGCGCTCGGCGCCGTGCTGCGGGCGCTCGGTGCCGACGTCGAGTTGCGCGTCGTCACAGGCGCCCACCACGCGCTCTGGCACAGCCGTCCCATGGTCGGCCGGCTCGCCGAGGCGATCGGCTGAACCACGCCGCCTGTCGACACAGATCAGACCTGGTCGACCTTCGCCTCGATCACCGCGTCCTCATCCGGCTTGACCCGCCCGGCGAGGATCTCTTCGGCGAAGTGACAGGCGACCCGGTGACCGGGAGCGACCTCGCGGAGTTCGGGGACCTCGGTGCTGCACCGATCGCTGGGCTTCCACGGGCAGCGGGTGTGGAATCGGCAGCCGCTCGGCGGATTTGCCGGGCTCGGCAGGTCCCCGGACAGCAGGATCCGCTCGCGGGAATCCTCGACATCCGGATCAGGCACAGGGATCGCCGACAGCAGCGCGATCGTGTAGGGGTGCATGGGCTCGCCGTGCAGGTCGTCGGCGGACGCCTCCTCGACGAGGGTGCCCAGATACATCACCCCGATGGTGTCGGAGATGTGGCGTACGACCGCGAGGTCGTGGGCGACGACGACATAGGTGAGCCCGAAGGTGTCCTGCAGCCGTTCGAGCAGATTGATCACCTGGGCCTGCACCGAGACGTCGAGGGCGGACACGGGCTCGTCGGCGATGACGAGGTCGGGGTTCAGGATCACGGCGCGGGCGATCCCGATGCGCTGGCGCTGGCCGCCGGAGAACTCGTGGGGATATTTCTCCAGCGCCGAACGCGGCATGCCCACCATCTCGAGCATGCTGACGGCCTTGGCCAGGTAGGCCTTGGACGAGTTCTTGCCGAACTCCTGCCGGTCGACTTCCGACAACCCGTGTACGCCGAGCGGCTCGGTGAGCAGCGACTGGATCGACTGGCGCGGATCGAGGCTGGCCATCGGGTCCTGGAAGACCATCTGCATGCGCCGCCGGGTGCGGCGCAGCTTCTCGCCCTTGAGGTCGGTGATGTCCTCGCCGTCGAACACGATCCGGCCGCCGGCGGTGTCCTCCAGCCGCAGGAGTGCCCGGCCGAGCGTCGACTTGCCACAGCCGGACTCACCGACCAGGCCATAGGTCTCACCGCGCCGGACAGCCAGGTCGACCCCGTCGACCGCCTTGACGTGGCCGACGGTGCGATCGAACACCAGGCCCTTGCGGATCGGATAATGCACCTTGAGGTCGGTGACCTCGATCAGGTGGCCCTCTTCGGAACTCATGCGCTGCCCTCCTCGGCCGGGTGCACACAGCGCACCTCGTGGCCGGGCGTGAGCTCGGCCAGTTCGATATCGCCGCGTACGCAGGCATCGGTCACATGCGCGCACCGCGGGGCGAAGGCGCAGGCCTTGGCCCAGCTGATGGTGTCGCGGGGTGTACCCGGAATGGGTGTCAGCGTGGTTCCCCGATCCGCATCCAGCCGTGGGATCGAGTTGAGCAGACCCTCGGTGTAGCGGTGCCGGGGATGCCGGAACAGTTCCCGGCGTCCCGCCCGCTCGACGATGCGGCCGGCGTACATGACGTTGACGCGATCGCACAGCCCGGCCACCACGCCCAGATCGTGCGTGATCATGATCATGGCGGTGCCGAGGTCGGCGACCAGCTCGGCGAGCAGCTCCAGGACCTGCGCCTGGATGGTGACGTCGAGCGCGGTCGTGGGCTCGTCGCAGATCAGCAGCCGCGGCCGGCAGGCCAGAGCGGTGGCGATGAGAGCACGTTGCCGCATGCCGCCGGAGAGCTGGTGGGGATATTCCCCGAAGCGTCGGTCCGGGTCGGGGATGCCACAGCGACGCAGCAGGTCGATGGCCTCGGCCTTGGCGTCCGCGGCAGACATTTTCCGGTGGGCGTGGAGGACCTCGGTCACCTGCTTGCCGACCGTGACCACGGGATTCAGCGACGACATCGGATCCTGGAACACCATCGCGAGCTCGGGCCCCCGATAGCGCGCGAGCTGCTTCGGCGACAGCGCGAGGAGGTTCTTGCCGTCATAGCTGACCTCGCCGCGGACCTGCACGCCCCGGGGCGGGAGCAGGCCCATGATCGCCATGGACGTCACCGACTTGCCCGAGCCGGACTCCCCCACCAGACCGACGATCTCGCCGGCGTTCACCTCGAAGGAGACTCCGTCTACGGCCTTGAACCCGGTCTGGCCCCGTCGGCCGAACGTCACCCCCAGCTCCTTGACGGACAGCAGTGGGCCCGGGCCGGCCGGAGCCGGCGTACGCCCGTCGGGCTGCACGCTTGTCGACGGCATGTCACTTCCTCGTCTTCGGGTCGAGCGCCTCGCGCAGGGCCTCCCCGAGCAGGGTGAAGCCGAGCGCGGTCACGGCGATGCAGATGCCGGGCAGCAGGGTGAGGTGGGGATAGGACTCCAGGCGTTCCTGGGCCTTCACCAGCATGCGGCCCCATTCCGCAACGGTCGGGTCGGGGGCGCCCATGCCGAGGTAGGACAGCGCGGCAACCTCGATGATCGCGGTGGCCAGGATCAGGGTGGCCTGCACGATGACCGGCCCGACCGAGTTGGGCAGCACGTGGCTCATCACCACTGTTCGGCGGCGCAGGCCGAGGGAGTTGGCCGCCAGCACATAGTCCTGCTTGCGCTGTTTGAGCATCGAGCCGCGCAGCAGGCGCGCGAAGACCGGGACCTGCGCGGCGGCGATGGCGACCATGAGTGCCTCGGGGCGCCGGCCCATGATGGCCGCGACGCTGACCGCGAGCAGGAGCGCCGGGATCGACAGCAGGATGTCGACGATGCGCATGACCAGCGTGTCGACCCAGCCGCCGAACGCACCGGCCAGGATGCCCAGCAGGGCACCGCCCGCCAGCCCCAACAGGGTGGAGACGATGCCGATGATGAGCGACTGCCGGGCGCCATAGATGAGCTGGGTGAGGAGGTCGGAGCCGAAGGGGTCGAGACCCAGCGGATGCTCGGAACTGAACTCGGGCAGAGAGGTGGGCGTGATCTGGCTGGCCCACTCGACCGAACCCGGCCGATAGGGAGCGAGCCACGGTGCCAGCACGGCCACGAGGATGAACGCCGTCACGATGACGGCTCCGACGATCGCCGCCGGGTCGCGGCGCAGCCGACGGAACGCACCCACCCACAGGCTGGTGCCGGTTTCGTTGCCGTCGGCCTGCGGGCCCATGGCGTCGATGAGCGACTGGGGGCGGCGTACGCCCTGCTCGTCGGGGATCTCGGGGCGCGCCTCGTCCAGATCGTCGGGCGCGCTCACGGACGGATCGAGCCGTCCGGGTGTCAGTTCGCTCATTGCACACGCATCCTCGGGTCGAACACGCCATAGAGCAGGTCGACGATCAGGTTCACCAACGCATAGACGATGGCGATGAAGATGATGAATCCCTGCAGCACCGCGTAGTCGAGGCTCGAAATCGCCTCGAACAGATAGGAGCCGATGCCGTTGAACGCGAAGACCGACTCGGTCAGCACGGCTCCCGACAACAACTGCCCGGTGAGCAGGCCGATGGTCGTCGTGACGGGGAGCATTGCGTTCTTGAGGACATGCCGGCGGGTGATGAGCGACTTCGCGAGGCCCTTGGCCGTCGCGGTGCGCACGTAGTCCTCACCGAGCACTTCGAGCACCGAGGCCCGCGTCATGCGCGTGATGGCGGCCAGCGGGATCGAACCCAGTGCGAGCGCCGGCAGCATCAGGTGCTTGAACGCATCCCAGGCCGCATCCCACTCCCGTGTCAGCAGGCCGTCGAGCACATAGAGATTGGTGATGTGCGTTGCATCGAGCCGCACGTCCTGGCGACCGGACGACGGCAGGACCGCAAGGAACTCCAGCCCCGGCAGGCCGATAGCGAAGACAACCTTCAGGAGGTACGCCAGCACGAAGACGGGGATGACCACGCCGAGCAGGGAGCTGCCGACCGCGACGAGGTCCAGCATGCCGCCGGCGCGCTTGGCGGCGAAGTAGCCGAGCGGGATGCCCACGACCACGGCGAAGAGCAATGCCGCCAGGGCCAACTCGATCGTGGCCGGGAAGCGGTCGATGAAGGTGGCGAGCACCGGCTCGCCCGTGCGCGGGGAAGCTCCGAAATTGCCCTGGAGCAGCTGCCCGACGTATTTCACGTATTGCGTCAGAAGGGGCTCGTTGAAGCCGTATTGCTCATTGAGTCGCGCGACGGCCTCGGCAGTGCCCTTTTCGCCAAGTAGGGCGCGGGCGGGGTCGCCGGGCAGCGCGCGCAACCAGATGAACAGCAGCACGCTCAGCCCGAACAGCACGGGCACGAGCAGCAGCAACCTGCGCACGATGAATCGAAGCATGGGGTTCCTTCAGGCGGGGAGCCCTGACGCCGGACGACCCGGACGATTGCGGGAAGCAATCATCCGGGCCATCGCGGCATTCAGTCGGGGGTCAGGTCACCGGGTGACGGTGACGGTGTTCCAGACCTCGTCCTGGACGGGGCTCGGGTTGTAGCCCTGCACGCCCTTGCCGAAGGCCAGCGACGGGGCCGGGTGAGCGATCGGCACGCCCGGGGCGAAGTCAGCGATCTGCTTGCTGACGTCCTGATAGGCCTTTTCCTGCGCGTCCTTGGTGTTCAGCTCACGAGCGGCACCCAGCGCGGAGAAGATCTCCGGGTTCTCGAAGCCCCACTCGTTGGTCTTCTTGCCGAAGAACACACCGATGAAGTTGTCCGGGTCGTTGTAGTCGCCGGTCCAGCCGAGCATGTGCACATCGCGCTTGTCGATGCCCTCGGGGCTCGTCGCCAGGTCGATGTAGTCCGGGCTCCACTTGGCCGTCACCGGCTCGACCTTGATGCCGACCGCCTCCAGCTGCGACTTCAGCGCAACATAGGTGTCCTCCGGGGTCGGCATGTAGGGCCGCGAGACGCCGGTCGGGTACGCGAAGCGAACGGTCAGGTTCTGCTGGCCCGCCTCGGCCAGCAGCTGCTTGGCCTTCTCCGGGTTGTAGTCATAGGTCGTCACGTCAGAGGCATAGCCGTTGACCATGTCAGGCATGTACTGCGTCGCAGCCACGGTGCCCTCGGGCAGGGACTGCTTGATGACCGCTTCCTTGTCGATGGCGTGGTTGAGCGCCTGTCGGACGCGGACATCCTTCATCGGCTCGGAGTTCTGGTTGAACGCGAGATACAGGATGTTGAACGCCGGACGGTTCATGACCTGGAAGCCCTTGTCCTTCAGCGCCTGCACATCGGCCGGGGCAACGAGGTCATAGCCGTCGATGTTGCCGGCCTGCAGTTCCTGCGTACGCGCCTTCGGGTCCGAAATGATGCGGATGATCGCCTTGCTGATCTTCGCCTTCTCACCGTGGTAGTCGTCGTTGCGGTTCAGCACGACCTGCTGGCCACGGTCCCACTTCTCGAACTTGAACGGACCGGTGCCGGTCGGGTGCGCGGTGGCGTACTCCGAGAAGCGCGGATCCGACTCGGTGCCCTGGGTGTCGTCGGCGTTGTATTTCTGCATCGCCTCGGGAGACTGCATCGAGAACGCCGGCAGCGTCATCGCATCGACGAAGGAGGCGAACGGCTTGTTCAGCTTGATGGTCGCCTCGGTGGGCGACTTGGCCTCGCAGCCCTCATAGATGCCCTTCTGGGCACCTGCCTCCGGGTTGCGATAACCCTGGAAAAGCTTGCCGTAGTAATAGGTGATGTTCTCGTTCTGGTTGAGGCCCTTCCAGTTGGCCCACCGCTCGAAGTTGGCGCACACCGCCTCGGCGTTGAAGTCGGTGCCGTCGTGGAACTTGACGCCCGACTTCAGGGTGAAGGTGTGTTCCTTGCCGTCCTCGGAGCTCTCCCACGCCGTGGCCAGCAGGGCCTCCGGCTCGGTCGTGCCCGGCTTCACCGAGACGAGTCCCTCGAAGATCTGGCGGGAGATGCGGAAGCTCTCGCCGTCGCTCGCCATGGCCGGATCGAGCATCACCGGATCGGACGAGCCGGCGAAGATGAAAGTGTCCTGGGCGGCATCGGAGCCGCCGCTGCCTCCGCTGCCGGTGCCGCGCTGGCTCTCGGCGCAGGCCCCCAGCCCGATGGTCAACGTCAGGGCAGCGGCCCCTGCCAGCAGTTTCCTGCGGAACGTCGTCGTCATGCAGATACCTCGAATTTCTTGAGCGGTTGGCCGCAACCTACTCCCGCGTATGCCGTTTCGGCGCGATGAACAGGTCACGATTTCCTCACGGACCCTCCCGTGGACACGACGTGATCAGGATCACCTAAGGTGGAAAGGACAGGCCACGAGGTGGTGGCCCGGTCACAGGGGGTCACCGTGACGTCCACCCAGAGCAGCAGCCAGGTCGATGGGCGTGCCATCAAGGAGGAGCGCCTCACCGAGGTGCTCGCAAACGCGGCCGAGGTCGCCTCGGCCTGGGGTGCCTCGGAGGACCAGGCGCGGGAGTTCCTCGAGCACTACTTCCTCCATGTCGATGACCGCGACCTCGCGGACCGCCCGACGGCCAATCTGCTGGGCGGGGTGGCCGCCCACCTCGAGCTGGCCAGGCACCGCCGACCGGGCACACCCAATGTCCGCGTCTGGTGGCCGAGCGCGGCCGACGACGGCTGGACCGAGGGTTCCGGCGTCATCCAGATCGTCACCGACGATCTTCCGTTCCTCGTCGACACCGTGTCGATGGAACTCCTGCGCCAGGACTGGGCCCTGCGTGAGGTCACCCACCCCCAGTTCGTGGTCCGTCGCGATGACGAGGGCGAGTTGTTGGAGGTGGTCCACAGCGACCGCGCCGGGGAGCGCGATGCCTATGAGGAGTCCTGGATCCAGATCGAGGCCCAGCCCCCGACCGGCACGGGCGAGGAGGCGTACGCCGAACTGGAGGCGGGGCTCCGCGATGTGTTGCACCTGGTCGATGTCGTCGTGGCGGACTGGTCCGCGATGCGCGATCGACTCTCCGACACCGTCCACATGCTGCAGGAACAGCCGGTCCCCTACACGTTCAGCCAGGTCCGCAGCTCGATGGAACTGCTCAACTGGCTCGCCGATGATCACTTCACGTTTCTGGGCTACTGCGAATACCGGCTGCGCACCGGCAGCGATGGTGCCCGGCTCGAACGGGTCGGCGGAACCGGGCTCGGCATCCTCCGCGCGGGCGAGGACACCGACAACACGTTCCACGCCCTGCCGCCGACCGACAAGCATCCCTCCCTGGTGCTGGTCACGAAGGACAGCGCCCGGTCGCGCATCCATCGCCCGGCGATCCTCGACTACATCGGTGTCCGGCTGTTCGACGCTGCCGGCGAGGTCATCGGGGAACGCCGATTCCTGGGCCTGTTCGGGCTGACGGCCTACACCGATTCGGTGCACAGCATCCCCGGGTTGAAAGAAAAGGCCAAGGTGGTGCTCGACCAGTCCGGCTACGCCGAGGGCTCCCACGGCGCGAACGCCATCAGGGCCACCCTCGAGGCGTTCCCCCGCGATGAGCTCTTCGCCACTCGGAGTGAAGACCTCGCCCCGCTGATCGAACAGATGTCACGGCTCCGGGAGCGGCGTCAGGTACGCCTGTTCCTGCGACCCGACTTCTATGGCCGGACGGTCTCCTGTTTCGTCTATCTGCCGCGGGATCGCTACATCACCTCGGTCCGCACCGCCATGGAACGCATCCTCCTCGAGCGCCTGGGCGGCGAATCGCTGACGTTCTCGGCCCGCGCCGACGAGTCGGTGCTCGCGCGCCTGCATTTCGTGGTCCGGCTGCGCAGCGGGGCACGGCCCGCCAAGGTCGATGCCGCAGCGCTGGAGGCCGAACTCCTCGCGGCCACGCGCAGCTGGGACGACCGGTTCGATGGCTTGGTCGCCGCTGACCCGGATGTGGCCCGGCTCGCGCGCTACACCGGAGGCCTGCCGGAGGGCTACAAAGAGGCGTTCGAGCCCAGGCATGCCGCACTCGACCTCGTCGAGCTGCTCGCCCTCGAGGGCGACGACGACATGGGCATGATCCTGTTCGTCCCCAATGACCCGGGTGATCTGGCCCACCTACGGCTGAAGGTGTTCCGGCGCAACAAGGCCATGGCGCTGTCGGACGTGCTCCCCCACCTGTCCCTCCTCGGCGTCAAGGTGATCGACGAACGACCCTTCGAGCTCGACCTGCCCGGGATCGGTCTGGGCCTGATCTATGACTTCGGCCTCCAGATCCGTGGCGGTCGCGACCGGTTGCCCGACTGGACCCCGGCGGCCCGGGTGCGCTTCATCGAGGCCTTCCGCGCGGGCTATGTCGGGCGGACGGAGTCGGACCGGCTCAACGGGCTCGTGACCGCAGCGGGGCTGGCCTGGCCCGAGGTCTCCTGGCTGCGCATGATCTCGCGCTACCTTCACCAGACGGGTGCGAGCTGGTCGCAGGACTCGATCGCGACCGCCCTCCTCGAAGAGGTCGAGGTCACCGGTCGGCTGGTGCGGATGTTCCGGGACAAGTTCCATCCGGACGCCCAGCAGGGCGCGACTGCCGAGGAGCGGCTCGACATCCTGACCGAGCACGCCGTCGGCATCGAGTCGGCCCTCAGCGAAGTGGCCAGCCTCGACCACGACCGGATCTTCCGCGCCTTTCTGGGCGTGATCAAGGCCGCCGTGCGCACCAATGCCTTCCGGGCCGATGCGCAGGCTCTGGCCATGAAGCTGCTGCCGCGCGAAATGGCGAACCTGCCCGAGCCCAGGCCGGCGTACGAGATTTTTGTCTGCTCCCCCACGGTCGAGGGCGTCCACCTGCGGTTCGGCGATGTCGCCCGCGGTGGGTTGCGCTGGTCGGATCGCCGCGATGATTTCCGCACCGAGGTGCTGGGCCTCGTCAAGGCGCAGATGGTGAAGAACACCGTGATCGTTCCGGTCGGAGCGAAGGGGGGCTTCTGCCCCAAGTCGCTGCCGGATCCCGGGCTCGACCGTCGCGCCTGGGTCGAGGCGGGCCGGGAGTGCTACCGCGTCTTCATCAACTCGATGCTCGATGTGACCGACAACATCATCGAAGGCGAGATCGACCCGCCGACCCGCGTCCTGCGTTATGACGACGACGACCCCTATCTCGTCGTCGCGGCCGACAAGGGCACCGCCACGTTCTCCGACACCGCCAACGAGATCGCGGTCCGGCGGGGATTCTGGCTCGGCGACGCCTTCGCCTCGGGCGGCTCGGCCGGTTATGACCACAAGGCCATGGGCATCACGGCCCGCGGTGCCTGGGTCTCCGTCCGCCGCCACTTCCGCGAGCTCGGTGTCGACACCCAGGCGGAGGATTTCACCTGCGTCGGCATCGGCGACATGAGCGGTGACGTGTTCGGCAACGGGATGTTGCTGAGCCACCACATCAAGCTGGTGGCGGCCTTCAACCACCTCCATGTCTTCCTCGACCCCGATCCCGACCCCGAGACCTCGTGGCAGGAACGCAAGCGACTGTTCGACGCCGTCGAGGGCTGGGGCGGCTACAACTCCGACCTGATCTCCGCAGGCGGCGGCGTCTATGACCGCAAGGCCAAGTCGGTCCCGATCAGCGATGAGGTACGCGGGGTGCTCGGACTGGGCGGCGATGTCACCGCACTGACCCCCAACGACCTGGTCGCGGCCATCCTGCGCGCACCCGTCGACCTGTTGTGGAACGGCGGCATCGGCACCTATGTGCGCGGATCCGACGAAACCGATGCGCACGTCGGCGACAAGGCGAACGACGCGGTCCGGGCCACCGGGCGGGAACTGCGCTGCAAGGTCGTGGGCGAGGGCGGCAACCTCGGCTTCACGCAGCTCGGCCGGATCGAGTACGCCGAAGCCGGCGGCCGGATCAACACCGACTTCATCGACAACTCGGCGGGGGTGGACACCTCGGATCACGAGGTCAACATCAAGATCCTGCTCGCTCCCGAGGTGCAATCCGGGCGCATGGAACTCGCCGAGCGCAATGCGCTGCTGGAATCCATGACGGCCGACGTCGCCGACCACGTGCTGGCCCACAACTACGACCAGAACCTCGCCATCGCCAACGCGCTCGAGCATGCCAGCGGCAAGGCCGGGGATCACGAGCGCTGGCTCCATCAGCTGAGCGACATCGGCCTGCTCGACCGTGTGCTGGAAGAGCTCCCGAGCACCGCCGAGATGATGGAGCGGATCGAAGCCGGGAAGGGCCTCGTGGCCCCCGAGCTGGCGACGCTGCTGTCGTACACCAAGATCTGGCTCGAACGCGAGGTGCTCGCCTCCGATCTGCCCGACGACCCCTATCTGGCCGACCGGCTGCTGCAGTATTTCCCCGCTCCGCTGCGCGAGCGCTTCGCCGACAACATGAAGGAACACCGCCTGCATCGCGAGATCATCACGACGGTGGCGGTGAACCGGTTCGTCAACGCGGCCGGCACCACGGCGGCCTTCCGGCTGTCGGGGGAAACCGGTGCCGGCATTCCCGATGTGATCCGGGCCCAGCTGGCGTCCCGGTCGATCTTCCGAATCGGGCAGCACGAGCGGGAATCCGCTGAGCTCGACAACCGGATCGACGCCACCTGCCAGACGAAGATGCGACTCGACCTGCGGGTGCTGACCGAACGCAGCACGCGTTGGTTGCTCCGCCACCGCGCGAACCCCATCCAGGTGCAGGCGACCATCGACGAATTCCTCGCCGGGGTCGACGAGATCAAGTCCAACCTGGCCGAATGGCTCGGTCGCCGGGCCGCGCAGAACATCCGGGAACGATTCGCCGAATACACCGCCGCGGGCGTCCCCGAGGAACTCGCACGCGTCGTTGCAGGTACGCCGGCGCTGCCCCAGGCCCTGCCGATCGTCCTGACAGCCGGACAGACGGGCCGCAGCGTCTCCGTGGTCGCACGGGTGGCCATGCAGCTGTCCGAGCAGCTGGGACTCGACACCCTGCAGAAGCAGATTGCCGCCCTGCCCCGGCAGGACCAGTGGGACTCGATGGCTCGCAGCGCCCTGCGCGACGACCTGCAGCAGGCCCATACCGACCTCACCGTGCAGGCTCTCGCCACCGTCCCGGACACCGACGACGCCAGGGAGGTGCTCAAGGTCTGGTGCACGGCTCGCTCCGCCGTGGCGGAGACCCGGAGCACCGTCGCGTCGGTGCTCGACCACGATCCCGATCTCGCACGGTTGTCCGTCGCGTTGCGGGCGGTCCGCTCGCTGATCGGCTCGACCGGCTGATCGGGTGCGGCTAGCGCTGCCCGGCCACCGCGGAGTCCTTGACCGGCCGGGCGCTGCGGGGTCGCGACAGGACCACCATCACGTCGCGGTGCACGGCGACGCGCTCCCAGTCGGGTCCGAATTCTTCTCCGGCTTCGGCGATCGAGTGGCCGATGACCCGGCGCAGGTCGTCGGCATCGAAGTTGACCAGACCCCGCGCGGCCACGGACCCGTCAGGAGCCACCAGGCTGACCGGCTCGCCGGTCGAGAAATCACCCTCCACGCGCGTGATGCCGATCGGCAACAGGGATGCCTTCCGTTCGACCACGGCTCGGACAGCGCCCCAGTCGAGGTGGAGATAGCCGGCGGTATAGGACGCGTGTTGCAGCCACAGCAGCCGGGTCGGGCGCCGCTTGCCGGTCGGGGTGAAACGAGTTCCGACGTCGTCACCATTGAGCGCTGCCTCGGCATTGCGCGCGGCGGTGACCAGCACGGGGATACCGGCCGAGGTGGCGATCCGGGCGGCTTCGATCTTGGTGGTCATGCCACCGGTGCCGACCCTCGATCCCGTCCGACTGGTATCCACCCCGCTCAGGTCGGACTCCCCCGCCACCACGCTGATCCGGCGGGCATCGGGGTTGGAGGGATGGTCGGTGTAGAGCGCGTCGACATCGCTGAACAGGAACAGGGCATCGGCATGCACCAGCTGTGCCACGAGGGCGGCCAGCCGATCATTGTCACCGAATCGGATCTCGTGGGTGGCGACCGTGTCGTTCTCGTTGACGATCGGGACCACTCCGAGTTGGAGGAGCTTCTGGAAGGTGCGATAGGCGTTGCGGTATTGCTTCTGGCGGGTCACGTCGTCGACCGTCAGCAGAATCTGGCCGACCGGCCAGCCGTATTCATGGAACCGGCGGGTGTAGTGCGCCACCAGGAGCCCCTGCCCCACCGACGCGGCCGCCTGCTGCGTCGGGAGGTCGTTGGGTCGTTGCTTGAGCCCGAGCGGGCCGATGCCTGCGGCAATCGCACCCGATGACACGAGAACGACTTCCCGGCCGCCGCTGCGGGCCGCGGCCAGGGTGTCGACCAACGCCTGCACCCGATCCGGATCGAGCTGGCCATCGGCCTCGGACGTCAGCGACGACGACCCGACCTTGACCACGATCCTTCTTGCGGTGCCGAACAGCTGGGCAGCGCGCCCATCGGTCATGTGCGGTCCCCCTGCTCCGAATCCTCGTCGGCCACCCAGTCGGGCTCGCGCGGGGTGTCCTTCCGGCGATCCGCATAGCGGCTGTGGACGTTCTGGGTCTCGGCGGACTGCTCCTCCGCCCGAGCCGCGTGATATTCGGCATCACGGGCGCGGCGACGCGTCGCGGCGGGACGCTCCTCGACCAGCCGGGAGTCCTCGCCCCGGCGCGTCAGCAACTCTGCGCCGATGTCGATCTGGGGCGCGAAGTCGAAGACGACCGCGTCGTCCGCGCCGATGGCCACGGCGTCACCGGCCCTCGCCCCCAGCGTGAGCAGCTGGTCCTCGATGCCGAGGCGGTTGAGGCGATCGGCCAGATAGCCGACGGCTTCGAGATTGTTGAAGTCGGTCTGGCGGACCCAACGCTCGGGCTTCGCGCCGCGTACGCGCCACATCGTGCCGCCCTCACCGTCACCGATCTGCTTGATCGTGAACTCCTCGCCGCCCACCGCTGCGGGCCGCAGGACGATGCGGGCACGCTCGGGTTCGGGGGCCGTGGCCCGCCGATGGCGGACCAGGTCGGCCATGGCGAAGGTCAGCGCATTGAGGCCTTCGCCGGTCTTGGTCGAGATCACGAACACCGGCCAGCCCCGGGCGGCGATGTCGGTGTGGACTATTTCGGCCAGTTCGGCTCCGTCCGGCACGTCGGCCTTGTTGAGGGCCACCAGCCGCGGCCGGTCCTCGAGCCCGCCATGGGCCTGCAGCTCGGCCTCGATGACGTCGAGATCGCTGACCGGATCCCGGCCCGGTTCGAACGTGGCCGTGTCGATGACATGGACGAGCGCGGCGCAGCGCTCGATGTGCCGCAGGAAGTCATGTCCGAGCCCGCGGCCCTCGGAGGCGCCCTCGATCAGCCCGGGCACATCGGCCACGGTAAACGTCGTGTCGCCGGCGACGACAACACCCAGGTTGGGCACGAGCGTGGTGAACGGATAGTCGGCGATCTTGGGCCGGGCGCGCGAGATGGCAGCCACGAGCGAAGACTTCCCGGCACTGGGGAAGCCCACCAGCCCGACGTCTGCGACCACCTTCAGTTCGAGGGAGATCCGGCGTACCTCGCCGTTTTCACCCAGGAGCGCGAAGCCGGGAGCCTTCCGGGCCGCAGTGGCGAGCGCGGCATTGCCGAGTCCGCCCTTGCCACCGGCCGCCACGACGAGTTCGGCGCCGGCCCCGGTCAGGTCGGCGAGGACCTCACCCGTGTTCGCGTCGGTGACCACCGTCCCGTCCGGCACGACCAACACCACATCATCGCCGCGGGCACCGTTCTGGTTGTCGCCCTTGCCGGGCTGCCCGTTGGTGGCCTTGCGGCGGGACTGCCGGTGATACTCGACCAGGGTGGTGAGGTTCGGTTCGACCCGCAGAATGACAGAGCCGCCGTCACCACCGTTGCCGCCGTCCGGCCCACCCAGGGGTTTGAACTTCTCCCGGTGCACTGACACGCAGCCGTGGCCTCCGTTGCCGCCGGAGACCTCCAGGGTGACCTGGTCGACAAAGGAGGGAATAGCCATGGGCCCGCATTCTAGTAGGAGGGATGGGAGGCGGTTCCGCCAAGCTCAACCGTCGCTTCGACAGGTCGAGGAGCTTGCCGCACCGCGATAACGACCGAGGGCGGCCCCATCGGGACCGCCCTCGGCGAAAGATTCGATCGGCGTACGCCGCAGCCTCATTCGGCCGCCGCGGCCACCTCGACCGGCTGGATGTTGACCACCCGGCGACCACGACGGGTGCCGAACTCGACGTGGCCCTCACGCAGCGCGAACAGGGTGTCATCGCCACCGCGGCCGACACCGTCGCCCGGGTGGAAGTGGGTGCCGCGCTGACGGACGATGATCTCGCCCGCGTTGACCAGCTGACCACCGAAACGCTTCACGCCGAGGCGCTGCGCATTTGAATCGCGACCATTCTTGGTCGAGGATGCGCCCTTCTTTGTTGCCATGGTTCAGTCCCTCCTCAGGCCTCGATACCGGTGACCTTGACCTGGGTGTAGCGCTGGCGATGGCCCTGACGCTTCTTGTACCCGGTCTTGTTCTTGTATTTCTGGATCCGAATCTTCGGACCCTTGGTCTCGGCCAACACCTCAGCGGTGACCGTGGCCTTGCCCAGCGAGTCGGAATCCGAGGTGACGGTCTCGCCGTCGACCAACAGCAACGGCTGCAGCTTCACATTGGAACCGACCTCGTCAGCAACCTTGTCGATCTCGACGACGTCGCCAACGGCAACCTTGTGCTGGCGGCCGCCACTACGCACGATCGCGTACACGCCTGACCTACTCTCTTATTCGTCGGTGAGCCACTCGAAGTCATGCGACAGCTCGAACCGGCCCGGTCTGTGGGAGGATGCCCGGATCACGCGACGGCATGACCTCAGTGCACCGAGGGTCAACAGTACGCCCGGTGAAGCCGACGGTCAAACCGAGCGTTCCCTCCTCAAGCTGTTAAACGCCGATCAGGTTCCCAACCAGAGCGCGCCCTTGGCGGAATCGATTGCCCAGGAGGCATACAGTCGATTCAGACAACCAATTGCGACAACCAATTGAGACAACCGTTCGACCACCTGAGCGGGGAGCCAGCGACGCAAGGATGAGGGGTAAACAGTGTCCGCGCCGAAAGAGTCCACCAGTCCCACGACCCTGGACGTGCGCGCCCAACCCGCCAGCCTGATCAGCGCCAACTCCTCACTCGGCACATTCATTCGTGCCCAACGCCAGCTGTCGGCGATGTCGCTGCGCCAGCTGGCCGCCCTCAGCAATGTCTCGAACGCCTATCTCAGTCAGATTGAGCGCGGGCTGCATCAGCCTTCCCTCAAGGTGGTTCGCTCCATCGCCGAGGCCCTCAATATCTCCACCGAATATCTGTTGAGCCAGTCGGGCGTACTCGAGACGCCCGAGCTGGCCGAGCGCACCACGGCCGAATCCGCCATTCTCGCCGATCCGGTGCTGTCGGATGAAGAGAAGGACGTCGTCCTGGGCGTCTATCGCAGTCTGCGCCAGCGCCACTCCTCGCGCTGATCCCCCGCGTAAACAGCGTTCGGGAAATCAACCAACGTCTGGTGAACAGCGTGCGGCATTTCCACTGGAAACCATTTTCCCCGCCCCCGGAACTGGGCTCGAATTGAGCCCGTGCCATTCTGCGAACCACTGGAAATACGGGCCTTTTTCCTTATAGGCAAGGGAAATGCCGCAGACGGCTCCGGGGACGCAACGCGGTGATTGACTTGCCAAGCAGCCGCTGCGTAGTATTTCAATCGTTCGAAACCAACGGACACCAAGCCACCGGAAGGAAACATCCACATGAGCTCCATCTCCGAGCAGTACTACGCCAACGCCAAGGAAGCCCAGGCCAAGTGGACCGAGGCCGTCAAGTCGATCTTCGACGAGACCAAGAAGGCCTTCGACGGCCAGACCCTGGCTGTTGACGCGAACGCTGCCAACGAGCGGGTTCAGCAGGGCATCGACCAGGTCTTCGACTTCTGGTCCAAGGCCATCGAGTTCAACCGCGACCTGGCCAAGAAGGTTGCCGACGCCAACGTTGAGTACCTGAACGTTCTGCAGCGTCAGGCCGAGGCTGCCGGCGAGCAGGCCATGGCCCGCTTCGAAGAGGCCCGCGTGCGTGCCGAGAAGGTCGCCACCCAGACCCAGGACGCCCTGGCGAAGTCGGCTGCCGAGCTCGAGAACTCCGCCAACCAGGTTGCCGAGCGTGCGACCCAGCAGTTCGAGAAGAACGTCAACGCGGCTGCCGAGCAGACCGTGAAGATGAGCCAGAAGGTCGCCGAGCAGACCGAGAAGGCTGCCGACGAGGCTGAGAAGGCCACGAACCGCGCTCGCTCCTCCGCCAACAAGGCCTGAGCATCACCCTTTGACGGAGGTTGGTGAATCCTTCCTTCGCAAGTGAGCCGAGAGGCCCCATCCGATTTCATCGGGTGGGGCCTTTCAGGCGTTTCGGCGCCCGGCTGCCAGTTTGGGCCCGTGGCTCATCAGCTCCCAGGAGTGTCTTGGGGCTCCCGGAGACGCTTCAGCTCCCGCAGGCCGCTTCAGCTCCCGTTGACGTCTTGAGCTTGCGCCCCATCTCAATCAGCGTGCCTCCACGTCTCCAGCGCCCCGTGCACCGAGGGCGGAGTCGGCGAGCGCGAGCTCGGTGGAATTCGGCCCTGGAATAGCGCAAGCCCAAGCGGCAAACGGACGCTGACTGCCGCGAACACAAGCTGAACGACGGCTTGTCACCCGCGATTCCAGGCTTCCCGCCGGTTCGGCAGTGTTGGTACGCCCGCTCGGCGGGAGGGCAAGCTGGATGCCCCCACGCCCGTCCGACCGTGACCGGACCATTTGGGCGTACGCGGGCCAGGAGGCGTACGCCCGCCGACTCGCGGAAGGGCAAGCTGAACCCGCCGACGTCCACGCGCCGACCGCGATGCCGCCACGTGGTGAACCCTGACCACGCGCCGGCACCACGTGCGATCAATCAGTCCTGCGACTCGTCCGATTCTGCTTCGACGGACTCGGGCTCTTCCGTAGGTTCGTCAGCAGACTCGTCCTCGGCGTCAGTTGCGTTCTCACCGGGTACGCCCGCGGGCTCGCTTTCGACCTCAGGTTCGGAGTCGACAGAAACAGCGACCGAGGCGTCGGCCACCGTCTCGTCGGATTCCACCGGCAGGGTGGGCTCGGCGGTCTCGACCTGCTCCACGGTTTCGCCGGACTCGGAAACTCCCTGGTCGGCTTCGACGTCGACGGCCTCAGTGGGGGCGCTCTCCGGGGCCAGCTTGCTCGCGGCCACGATGGCGGCGATCTCATTGGCATGGCTCACATGCTCGACCACATCGGACGTGCCCGATTCGTTCGCCCCGGACTCGTCCTGACTGTGATCCTGCTCCGTCCGGTCGCCCCGACCGCGACGACTGCGACCGGAACCCCGACCCGAACCTCCCCGGCCTGAGTCGCCCCGGCTTGAATCGTTTCCGCCCGAATCGTTTCCGCCCGAATCACCGCGCGAGCTGTTGCCGTTGGAGTTGCGACCACCACGCCCACGTCGGCTCCGCTCTCCCCCGTCGGCCTGCGACTGGGATTCGACCGGGAGATCGTGGATCTCATAGCCGCGGCCCTTGCAGTGTTCGCAGGTCTCGGTGAAGGCCTCGGCGAGGCCGGTGCCGATCTTCTTGCGGGTCATCTGCACCAGGCCGAGGCTGGTGACCTCGGCGACCTGGTGCCGCGTACGGTCCCGTCCCAGGCATTCCACAAGCCGCCGCAACAGCAGCTCACGGTTGCTCGGCAGGACCATGTCGATGAAGTCGATCACGATGATGCCGCCGATATCGCGCAACCGGAGCTGCCGGACAACCTCTTCGGCGGCCTCCAGGTTGTTGCTGGTGACGGTGGCCTCGAGGTTGCCGCCGGAGCCGGTGAACTTGCCGGTGTTGACGTCGATGACGGTCATGGCCTCGGTGCGGTCGATGACGAGCGAGCCACCGGACGGCAGATAGACCTTGCGCTCCAGCGCCTTGGCGATCTGTTCGTCGATCCGGTGAGCAGAGAAGACATCCCCGTCGGCTGCGCTGTCCCAGCGCTCGATGCGCTGGGCGAGGTGGGGCGCAACGTGGGCGACATAGCCGGTGACGGTGTCGTACGCGTCATTCGCGCCGCCGTTGCCGTCGATGATCAGCTTGCCGAAGTCCTCGGTGAAAAGGTCACGGACGATCCGGACGGTGGCATCGGGTTCCGCGTACAGCTGCTGCGGCGCCTGGCCACCCTTCACCTTCTTCTCGATGCTCTCCCACTGGGCCTTGAGCCGGTTGACATCGCGGACGAGTTCGTCTTCCGACGCACCCTCGGCCGCGGTCCGCACGATGACACTCGCGTCCTCGCCGACCAGGTCGCCGAGGATCTCCTTCAGCCGACGACGCTCGGTGTCGGGGAGCTTGCGGGAGATGCCGGACAGGTGCCCACCGGGCGAATAAACGATGTAACGACCCGGCAGCGAAATGTGATTGGTCAGACGCGCACCCTTGGCGCCCACCGGGTCCTTGGTGACCTGGACCAGGATCGTCTGGCCCGACTTGAGCACCTTCTCGACCTGGCGCGACTGGCCTTCGGCGCCGAAGGAATCCCAGTCGACCTCACCCGCATAGAGCACGGCATTGCGCCCGCGGCCGATGTCGATGAACGCGGCCTCCATCGAGGGCAGGACATTCTGGATCCGGCCGAGATAGACGTTGCCGATCAAGGACGTCGCAGATGCGCGGTCGACATAGTGCTCGACCAGAACGTTGTCCTCGAGCACGGCCAGCTGGGCCAGCTCGTCGTTCTGCCGGATCACCATCGTGCGCCTGACCGACTCGCGACGGGCCAGGAACTCGGCCTCGCTCAGAATCGGGGCCCGGCGACGCCCGGCCGCACGGCCCTCACGCCGCCGCTGTCGCTTGGCCTCCATGCGGGTCGAACCCTCGATGCCCGTGACCTCGTCGGCGCGGCTGCGGCGGGGTTCCCGCACCTTGACGACCACATCGGCATCGGAATCGTCCGTGTCGCCCGTGTCCTCGCCCCGGCGCCGACGGCGACGACGCCGACGACGCGAGCCCGTGTCCTCGCTGTCCGAGTCGTCGGACGAGGCGTCGGCGTCCGAGGAGCCGTCGTCGTTCGAGTCATCGCTGCTGTCGTCGGAGTCGTCCGAGTCACCGGAGTCGTCACCGGAATCGGAGTTGTCATTGTTGTCGTTGTTGCTGTTGCTGCCGCGACGGCGCCGACGACCACCCCGACGACGACGGCGGCGGCGCGTACCCGTCTCGCTCGCCTCGCTCGAGTCGTCATCCGAATCATCATCGGAATCGTCATCCGAATCCGAGTCATCGTCGGAATCCGAGTCATCGTCGGAATCCGAATCGGAATCATCGTCATCCGAGTCGGAATCTTCGTCGGCGTCATCATCGGAATCGGCCTCATCGGCGTCCGAATCGGCATCGGTGCCGTCGACGGAATCGGCATCGGCGTTCTCGTCCCCGGCGGGCTCGGCGGGGGCGAAGTCAGCGACGGTCGCGTCGGTGTCGGTGTCGGTGTCCTCCGACTGGACGGCCGACTCGTCGGTCGCCGGCGCGTCCTCGGGCAGGTCCGCGCCCTGCGCGCGCAGGCGCTCGGCGACCTGGTCAGCCACGCTCGGCCCGGCAGCTGTTTCGCCGGCGTCTTCCGCGGGGGCGGCTGCCGCCTTCTTGCGGGTGCGGCGGCGGGTGGGCGAGGCTTCCGCGTCGGATTCGGCGGTCTTCCGAGTACGCCGAGTCCGCGGTGCGGGCTCATCGCTCTCGGCTGCGGCCCGCTTGCGGGGGGTGCGCTTGCGGACGGGGCGGGCAGCTTCCTCGCCGGAATCACCGGCCGGCGTGTCGGCCCCGGCATCGTCGCCGGTTCCCTCGTCTTCACGCGTGGTGAGCTGGGCCTCCATGCGGGCCTGGAGCTCGGCCTCGAAGGCAGGAGCCGTTTCGGTGATGGGCTTGGGCGGGCCTGCGGGCCTGCTCGCGGATCGGCGGCCCCGCGGCGGGGTCGGCAGATCGTGATCGACAGACGGAGTCTGAGGTGCGTCGGGCTCGTCGAGCATGCGCTCTCCTTCAACCGGCCGGACAGCCGGTTCGTACGCTGTGCGTCGGCCCGGGGAGCAGAGCACATCCCGGGCGACGCAGCAGAAGCTGGGCGGTTTCGTCCCGGCGAGACGTCGTCGTCCGCGGTCGCAATGCGTCGCGGGTCCGGACTCGCGCAATGACCTGTCACATCACTGCGTCACCAGCTGCACGGGACGGTGGGGCACCGGCGGCGCCCCGAACCTTCGCCCAGTATCCCACAGTCAGGCCAATTCTCCCCAGAGGGCCGCCCAAAGTCGCCATCCCGGGGCGCGTCAGGTGGCCAGTGGATCCCCGATAACGGACCCCTCCAGTTCGCCCTGCTCGAGTCGCGTGAACAGGATTCCTGCCGGGACAACCAGCTCCGGGGTGACGATGCCGAGGCCCTGGACGACGTCGTCCGGGCGTACCAGAGGGACCAGATGCTGCGTCAGCAGTTCCAGCCCCTCGGGTCGCACACCGAGCTCGATGACCGCGGCCCGGGCGTCGAAGCTGCGGATGCCGTTCTTCGTGAGCCGCTCCACCATTACTTCGTCGGTGGCGAGGAAAGCGGCCACGGCCCGATCCAGCGACTCGGGGGCTGCCTCCGGCCACACGATCCGCCAGCGCGACCCGGTGAGCCGATCGGCCAGGCCTCGCCCGGCCGCCTCGACCACGGTCAGCACGTCGAGCCCCGGCGGCAGCGCGGCATCGAGGGCCTCGCGTACGCGCTCCGGGTCACAGCGTTCGGCCAACCCGATCTCCAGGTATTCGGCCTCGGTGGCCGCGCCGGTGGGCGCCGCATTGGCGAACGAGACACGGGGATGCGGGTTGAAACCGGAGGAATAGGCCATGGGAATCTGCGCCCGGCGCAGCGCCCGTTCGAAGGCCCGGCCGAAGTCCCGGTGACTGGTGAAGCGGGCCCGGCCACGCTTGGCGTACCGGATTCGCAGTTTCTGCACCGGGGGTGCCTGTTGTTCGGGTTGCTTGCGCTTGCTCTGGGCCACGACGCCCAACTCTAGTCAGTTTCTCGCATGTCACAGGAACACGCGGTGTGCACCCCGTGAGCACGCTCGGCGCTCCCGCACGCGCGTATTAGTGTTCGGGGCATGCCTCGTCAGTTCCAGTTCCACACCGTCAACGGTGTCGAGACGGCAGAGATCGCGGTCCGCGGCCGCCAGGTCCTGGCCCGTCCCATGCTCAACTTCGGCCCCGGCTACACCGCGGAGGAGCGCCGTGCGCTCGGCCTCACCGGTCTGCTGCCCCCGGCCGTGAACACGATGGCGGAGCAGTTGAAGCGCGTATATACGCAGTTCAAGGCGCGGCCGGACAACCTGGCGAAGTACGTATATCTGAACTCGCTGCAGGACCTGAACGAGATCCTGTTCTATCGCCTGGTCACCGAGCATCTCGACGAGATGTTGCCGATCATCTATACGCCGACGGTCGGCGAGGCGATCCAGAAGTTCTCCAGCACCTTCGACCGGGCCCGTGGCATCTATCTGTCGATCGATGAGCCCGAGGGCATCGACTTCGCGCTGGAGTCCTATGGCGCGCACTCGAGCGACGTCGACATCGTCGTCGCGACCGACTCCGAGGGCATCCTCGGTATCGGCGACCAGGGCGTCGGAGGCATCCGCATCTCGATCGGCAAGCTGGCCGTCTATACGACCGCCGCGGGCATCCATCCGCTGCGCGGACTCCCCATCGTCCTGGATGTGGGCACCGACAACCTCGAGCTCCTGAACGACCCCAACTATCTGGGCGTCCGCAAGGCTCGCGTGCGGGGCGCGCAATATGACGAGTTCATCGAGCGGTTCGTGAAGTCGGTCGACAAGCACTTCCCGAATGCGCTGCTGCACTTCGAGGACTTCGGCGCGAACAACGCCCACCGCGTGCTCGAGACCTATCGCGACGACTACTGCACGTTCAACGACGACATCCAGGGCACAGCCGCCGTCGTGGCTGCTGCTGCCCTGTCGGCCGTTAAGGCCAAGGGCGAGCGGCTCAGCGACCAGCGCATCGTCATCCACGGCGCCGGCACCGCGGGCGTCGGCATCGCGGACCTGATGCGCGACATCATGATCCGGGAAGGTGCAGATCCCGACGAGGCGACCAAGTTGTTCTGGGGCCTGGGCAGCCGCGGCCTGCTCCACACGGGTGCGAAGACCCGTCCGTTCCAGGAGCGGTATGCCCGCGACGAGGCTGAACTCGCGGGCTGGGAACTGAAGACTCCCGGTCGCTATGACCTCGCCGACGTGGTGAAGAACGTGCAACCGACGATCCTGATCGGCACGTCGGCCCAGCCGGGTGCGTTCACGAAGGAGATCGTCACCACGATGGCGGCCCATTGTGAACGACCGATCATCATGCCGCTGTCGAACCCGACCTCGAAGTCCGAGGCGATCCCGGCCGACGTGCTCACGTGGACCCACGGGCGCGCACTCATGGCGACAGGATCCCCGTTCAAGCCGGTGCATCATGCCGGTGTCGACTTCGAGATCGCCCAGGCCAACAACGCACTCGTGTTCCCGGGCATCGGCCTGGGCACGATCGCGATCAAGGCCAGCAAGGTGACCGACAACATGATCGCGGCCGCCGCCATTGCGGTGGCCGAGATGAGCAATGCGACCAGGAAGGGCTCCCCCGTCCTGCCCGGGCTGTCCCAGCTCCGGGCGGTCTCGGCTGCGGTCGCCATGAAGGTCGCCGAGGCGGCCCAGGAGGACGGTGTCGCGCGTGCCACGCTCACGAATCCGATCCAGGAGATCCATGAGCTGATGTGGCAGCCGCGCTATCCGAAGGTGAAAGCGGTCCTGCGGGTCAGTGAGCCCTCCGCACGCCCGACCGACGGACTGACTTCCGAGCCCAATGGGGACACGCCGATCGAGGTGTTCACGGCGGAGGATTCGAACCAGGGCTGACACCCCACCCGACCGACAAAGGCCGGGGCTGCCTGCGTGGCGGCCCCGGCCTTCGCGTCGGCGTACGCCGGTCAGTCAGCCAGCACCGAGGGGCGGACGGTCGGGAGCGGCAGCAGCACCTTGCCCGTCGGGCCGATCTGGATCTCCGTGTCGAGCTCCTGGCACACCCCGCAGTCGAAGCACGGCGTCCACCGGCAGTCATCGACCTCGACCTCGTCGAGGGCGTCCTGCCAGTCCTCCCACAGCCAGTCGCGATCGAGGCCCGAGTCGAGGTGGTCCCACGGCAGGACCTCGTCATAGTCGCGCTCACGGGTGGTGAACCAACTCGTGTCGACACCGAACGCGGCCAGCTCACGCTCGGCCATCTCGATCCAGCGGTCATAGGAGAAATGCTCCGACCAGCCGTCGAAACGCCCACCGTCACGCCAGACCGCTTCGATGACGCGACCCACACGGCGATCACCACGGGACAGCAGGCCTTCGATGATGCCGGGCTTCCCGTCGTGATAGCGGAAGCCGATCGCCCGGCCATACTGCTTGTCGGCCCGGAACGCGTCGCGCAGCTTCTGCAGTCGCGCGTCGGTCGTCTCCACGTCGAGCTGGGCGGCCCACTGGAACGGGGTGTGCGGCTTGGGCACGAACCCGCCGATCGACACAGTGCAGCGGATGTCGCGCGTACCCGCCTCTTTCCGGCCGGTCTCGATGACCCGGCGGGCGAGGTCGGCGATCGCGAGGACGTCCTCGTCGGTCTCGGTCGGCAGGCCGCACATGAAATAGAGCTTCACCTGGCGCCAGCCATTGGCGTACGCCGTCGCGACGGTCCGGATCAGGTCGTCCTCGTCGACGGTCTTGTTGATGACCTTGCGCATCCGCTCGGAGCCGCCCTCGGGGGCGAACGTGAGCCCGGACCGCCGGCCATTGCGCGACAGCTCGTTGGCCAGGGTGATGTTGAACGCATCCACCCGCGTGGACGGGAGCGACAGCGAGACGTTGCTGCCGTCGTAGCGATCGGCCAGCTGCTTCGCGACCTCACCGATCTCGGTGTGGTCGGCGCTCGACAGCGACAGAAGGCCGACCTCCTCGAGGCCGGTCGACTGCAGCCCGTGTTCGACCATGGCCCCGATGGTGTCGATGCTGCGCTCGCGCACCGGCCGCGTGATCATGCCGGCCTGACAGAAGCGGCAACCGCGCGTACATCCCCGGAAAATCTCCACCGAATAGCGCTCGTGCACGGTCTCCGCGAGCGGGACGAGCGGCTTCTTCGGGTAGGGCCAGGCGTCGAGGTCCATGAGGGTGTGCTTGGCGACCCGGAAGGGTACGCCCGAACGGTTGGGCGCCACCCGCATGATGCGGCCGTCGGGGAGATATTCGACGTCATAGAACTTCGGGACATAGACCCCACCGGTCTCCGCGAGGCGGAGCAGCAGCCCGTCGCGGCCGCCCGGGCGATCCTCGTCCTTCCATTCGGCGATGACCTCGGAGATCTTCAGCGAGATCTCCTCGCCGTCGCCCAGCACCGCGGCATCGATGAAGTCGGCGATCGGTTCCGGGTTGAAGGCCGCGTGGCCGCCCGCGATCACGATGGGATCGAACTCGCGTCGCTGGCTCGCGCGCAACGGCAGACCCGCGAGGTCGATCGCAGTGAGCAGGTTGGTGTAGCCCAACTCGGTCGAGAACGACACACCGAACACGTCGAAGGCACCGACCGGTCGATGGGAGTCAAGGGTGAACTGCGGCAGCCCGTTCTCGCGGAGCTTGGCCTCCATGTCGGGCCAGACCGAATAGGTGCGCTCGGCCAGGATCCAGTCGCGTTCGTTGAGCACCTCATAGAGGATGGCCACGCCCTGGTTGGGCTGGCCGATCTCATAGGCATCCGGATACATCAGGCACCAGCGCACGCTGGCCGCGTCCCAGTCCTTCACCACACTGTTGTGTTCACCGCCGACATATTGGATCGGCTTGCTGACATGCGGCAGCAGCGGCTCGAGCCGGTCGAAGATCGAGTCGGGAGCGGGTGGCAGCGTGGTTTCAGTCATAACCCGATCAAGGGTACGCAGCCCGGGAGGCCCGAGCCAACCACCGGACCGGGAGACGTCGTCGCCTCAGCCGAACCAGATCGCGATCTCGCGCACGGCGGACTCGGCGGAGTCGGATCCGTGCACCAGGTTGGCCTGGTTCGACAATGACCAGTCGCCACGGATGGTGCCGGGCTCGGCCTTCCGGCCATCCGTTGCACCGTTGAGCGCCCGCACCACGGGAATCGCCGAGTCGCCTTCCAGGACGAGCGCCAGCAGCGGACCGGTCATCATGAACTCGCGCAGCTCGGGATAGAACCCCTTCTCCACATGCTCGGCGTAGTGCTGATCCAGCACCTCGGCCGTCGCGGTCCGCAGCTCGGCCGACACCGCCGTCAGGCCCTTGCGTTCGTAGCGGCTGAGGATCTCGCCGATCAGCCCGCGCCGCACTGCATCGGGCTTGATCAGAACCAAGGTGCGTTCAGTCATGGCCGCACCCTACTGTGCTGTTCGATTTTCCTTGGCAGGTATGGCCAATATCTCAGTGTGAGGCGGCCTGCTGGGCCTCGAGACGCTTGCCGAGGACGAAACACACCGTCCACAGGCAGGCGAACATCACGCCCATGACGAGCATGCCGATCGTGAGCAGGGTGAGCGCGATCGCCGCCACCTGGGTCGCCCAGCCCAACGGGTAGCCGACCGTCGGCCGGCGCATCATGCCCGCAGCCGCCACGGCCAGGAGGGCCGCCGCGCCACCGGCCAGGCCGGCGAGGAGAGGTGACACCCCCGACACCATGATCATCACCGGGATGGACAGACCGATCGTGATCGCCTCGAAGATGAGCACGGCCATCATGACCTTGCCCATGGGGTTGCCCTCGGTCAGCATCAGTCGTCCTCCGCGTGCTCGTGATCCGCGCCCAGTTCATCGATGGTGCCACCGTGATCCTCGGCATCCCAGTCGATCTCATCGGCATCGCGCGCGAGATCGTCGCCCGCCAGCAGGGCGCGCGCCTCACCGGCGGCGATGACCGAGCCCGTGACGAGTACGCCCGGCTGGCCCGCATCCGTGTCGGCCAGGGTGGTGGCCAGTTCGAGGGCGTCGGCCAGGGAGTCGGCCCGGCGTACCCGATCGGGGCCGAAAACCTCCGCCGCCTGCTCGGCCAGCTCACCGGGGGGCAGGCCTCGATCGGTCGACTCCACGCGCGTGCAGATCACCTCCGCCATCAGCGGCTCCCAGACCCGCAACACGGCCTCGACGTCCTTGTCGCGCATCATGGCGAGGACACCGATCAGCGGATCGAAGGCGTACGCCTCACTCACTGCCTCCGCTGCGGCCGCAGCGGCGTGCGGGTTGTGGGCCCCCTCGAGCACGATCGGAGGTGACTGGCGGATGACCTCGAGCCGGCCCGGTGCGGAGACCTCGCCGAGGCCCTCGCGGATCAGATCGGCGGGGAGCGCCTTCATGCCGAGGAAGGCCTCGACCGCGGCGAGGGCGACACCGGCGTTGCGCGCCATGTGGACACCGTGCAGCGGGAGATGAATATCCTCGACCGGCCCCTCCGCGCCGTTGAGGCGGATCAGCTGGCCGCCGACCGCAAGGCTCCGGTCCAACAGGCCGAAGTCGACGCCCTCCCGCTGCACCAGCGCACCCACATCGGCGCAGTGGCGCAACAGCACGGTCGCGGCCTCCAGGTCCTGCCCGGCCAGAATCGCGTGGGCCCCCGGCTTGATGATGCCGGCTTTCTCGGTCGCGATCTCGGTCAGCGTGGTGCCGAGCAGGTGGGTGTGGTCGAGGTCGATCGGCATGACGACGGCCACCTGGGCGTCGGCCACATTGGTGGCATCCCACGTGCCGCCGAGGCCGACCTCGACGATGGCGACATCGACGGGGGCGTCGGCGAAGGCCGCGTACGCCATCGCGGTCAGCACCTCGAAGAACGTCATCCGCACGCCGTCGAGGAGCTGCTCGTCGACGATCTCGACATAGGGCTTCACGTCGGCCCAGACCTCACCGAAGCGCTCGCGGCTGATGGGTTGACCGTCGATGGCGATCCGCTCGGTGACATCCACCAGATGCGGGGAGGAATAGCGCCCCGTGCGCAGCCCGGCGGCCCGGAGGAGCGACTCGATCATGATCGCGGTCGAGCCCTTGCCGTTGGTGCCGGTGATCTGGATGACCGGGCAGGTCCGCTGCGGATCGCCGAGGAGCTCCAGCACGGCTCTGATCCGGTCGAGGGAGGGGGCGACACGGTTTTCGGGCCATCGCGACGTGAGTTCGGCGACAACCTTCTCATGATTAGTTTGCATTTCAATCGGCATCCTATGCTGTTGCCATGACCAGCACTGCCCTGTCGGTCCGCGACCGTCTCTCCACATATACGGTGGCCGACTGGATCGGACTCGCCGCCCGGCTCATCCTCGGCGTCGTGTGGCTCGTGGCAGGGGGCCTGAAGCTCCCCTATCTCGAGGAATCGGTCCTGGCCGTTCGGGGCTATCAGATCCTTCCCTATGACCTGGCGGTCGTGGTCGGCTATCTCCTTCCTATCGTGGAAGTCATCCTCGGCATCCTCCTCATCCTGGGCCTGTTCATCCGTCCGGTGGCCGTGCTGAGTGGTTTGATCATGTTGGCCTTCGTGATCGGCATTGCGCAGGCCTGGGCCCGCGGGCTCGCCATCGACTGCGGTTGCTTCGGTGGTGGCGGTGAGATCGCGCTCGAGGAGGCGCAGGCCAAATATCCCTGGGACATCGCCCGCGATTTCGGGCTGATGCTCCTGGCCGCCTGGCTCGTTTTCCGCCCGCGGAGCCCGTTCAGCCTCGACCGCAAGCTGTTCGGCACCGACGATTATCTCGACCTTGACGACGACGAGTTCGTCGACGAAGAAGCCCCGAAAGAGGAATCCATCCGATGAGCAAGCACAAGCCCGCCAAGACCGACAGCCGCCGCGCCCAGATGCGGGCGGCCCAGATCGCGCAGGCCAAGAAGCAGAAGAACCAGCGCATCGCGATCATCGCCGTGGCTGCTGTCGTCACGATCGCCCTGGTCGCCGGGATCTTCCTGCTCGTCAACCGCTTCAACGACGCGAAGGCCGCTTCGGCACCGCCGAGCGCCAACGCCGATCAGAGCGGCATGAAGGTGTGGTCGGGCAACGCCAAGCAGGGCGCGCCCGTCGTGTCTCTCTTCCTCGACTATCAGTGCCCCGCCTGCGCCAACTTCGAGCGCAATTTCGGCCCGAACCTCGAGGGTCTCGCCAAGAGCGGCGACATCCAGCTCGAATACCGCACCATGACGTTCCTGGACACCAACCTGCGCAACGACTCGTCGACGCGCGCGGCCAATGCGGCGATCTGCGCCGACGTCGCGGGGCACTACCCCGAATACCACAACGCGATCTTCGCCCATCAGCCTGCCCAGGAGGGCAATGGCTACACCGATGACAACCTGACCAAGGACTTCACTGCCCAGGCCGGGATAACCGGGGACGCCCTCGACCAGTTCAACTCGTGCTATGCGAACAAGCGCTACAGCTCCTTCGTCAACAACGTCGACGACGAGGCCGGGCGCGCCGGCGTCACGGGAACTCCGAGCATCCAGGTCAACGGCAAGACCCTCGACATGAACCTGCTCACCACCCCCGAGTCGCTGCGCACGGAGATCATGAAGCTTGCCTGAGTCCGAGCGGCGGCGCGGCGAAAAACTGTCGCGGCTGCCGTTTAGGATTCACCGCATGACTGAGCACTCCCAGCCCGCCGCCCGCGTCCCCGACAAGCCTGCACTCGAAGGCCTGGAGGAGAAGTGGGCGGCGGTATGGGCTGAGGACAAGACCTATGAGTTCGTCCGGCCCGACGTCGACATCAACGACCCCGAGTCGGTCGCCGCGGCGCGGGCCAAGGTCTTTGCGATCGATACGCCCCCGCCGACCGTCTCGGGTTCGCTGCATGTCGGCCACGTCTTCTCCTATACCCACACCGACCTGATCGCCCGCTATCAGCGGATGACGGGCAAGCGGGTTTTCTATCCGCTCGGGTGGGACGACAACGGCCTGCCGACCGAGCGACGGGTGCAGAACTATTACGGCGTCCGGTGTGACCCGCATGTCGCCTATGACCCCGACTTCACGCCGCCAGCCAAGCCCGACCCCAAGCGCCAGGTGTCGATCAGCCGTCCCAACTTCGTGGAGCTCTGTCACGAGCTGACCCAGGTCGACGAGCAGGTCTTCGAGAACCTGTGGCGTCGCGTCGGCCTGTCGGTCGACTGGGATCACCTCTACACGACGATCTCCGACGAGACGCTGCGCATCTCGCAGCTCGCGTTCCTGCGCAACCACGCGCGCGGTGAGGCGTACCTCTCGGAGGCGCCGACCATGTGGGACGTCACCTTCCAGACCGCCGTCGCACAGGCGGAGCTCGAGGCCCGTGACTATCCGGGCGCCTATCACAAGGTCGGCTTCGCCCTGACCCAGCCGCAGGACGGGGAGCTGTTCGCCGACGGCAAGGTCTATATCGAGACCACCCGCCCCGAGCTGCTGGCCGCCTGCTGCGCGCTGATCGCCCACCCCGATGACGAGCGCTATCAGCAGTTGTTCGGCACGACGGTGACGTCGCCGGTCTTCGGCGTCGAACTGCCGGTCCTGGCCCACCCCGCCGCCGAGATCGACAAGGGCGCCGGCATCGCGATGTGCTGCACCTTCGGTGACCTCACCGACGTCCAGTGGTGGCGCGAGCTCCAGCTGCCGACCCGCACGATCGTGGGGCGCGACGGTCGGATCCACCGTGAGACTCCGGAGTGGATTCCGAACGAGGCGGCGTACGCCGAGTTGGCCGGCAAGACGACCTTCTCCGCCCGCGAGGCGATGGTTCAGCTGCTGCGGGACTCGGGTGACCTGGCCGGCGAACCGACCACGACCCAGCGCAAGGCCAACTTCTATGAAAAGGGCGACAAGCCGCTCGAGATCATCTCCACCCGGCAGTGGTATATCCGGAACGGCGGCCGCGACGAGGCGCTGAAGCAGGACCTGCTGATGCGCGGTGGCGAGATCCAGTGGGTCCCCGAACACATGCGTCATCGCTATGACAACTGGGTGTCCGGTCTCAACGGCGACTGGCTGATCTCCCGTCAGCGGTTCTTCGGGGTGCCCTTCCCGGTGTGGTATTCGCTGGATGCCGAGGGTGAACCCGACTATGCGAACCCGCTGCTGCCGGCCGAGTCGGCGTTGCCGATCGATCCGTCGACGGACGTCCCCGAGGGGTACGCCGAGTCCCAGCGCGATCAGCCGGGCGGTTTCACGGGCGATCCCGACATCATGGACACGTGGGCGACCTCGTCGCTGACGCCCCAGATCGCGTGCGGCTGGGAGTCCGATCCGGAGCTGTTCGCGAGCACGTTCCCGATGGATATCGCGCCGCAGGCCCACGACATCATCCGCACGTGGCTGTTCTCGCGCGTGGTTCGCTCCCATTTCGAGTTCGACACCGTGCCGTGGCGGCGCACCACGATTTCCGGCTTCGTGGTCGACCCCGACCGCAAGAAGATGTCGAAGTCGAAGGGCAACGTCGTCGTCCCGACCGAGATCCTCGACAAGTTCGGCGCCGACGCCGTGCGCTGGCGGGCCGCGATGGCCCGGCCCGGCATGGACTCGCCGTTCGACGAGAGCCAGATGAAGGTGGGTCGCCGCCTCGCGACGAAGATCCTCAACGCCTCCAAGTTCGTCCTGGGCATGTCGGACGAGACGCGCGGGGAGGTCACCAATCCGGCCGACCGCGCGCTGTTGGCCGGGCTGAAGGATGTGGTCATCGCGGCAACGCGGGCTTTCGAGTCCTTTGACTACTCGGCCGCCCTCGAAGCCACCGAGACCTTCTTCTGGTCGTTCTGCGACGACTACCTGGAGTTGGTCAAGGAGCGCGCCTACGGTGCCGCCGGCGAGGAGGCCGCTGCCTCGGCCCGAGCGACCCTGGCTACCGCCCTCGACGTCCAGCTGCGGCTCTTCGCCCCCTTCATGCCCTTCGTGACCGAAGAGGTCTGGTCCTGGTGGCGGACCGGCTCCGTGCACAACGCGGCCTGGCCGACCATCGACGAGCTCGGGGAGGTCGGCGAGCGCGCTCTCCTCGACGATCTGGCCGCTGCTCTCATCGCGATCCGCGGTGCGAAGTCCAACGCCAAGGTGTCGATGAAGACCGAGGCCAGCAAGGCCGTCTTCCGCGGCGATGCGCTCTCGCTGGAGCGCCTGCGCTCGATCGAGGGTGACCTGCGCGCCGTCGGCCGGCTCGTCGGTTCGGTCGACTGGACCGAGGGTGAGGGACCCCTGACGGTCGACGTCGAACTCGTCTCCGCCGGCGCCTGATTCTCGAGGGACGGCCCAGCTGCAGCATTGCGGCTGGGCCGTTCTGCGTTCCCGGCGACTCCTATCCGGGCTCCCTATTAATATCGGGTTTTCCGTGTTTAAATAGCCCCATGCAACAGCTGCCCATCACCGGGAAGACCCACGGCTGCGACTGCGGACACGATCACAATGTCCCCGAGCTCGATGCCCGCGTGATCCCGCACGCCATCCGCCACGGCGCCATCTTCGGCGCCCTGTCCCAACTGCCCGTGGGCGGCACGATGATCCTCATCGCGCCCCACAACCCTGTCCCGCTGCTCAACCAGATCGAGGATCGGGCGCCCGCGTCTATGCGGTGTCCTATCTGAAGGAGGACCCGGAGGACTGGCGCATCGCCTTCCAGCGGACGACCTGATGACTCCCTCCGGCGAGCAACTGAAGCACGATCATCGGGTGATCGACGAAGGCTTCGCCCGTTTCGCGGCCGCGGCCCGGGCGGGGCGCTGGGAAACGGGCTCCCTCATCGAGGCGATTCGCCGGCTTCGACTGCATATCTGGGTCGAGGAAGAGATCTATTTCCCGCCCCTGCGCGAAGCGGGGCTCATGGGTCCGATCATGGTCATGCTGAAAGAGCACGGTCTCATCTGGAGCCACCTGGAAGCACTTGAGCATCTCGCCGGGGAAGCGGCCGACCTTCCTGCGGCGCTCGCCGAATGGGAAGAACTCGTCATCGTGCTCGACCAGCACAACGCCAAGGAGGAGACCATCCTCTATGTGACAGGCGATCGGATTCTCCAGGCCGACGTCTCGGACCAGGTTGCCGTCGGGCTCGACAGCGACCTCCCGGCCGGCTGGTCCTCGGCCATGGCCACCATCTGACGGCCAAGCCTGCGGTCGGCACGCGGACCGGCACGAAGCCATCGGCCGGATCCGGCGTGCCGGCCGGCATGGCATGCTGTGGACATGCGTGCAACGTTGCTCACAGCTCCCCACGAGATTTCCATCACCGAGGTCGATTTCCCGACGGTTCAGAATCCCGGGGACGCCGTAGTAACGATCACCGCCACGTGCGTGTGCGGCTCGGACCTGTGGAATTACCGCGGCATCCGGCAGATCGCCCAACCCCAACTGACCGGCCATGAGTTCTGCGGCGTCGTGACCGAGGTCGGCGATGAGGTCACGACGGTGAAGGTCGGCGACTTCGTCGTCTCCCCGTTCAACACCTCCTGCGGCGAATGCGCGCACTGCCTCGCCGGGATGCACTCCTCCTGCGCCCACAAAGAAGTGTTCGCCATGGGCTGCCAGACCGAGGCCGTCCGCGTCCCGTACGCCGACGGCACCCTCGTTGCCACCCCCGAACCTCCTGCACCCGAGCTCATCCCGTCGCTGCTCGCCTGTTCCGATGTGATGGCCACCGGCTGGCATGCGGCGGTGAGCGCCGGCGTACGCGAAGGGTCGACGGTGGCAGTCGTGGGCGATGGCGCAGTGGGGCTCTGTGGCGTACTCGCGGCGAGGCAGCTCGGCGCGAGTCGCATCATCGCGATGAGCCGCCATGCCGACCGTCAGGCCCTGGCCCGCGAGTTCGGTGCCACCGACGTCATCGAGGAGCGGGGCGCCGAGGGCGCCGCGAGAGTGCTGGAGCTGACCGATGGCGTCGGCGCCGATGCCGTCATTGAGGCCGTCGGCACCATCGAGGCGCTGCAGCAGGCCGGCGCCTGCGCCCGCCCGGGCGCGACGATCGGCTACGTGGGCGTACCCGTCGGGGTCGAACTGGCCCTCGATCCGTTCTTCCGTCGCAACATCGGGCTGCGTGGCGGCATGGCACCGGTGCGCGCCTATCTTCCCCTTCTGATGGACCTCGTCCTGACCGGGAAGATCAACCCGGGCAAGGTGTTCGACATGACTCTGCCGCTCGATCAGGTGGCCGAGGGGTACGCAGCCATGGACGAGCGCCGCGCCATCAAGGTGCTGCTCGAGCCCTGAAGCACCGCGGCTGACTAGAGTCCTTCCTGCCGCAGGAAGGACCCGGTCGCCATGACACGCACTCCCCCGCTCTATCCGCCGCCGTGGAAAGGACACATCCACGCCGGCGGACAGGTGGGTTGGCTCCTCGCCGGCATGCTCGGCCTGTTCGCGGTCCTGTTTCTGACCACGGCTCTCGTGTCACTGAGGGTTGCCCTGGGGACGACACTGCCCCTGCTGGCGATGGGCCTCCTGTTCGCCGGCTTCGCGATCGCCGTAAAACCCTCTCGCCCCACCAAGGGGCCGGTCACTGTTCGGAACCATCCCCAGCCGGCGACCGTGCTCTCAGAGCGGCACTGGATCGTTCGCCAGCGGATGATCCTGCCGGGCCTGGCCATCCTCACGACCCTGTGCGCCTGGCAACTGTGGCAGACCGCCGCCTGGGCGTACGGCCCTCTGCCGAAGACACCGGGACGGATTGTTCAGCATGTGTTGGTCGTCATGTTGCTGCTGGGCATGACGGCCCTCGCCTGGTGGATGGTCCTCCGCAGTGTGCGATCTGATGCCATCATCCTCACCTCGACGGGGCTCCGGCTCACAGCGGACTCCCCCGAACTGGCCTGGGGCGATATCGAGCGCATCGACGCGACGGCCCGGGAGAATCGCGCCTCGCGATTGCCCCAGAATGCGGTCCTGCTTCTCGACGTCTTTCCGGACGGGCTTCAGCCGAGGCTGGTGCGCGTCGACAACCGCGTCCAGCATCCGTGTGTGGTGCTCGGCCTGCTCGAGGCCTATCGCAGCCACCCGGAGCTCCGGGCCGAGCTCGGAACCCCGGCGTCGGTCGAGCGGTCCCGGCAGATGACCGAGGAACTGGCTACGTTGACGCGCTTCGGCCCACCGAGCTGACCTCCCCGGGAATGAAAAGTGCCCGCCCCTGACAGGGACGGGCACTCGTGCAAGCTGTGCAGCGATCAGGCGTTGACACTCACGGCGAGCTGCTCCAGGGCGGCGGTCACGCGCGCCTTGATGCTCTCCTCGGTGAGCTTGCCGTCGGTGAACACCTCATAGGCGCTGGGCACACCCACAGTCTCGGGGATGACGTCGGCGCCGGCCACGGTCAGCGCGCGCACGGCGTTCTCGCGCGCCCACTCGCCACCGCGCGGCGAACCGGTCGCGGAGAAGACCAGCGCGGGCTTGCCACTCAGGGCAGCTTCGCCATAGGGGCGCGAGCCCCAGTCGATCGCGTTCTTGATCGCGGAGCTGACCGCACCGTTGTATTCCGGGGTCACGACGATCACGGCATCGGACTGCTCGACGGCACCGCGGAAGGCGAGAACGGGGGCGGGCACAGCGTCGGCGTCGAGCTCCTCGTTGTAGTGGGGCAGCTCGGCGAGACCGTCGTAGATGGTGGCGGAGACACCCTCGGGCATCAGGCCGACGAGCTCACGGGCGAGCAGAGCATTGTAGGAGTCGCCGCGGAGGCTGCCGACGAGAATAAGGGCGTTCATGATTTCCTTCTCTATAAGAAAATGCCGGGCCGGCATCGATAGTCAATCTGTTGACGACCATTCTTCCAACGCGCCGGATCGAGGTCAATCTGTTGACTACTCTGCGGAACGGTGGGTTAGCCTGTCCGGGTGGAAACCGTGACGCACCGCCCGCTGGTCAGCCTTCTGGGCTGCGCCAAGGATGCGTTCACCGCAGAGTTCGATCGGCGGCTCCGGGCGTCCGAGTTCGACTCCCTGTCCCTGGCGCACGCGGCCAACGTGTTGCGTCATGTCGGTGAGGGCCGCCATCAGGCCTCGCGCATCGTCGAACTCTGCGGCGTGAGCAAGCAGGCTGTCAGCCAGCAGATCACCCATCTGGAGCGCAACGGCTATCTGAGGGTCAGCCCCCACCCGACCGACCATCGCGCACGCGTGTTGGAGGCCACCGAGAAGGGGCGCCGGGCCAAGGCGTTCGTCGATCGGACGCTGGCAGACATCGAGACCGATTGGTTCGACTCACTCGGCGTCGACGACGGGCCTCAGCTCCGGCGCATCCTCATGGGGTTGATGGAGCGCTTCGACGCCTGAGATCAGGCGCTCTTCTCGCGCCGTTCACGCTTGGGGAGCTGGGACCTCGGCACCAGGGTGGGCAGCGCCGCCGAGTTGACGACGTCACCGTTGATGATGACGCGAGCCACATCCTCCTGGCTCGGCACGTCATACATCACATTCAGCAGGACCTCTTCGAGGATCGCCCGCAGGCCGCGGGCACCGGTCCCCCGGGCCAGCGCCAGGTCGGCGATGGCCTCGATCGCGTCATCGGTGAACTCGAGGTCGACACCGTCCAGCTCGAAAAGCTTGCGGAACTGCTTGACCAGCGCGTTGCGCGGCTCGACCAGGATGCGCACGAGCGCATCCTTGTCGAGCGGAGTCACGGTGGAGATCATCGGCAGTCGGCCGATGAACTCGGGGATCAGGCCGAACTTGACCAGGTCCTCCGGGCGCACTTCCGAGAAGGGATCATCCGAATCCGGCGTGCGCGCGTCGAGATCGTTGTTGAAGCCGATGGGACGCTTGCCGACCCGGCTGTCGATGATGTGTTCGAGACCGGCGAACGCGCCACCGACGATGAACAGCACGTTGGTGGTGTCGATCTGGATGAAGTCCTGATGCGGGTGCTTGCGGCCGCCCTGGGGCGGCACCGAGGCCGTGGTGCCCTCAAGGATCTTCAGGAGCGCCTGCTGCACGCCCTCGCCGGAGACATCGCGCGTGATCGACGGGTTCTCCGACTTGCGGGCCACCTTGTCGATCTCGTCGATATAGATGATGCCCGTCTCGGCCTTCTTCACATCGAAGTCGGCGGCCTGGATGAGTTTGAGGAGGATGTTCTCGACATCCTCACCGACATAGCCGGCCTCGGTGAGCGCGGTGGCGTCGGCCATGGCGAAGGGGACGTTGAGCATCTTGGCGAGCGTCTGGGCGAGATAGGTCTTGCCGCAACCGGTCGGGCCGATCAGCAGGATGTTGGACTTCCCGAGCTCGACCGCATCGTCCTCGGCGGCACGCCGCGGGGCGGTGGCCGCCTGGGCCTGAACCCGCTTGTAGTGGTTGTAGACCGCCACGGCGAGCGCCTTCTTGGCACTCCCCTGGCCGATCACATAGGCGTCCAGGAACTCGCGGATCTGTCGGGGCTTGGGCAGTTCGTCGAGGAGGCCGACATCGGAACCCTCCGAGAACTCCTCTTCGATGATCTCGTTGCAGAGGTCGATGCACTCGTCACAGATGTAGACCCCGGGACCGGCAATGAGCTTCTTCACCTGCTTCTGGCTCTTGCCGCAGAAGTTGCATTTGAGCAAGTCCCCGCTCTCACCGATGCGCGCCATTGCCCTGCCTCCCGAATCTCCAGGTTCCGATCCGTCCCCGTTGGGTCGAACCCGTCCGCGTGGTGCACCAATGCGTACCACGCGGACCACACCCTAACCCGCCGAAGGCCATTGCCGGAGCGCATTTCCTCCGGCGGGCAAGGTGTTGATCAGCTATCTCAACCAGCGTCCTTCAACGACATCAGGATGTCGTCAATCATGCCGTATTCCTTGGCCTGGGGGGCCGTCAGATATTTGTCCCGCTCGACGTCGCGGCTGATCTGCTCGGCATCCTGACCGGTCGCATCGGCGAGCATCTGCTCCATCAGCGAACGGATCCGCAGGATCTCGTTGGCCTGGATCTCCAGGTCGGACGACTGGCCATAGGAAGACTGGCCCATCGCCGGCTGGTGGATCAGGATCGTCGAGTTGGGCAGGGCCAGACGCTTGCCCTTCGTGCCCGCCGCCAGCAGCACGGCCGCAGCCGACGCCGCCATGCCGAGGCAGACGGTCTCGATGTCCGGCTTGATGTAGCGCATCGTGTCGTAGATGGCTGCCATGGCCGAGAAGGAGCCGCCGGGCGAGTTGATATAGATGCTGATCTTGCGATCGGCATCCATCGACTGGAGGCAGAGCAGCTGGGCCATGATCGCGTTTGCGATGTCATCGGTCACCGGCGTGCCGAGGAAGATGACGCGCTCCTCGAACAGCTTGGTGTAGGGATCCACCCTGCGTACGCCATAGGACGTCCGCTCTTCCCACTGGGGGATGTAGTAGTCCATGGACGGACCGGCCGGCGCCATGCCACCCGGCATGATCGGCGCAGGCTGCAGAGCCTGTTCGCGCTGCTCCATGTTGAACCGAGCGAGGTTGTTCAAGTTCATGTCCGCTCCTCTCACTGGTTCGGGGCGTCGTCGCGGATCTGCGACGCCTTTTCGTAGACGTGGTCGATGAAGCCGTATTCGAGCGCCTCGGCCGCAGTGAACCAGCGGTCGCGATCGGAGTCGGCGTTGATCTGCTCCACCGTCTGGCCGGTGTGCTGAGCGATCAGCTCGGCCATGACCTTCTTGATGTGGAGCGACTGCTCGGCCTGGATGCGGATATCGGAGGCCGTGCCACCGAGACCGCCGGACGGCTGGTGCATCATGATGCGGCTGTGGGGCAGCGCATAGCGCTTGCCCTTCGTCCCCGCCGACAGCAGGAACTGGCCCATCGAGGCAGCCAGGCCCATGGCGACGGTCGCCACATCGTTGGAGATCCACTGCATGGTGTCGAAGATCGCCATGCCCGAGTCGACCGAGCCGCCGGGTGAGTTGATGTAGAGGTAGATGTCCTTGTCGGGGTCCTCCGCGTTGAGCAGCAGCATCTGGGCGCAGATGGCATTCGCGTTGTCGTCGCGCACCTCGGAGCCCAGGAAGATGATGCGGTTGGCAAGGAGGGCCTGATAGACGTTGTCGCTCATGCTGGCGCCGCCGGGGCTCGCAGCCGCGCGGATCAGCGACGGGTTCAGTCCGTTGTTCTTCACAGCGTCGAAACTACCCGCCCACTCCGACAATCCCGAGAGTTATCCGGCGCTGTTCGCTGTCGGCGCACCATCGCGGCTCGCCTGCACCGACGCGAATGCGGCCAGCACGTCCGCCAGCTGACCCGGATCCCGATCGGCCCGCGTCAGCCAGTTGACTCCTCGTTGGGGCGGGTCCGCCAATCGGAGCACGCCGAGGTCCGCGCGTTGTGGGGCGAGCGCCAGAGCCGGAACCATCGCGACCCCGAGACCGGCCGCGACGAAGGCGACCTTCGCGGCAAGATCCGGCGCCGGCCTGATCCGTCCGGGCGTGAACCCTGCTCGCGCCGCTGCACCCCGCAGGACGCGTTCCGAGCGCCCGGGGGCCTCTACCCAGGTCTCCCCCTCAAAGTCGGCAAGGCGAGCTCGAGTCGGCGTGCCGAAGGCCTCATGCCCATGGGGCACGATCACAACCATCTCATCGATCACCACCGATTCGGCCCGGAGGCCTCGGAGATGCGGCTCGGCCTCCCTCTCCATGACCAGCGCCCCGTCCAGTTCGCCGGCGGCGACCGCGCTCCTCAGTTTCGGAGAGGGTTCCTGGCGGATGCCGACGACAAGATCGGGCCGGACGCGCTCCAGCTCACCCAGCGCGGGCGCCACGAGAGCGGCCATCGCGGCGGGGAATGTTCCGATCCGCAGTCGGGTGCGCTCGGTGGTGCCGGACACATCGGCACGCGCCGCCTCCCAGGCGGCCACGATGTCCTGCGCATGCGGCAGGAGGGCGCGACCGCGCGCGGTCAGGCGTACGCCCCGGGCGGACCGGCGCACGAGCTCCGCCCCCATCTCGCGCTCCAGTCCCTGGAGCTGCCGCGACACGGCAGATTGGGAATAGCCGAGCTCGACGGCCGAGGACGAGATGGATCCGAGTCGGGCGATGGCAACGAAGGCCTGGAACTGACTGAGGTCCATTTCCCGCACGGTAGCGCAGCCATGCGTTGAACGCATGACCCGTGGCGAAGATCTGCGCTGGACGCAATATCCACGAACGGCCAGACTGGCCGCGAACGCGTCCCCCAAGGAGTTCACGTGAGCACTGTCCGTCGCGCTGTCGCCGATCGCACCTGGCTGATCGCGATCGCTGCCTCCATGTGGGGATTCTCCGGTCTGTTGCGGGCGCCGTTGTCCAAGGAGTACGCCTCCTCCAGCATCGTGCTGGGCGAACACCTGATCCTCGTGCTGCTGGTGTCTCCCGTCCTGGTCGGAGCCCTGCGGTCCTGGTGGGGCGCGTCCTGGCGTACGCGCATCGCGACCATCGTGATCGGGGGCGGCTCGTCCGCGCTCGCCACCACGCTGTTCACCCTGGCGTTCCGCACCGGCGATCCCATCACCCCGCAGGTGTTGCAGAAGCTGCAGCCGCTGTTGGCCCTGGCGTTCGCGGCGGCGATTCTCGGCGAGCGCCTGCGTCCGCGGTTCGCCTTCTTCGCCGTGCCGGCATTGATCGGTGCCTGGTTCCTGGCCTTTCCCAAACCGTTCGCGGTGGGGATCGGCTCACTCACTCCGGCCCTCCTCGGGCTGGGCGCTGCGGCGCTCTGGGCACTCGGCACCGTCCTCGGGCGGCTCGCCTCCAAAGAGCTGGCGTTCCACCACGTCACAGCCCTGCGCTTCTTCTTCGGCTTCCTGACGCTGCTCGTGATCGTGCCCGCCCTGGGGGCACCGTTGACGTTGCCGATGGCCACCTGGCCGCGGCTGCTTTCGCTCGCCCTCGTGCCCGGCCTGCTGGCGCTGGTGCTCTACTACTTCGGCCTGAAGCAGACCCCGGCCTCGCGCGCGACCTTCGCCGAGCTGGCCTTCCCGTTGACCGCCGCGGCCGTCGGCGTGTTCATCCAGCACGCCACCCTGCAGCCGACCCAGTGGGCCGGCTTCGGAATCGTGCTGGCCACGGTGATCGCCCTGGCCTGGCATGAGCGGACCCAGGAACGCACCGCTGTCCGCGTACCCGATCCGATCCCCGCGCCTCGGACACCCGAATCGACCCCGACGACCCGACGCACCTGACCGGTTTGATATGGCTGGTGGACACCCGAGCGAGGAGAGACCCGTGATCAGGATCGGCTACAAGGCCTCCGCCGAACAGTTCGCGCCGAAGGAGCTGGCCGACTTCGCGGTCATCGCGGAGGAGCTGGGCTTCGACTCCGCGACGATCTCGGATCACTACCAGCCGTGGCGCCACAAGGGTGGGCATGCCCCGAACTCGATCGTGTGGATGTCCCACGTCGGGGCGCGGACCGAGCGGATCATGCTGGGCACGTCCGTCCTGACGCCCACCTTCCGCTACAACCCTGCGGTGATCGCCCAGATGTGGGCCACGATGGGCTGTCTCTATCCGGGGCGCGTGATGCTCGGCGTCGGGACCGGCGAGGCCCTCAACGAGATTGCCGTCGGCCAGCAGGGCTGGCCCGATTTCAAGGAGCGGTTCGCGCGCCTGCGCGAGTCGGTACGCCTGATGCGCCGGCTCTGGACCGAGGATCGAGTGACGTTCGAGGGCGACTACTACCGCACGGTTGACGCGATGATCTATGACCGGCCGGACGTCCCGGTGCCGGTCTATATCGCGGCGGGCGGGCCGGTGGTCGCGAAGTACGCCGGCCGGCAGGGCGATGGCTTCATCTGCACCTCCGGGAAGGGTGCGGAGCTGTATCGCGACAAGTTGATCCCGGCGGTCGCGGAGGGTGCCGAGCTCAACAAGCGGGAGTTCGACAGCATCGACCGGATGATCGAGATCAAGCTCTCATACGATCCCGATCCCGAACTCGCGCTGGAGAACACGCGCTTCTGGGCGCCGTTGTCGCTGACCAAGGAACAGAAACACGACATCACCGACCCGGAGGAGATGGAGGCGGCGGCCGACGCTCTCCCCATCGAGCAGGTCGCGAAGCGCTGGATCGTGGCGTCCACCCCGGAAGAGGCGATCGAGCAGATCCGGTTCTATACGGATCTCGGCTTCAACCATCTCGTCTTCCATGGCCCGGGTCACGATCAGGAGCGGTTCATGAGGACGTTCTCCGAACAGGTCACCCCGGGCGTACGCGAACTGGGCTGAAGCCGATCGGGCAGGGAGTTGAGCTCCGAGCAGCCGCCGAAGCGGCAGTGTGTTGCCATTTACACCACCCACCGAAGTGGGACGGGATTCGAACCCGCAACTCCTGATTAACAGTCAGATAATCGAATCTCGTTCGGCCCGATCGGCCGGCACGAGCGTACGCCCGCCCCGCATTGGGCGCATTCGGTTTTCCTGGTGTGCCTGTCACCGCGCCCTCGCCGACACGTGGTTCGTGCCCCGTCACGTAGAGCGTCCCCGGCAGGAGTGATGTGAGCGCTATGCACTTCCCATGCCGTCGAGTCGCATCTTCGCGCGAGTTGCCCGCAGGTGCTCGGATTGCGGTGTCTTCGCGCGTGATACTTCACGCGCGAAGACGGGCGTACTCGCGCGGCTTCACCCAACCCGCGCGAAGATGCAGCGGCTTCCCTGGATCAGCCCAACCAGCCGCGCGAAGATGCATGGATTGTCCGACAGCTCCGGGGGCGGAGCTTCCCGTCAACGGCAGCGGCCCGCCCCCGTCGGGAGCGGGCCGCGTCGGCATTGATGCGAAACTCAGGCCTTGGCCTCGTCGGTCTCCGGCTCATCGGCCGAGTCCGGGGACGCGGGCGAATCGGGCGAATCCGGGGAGTCGGGAGAATCCGGGGAGTCGGGCGAGTCGGCAGACTCGGCTTCCTCGGGCTCACCGATCGAGCCGTCCTCACGCAGGTTGGACAGATCGACGACATTGCCGTCGGTGTCGGTGATGGTGGCACCGGCGACCATGAGCTGCAGGGCCTTGCCGCGGCGGATCTCGGTCATCCACTCGCCCATGTGGTTGTGCTCCATCATGTGCTGCATTTCCTGCTCCGGCGAGTGGCCGGACTGCTGAGCCTTGCGCAGGATGTGCTGCGTCAGGTCCTGCTGGGTCATCTCGACCTGCTCGGTCTCGGCGACCTGGTCGAGGACCATCTGGGCCTTGAGGGCATCAGCGGCGCGCGAATCGATCTCGGCCCAGAACTCCTCGGCGGTCTCCTCGGAGTCGGTGTCCTCGAGATACTTGTCCAGGGTCATCCCGGCCATCTCCAGCTGCTGCTGGATCTGCTGGTGGCGACCCTCGATCTCGCTGGCGAGCACCTTCTCCGGGATCTCGATGTCGATCTGGCCGATGAGGTCCTCGAGCACCTTGTCGCGGGCATCGTTGGCCTGCTCGATGCGGGCCGCGTTCTCGACGCTCGTGCGGAGGTCGGCGCGCATCTCCTCGACGGTGTCGAACTCCGACACCAGCTGGGCGAACTCGTCGTCGACCTCGGGGAGGATCCGCTCCGACACCTTCTGCAGCGTGACCTGGACCTGGACGTTCTCACCCTGGAGCGGGCCACCGACCAGCTGGGACTCGAAGGTCGCGGTGTCGCCGGCCGAAAGCCCGGTGACGGCCTCGTCGAGCCCGTCGAGCATCCCCTCGGAGCCGATCGTGTACTGGATCCCGTCGGCCGTCGCCTCGGGGAGTTCCTCACCGTTCTGGGATGCGGCCAGGTCGACGGTGACCACATCGCCGTCGGCAGCCGGGCGATCGACATCGTTCATGGTGCTGAAGCGCTGGCGCAGGATGTCGATGCGCTCGTCGATGGCGGCGTCGTCGACCTTGAGCGGCTCGACCTCGACCTTGACGGTGTCGAACGCCGGCACCTCGAACTCGGGGCGCACGTCGACCTCGGCGGTGAACTCGACCAGCTCACCGTCCTCGAGCTTGGTGACCTCGACCTCCGGCTCGCCCAGCGGGTTGAGCTCGTTCTCCTGGATGGCCTGGGCATAGAGCTGGGGCAGCGACTGGTTGATCGCCTCCTGCACCACCGTCATGCGACCGAAGCGCTGATCGACCACCAGCGGAGGCACCTTGCCCTTGCGGAAGCCGGGAATGTTCACCTGCGAGGCGATGTCCCGATAGGCCTTGTCGAGGGCGGGCTTCAGCTCGGTGAACGGCACCTCGACGGTGATCTTGACCCGCGAGGGGCTCAGCTTCTCAACGGTGCTGGGCAAGGTTTACTCCTGATGGATGGCTATGGGCCGAACGCCCGTCCGGACGCGGCAATTGTGGTGACCCACGCAAGGGCACACCCGCGCAATCGTAGCGACCTTGGGCGGGTGCGAGCGACAGCGCCGAGTCGGGGCGACAGGACTCGAACCTGCGGTCTCCTGCTCCCAAAGCAGGCGCGCTAGCCACTACGCTACGCCCCGGTGCCCGCGTGACTCCGCCGAAGCGGACACGAGCGACAGCGATTCTAACCATCGCCACGGCGCCCAAGCCAGTCGCGGACAGCCAAACCTGGCAAGAATGGATCAGGCACCCGCCGCGGGGGCCGGCGTACCCTCCGGGATCAGGGACGCATAGAAGATAATCCGCGAATCCCAGTCCTTGGTGCCGGGGTTGTAGTCCCAGCAGATCATGATCGCCAGCTGCGGCGGCCCGTCGGGGTTGTGGAAGACACCCGAGGTCGGGTCATAGGTCTTGACCCAGACCTTGGTCTGCCCCGTGTAGCGATAGCAGACCTGCTTTCCCTCGGCGTCGGAGACCTTGATCAGGTCACCTTCCTGCAGGCCCTTGCCGGGCTGCGGCTCCATGAGCCCGCTCGCCCCGAACAGGTCGTTGCCGAGCGCCTGGCCCTTCGAATAGGTGTGGATCGTGAGGATCACATTGCCCTGGGTGGTGCCGGGGGCGGGGCTGCCGTTGTACCAAGCCGTGGTGTAGGCCTCGTTCGGCGGCGGCGCGCCCGGGTTGCCGTCGGCATCCTTGCCGACCACCATCATCGGCGAATCGACGTCCATGCGATCAACCTCGAACTTGGTGGGCGATTCCATATCACCGGTGAAGTTCGTGCAGGTCTGCATGGGCGTGGGTGACGAGCCCGGCGTCTCTTCGGGCGACGATTCCGAGGTCGGCGCAGCCGTCGTCTCGACCGGAGCAACCGTCGACGCCGCCGGTTGGGCCACGGTAGCGTTGGGCCGCGGACGGAGGCCGATCACCGCAGCGACGACCACGAGGGCGACAACCACCACGCCGAGCGAAATCTGAACGGCGCGATTCTTGAGGAAGCTGGGCATCCGATCCTCCGGAAGGAGCTGGGGCAGGCGCGAGAAGCGTAACCACCGGAACGGCCAAACGCCCACTCGACCAGGAAACCGAACGGCGGGCTGCGCTGGATTGGGCTATATTGGCCTGCGCACGCGGATGTAGCTCAATGGTAGAGCCCCAGTCTTCCAAACTGGCTACGCGGGTTCGATTCCCGTCATCCGCTCGCTGTCCTGAGTCGCGACGTCGTTCCACGGTGTCGCGGCTCAGGATTTTTCTGCTCGTACGCCGAGCCTGCGCCGCGGGCGCTCCAGCTGGGTTCACGTCGGATTCCGCCTCAGCAATTCCGCGCACGACGGGCGAATTCTCCGAAAGCCTGGTCCAAGAATTCACCATTTGGGGATCCGGAATACTTCGCCGTCAGCACATTTCAAGAAATACCGACGAGTAGCCCAAAACAGGATCCTTGTTGGAATTTGATCCTGACGCTAGCTTTTCAGCACCTTGCATACTCGGGGCTTTCACAGAAGGACACAAAGATGTGTTTGCATGAAAAGGATCCTCACTTCCTGCACTATTGCGGGTGGGAAAAGGCGGAACTCGACGAGGGAGTGGCGGCTGCGGCCCCGGCTCCCCTCTCCCTGACCAGGCGCCACGCTCTGGCGGGCCTGGGCGGACTCTCCGTAGCCGCTCTCCTTACTGCATGCTCCTCGGGCCAACCTGCACCCGGCCAGACTCCGACCCCCAGTGGCGCGGGCGCTGCCGCAGCCACGGGTGCGCCCGTCAGCCCCGCACAGCTCGGCGAGGCCACCAAGGGGATCGAGGAGACCCTGGTCTGGCAGACGGAGTTCTACAAGGACCTGCACCGCCACCCGGAGTTGTCGGGCGAGGAGGTGCGAACTGCGCAGAACATCACGAAAAAACTGGAAGAGTTCGGCGCCGACGAAGTCCTCCAGATCGGCGGAGGGGTGGTGGGCATCTTCCGAAATGGTGAAGGCAGGACCGTTCTCTACCGCGCGGATATGGATGCCCTTCCGGTCACTGAGGCGACGGACCTCGAATATGCCTCGCTCGAACCCGGAAAGATGCACGCCTGCGGCCATGATCTCCACGTTTCCTGCGGGCTTGGAGCCGCCGCATTGTTGGCCCAGAACAAGAGTGCCTGGAAAGGCACCTATGTGGCACTTTTCCAGCCGGGTGAAGAAACGGGCAAGGGTGCCCGGGCAATGGTGGATGACGGCTTGGTCACCAAGCTGGCCCATGCCAGGCCGGAGGTCTGCCTGGCCCAGCACGTCCTCACCGTGCCCGACGCCGGCCATGTCGCCACTCGCCCGGGCGCTGTCCTGTCGGCAGGCGACAGCATCAAGATCACGGTCTTCGGCAAGGGCTCGCACGGCTCGATGCCCCACCTTGGCGTTGATCCGGCCGTGCTCGCCTCGTCCATCGTGCTGCGCCTGCAGGGAATCGTGTCGCGCGAACTGGCGCCCGGCCAGTTCGGTGTGGTGACAGTCGGCACGATCCATGTGGGCAATGCTCCCAACGTGATCAGCGATCGCGCAGAACTGCAGGTCAACGTTCGGGCCTATGACAACGCGGTCAGGGACAAGATCCTGCAATCGATCGACCGGATTGTGCGGGCCGAGTGCGCCGCGTCGGGGTCGCCCCAGGAACCCACCTTCGAGACGATCGCAACTTTCCCACTGACCGTCAACGACGAGGCCGTGACCAAGACCGTGACGGATTCGCTCGTCGCGGCCCTGGGTGCCGACCGGGTGCACCAGCTCGCGCCGGTCCCCGCTTCGGAGGACTTCAGCATCATCCCGGCGGCATTCGAGGTGCCCTTCACCTTCTGGGGGTTCGGGGGCTTCCGCCCCGGCATGCCGGTCGTCGGCAACCACAACCAGGGGTTCGCTCCGGCGATCGACCCCACTCTGCGCACCGGCACCGAGTCGGCCCTGGCCGCCATTCTGGCGTTCCTGTCGTGAGCGGGGACTCAGGCCTCTGCGGGTAGCAGCGTGAGCCACGCGAGCGTACGCAGGCCGTCGGGAGCCGTCGCCGACAACGCGATGAGCCTGCGGACGGCCGCCTGCACCTCGGGCGGGGTGCCCGTCCCGGGTTCACCACCCAGGGCCCGGACGACCACTGCGATCGCTCGCCGCCAGGCCGGGACACCGGGTCGACGCATGGTGCCGGGCCCGCCCTGGGCGATCACCCGGAGATAGGTCGCCGCCCGACGAGCGATCGCCGGATCCGGGTCGGGGCCCACCAGGAGGGTCAGCTCGGCCCGCAGCCCGATCCCGAGCGTCTCGCCCGGACCGGGCAACAGCCGAGTCAGAGTGTCCGCGACCTCGGGAGCCTCCCCGTGCAACTGTTGCGCCATCCACAGAGTGAGCCAGGTAAGCGGGACCCCGTCCTGCGTCGGTACGCCGGCGAGGAACTCCGCGGCCCGGCCGAGGCGCTCACGCCCCGCCCACTCGGCTGACCGGATCAGCACGATCGCGCGCAGAGGATCGGCGAGCGACCCGGGATCGGCGAGATAGTCCTCGATCAGCTCGATGGCTTCGTCGCGGCCCAGATCGTGGCTGGACATGGCGCGATGCAGGCAGACCGCCTCGGCCGCATCGCGCAGGAAGCCCCGTTCGAGGGCAGCGGTGGCCACCACCGCGTACGTCCGGGCCTCGGCCACGAACGCGACATCGACGCGGGTCCGGCTCGTGGCCTCGACCACTTCGTGACGCAACACACGCGATGGCGCGGGCGGTCCGAGTTCCTCGACGCGGATCGCCGCGTCGGGGTGCTCGATCACGAAATCCGGCTCGTCCTCGGCAGACAGATCGACGGGATCCGGGAACCAGGCCGGACGGCGGGACTCGACGGCCGCAGAGTCGGCGTACCACTCCCCCGACAGCGTCAGCTGATATCGCCCGCCGGGCTCCAACCGCAGAGGCGGAGTCGCCACCGCACCGTCATCATCGACAAGTTCACCCCGGGTCACGCGGAATGCCAGGCACGACGGCCCGCCGGCGCGGTGCACGGTCAGCGCCCCCAACGCTCCGGCGGCCAGGACGTGAACGAATCCGTCGCGCCCCGCCCCGAACCCGAGCGCCAGCCGGCCTACTTCCACAGCCTCGCGGCCGGGGTTGACCAGTCCGATCCGCCACTGCCAGGTGCGATCGAACGAATGCCGGACGCGGACCTCCAGCCCGGCACATTCCCCCACCGTCTCGATCTCGTCCGCCTCGATCCGGATGTCCCGGGCGATGAACGGCGCCCCGCCGATGCTCGGCGCGGTGAGCAGGCGAAGCAGTTCCTCCCCGGCCGCGTCGACCGTGGTGATCGAGCCGTCGGACGCGACGGTGATCCTGGTCAGGGGTTCATCGGGCCCGCCCCATTCGAGGACCTGGGGCGTCATTTCCGGCGTTGGCACTTGCCACACCAGAACAGGTTGCGGCCCTCCAGAACGACCGTCCGTACGGTCGAACCGCAGACGTGACAGGCCTGTCCGTTGCGGCGATAGACATAGACCTCACCGCCGTGATCGTCGACGCGCGGATCGCGGCCCATGGCTTCGGGCTCATGCTCGGGCCGGACGGTGTCGATGCGGTTGTCGCGGACTCCGATCGGCATGAGCTCGACGAGGTCGCGCCAGATGGCGCGCCACGAGGCACGCTTGAGGTCCTTGCCCGGAGTCATGGGCGCGAGCCGGTTCCGGAAGAGCACCTCCGCGCGATAGACGTTCCCGACACCGGAGAGGACCGACTGGTCCATCAGCAGCGCGGCGATGGGCTTGGTCGAGCGCTGGATCCTGGCCCAGGCCTTCTCGGGATCCGCGTCGTCGCGCAAAGGATCGGGCCCGAGCTTCTGCTGCACCGCGATCACCTCGGCGGGGGTACGCAGGGCACACAGCTGTGGCCCGCGCAGGTCGGCCGCGATCGTGTCGTTCGCGACGCGGAGGCGGACCTGGCCGGTCGGCGGAGCGTACGCCGAGAACTGGAACTTGCCGATCAGACCCAGGTGGATGTGGATGCTGCGGTCGGCCTCGAAGTGGAGGAACAAATGCTTGCCGTGGGCGGAGGTCGCCTCGAGCATCGTCCGATCGACCAACTCGGCCGCAGCGGCCATCCGACCCTGGGGCGAGGAAACCGCCGGGCAGGTCCCGCCGAACGCCTCGTCCAGGTCGAGCGCCAGGCGGTGCAAGGTGTGTCCTTCGGGCATCGCTCCCCTTCCGCCTGCGATTCGATTTCGGTTTTCGACACTATCCTGTGGGCATGCGTCCGTCGGATTCTCATCACCGCGATGTCCCGCGCGAGCGCGGCGAGTTCGGCCGTGACGGCATTTCCGGCCTGGTGACCCCCGATCGCGCCCTGCGCGCGCGTGAGGTCTCGCGGCCCTCGGACGCGGATCTCGAGGAAGCCGAGCGGGCGGCCGACCGGCTCCTGGCCCGCCTCGATCAGCAGCCCCCACGGCGTCGCCGGCGCTGATCGCGTACGCCCGGCAGTGCGCCCCGGAACTTGGCTCGCGGCTCTAGTCTTTTGGTGTGCTGTCCCGCCGCCACTTCCTGACCGGCCTTGCCACCGCGGGCGTTCTGGGAGCCACCGGTTGCACGATTCCCGACAGCGTCACTCCCCGGGAGCGGGCACAGTGCGTGCCGCGCGACTCGTTGCCGGGTACGCGACGGCTGGCGGGGGTGCCGCTGCACTACGAGGTCGACGGCGGGACGCGGACCTTCCATCTCGATCCTGCCTTCCAGCAACAGCTCGAGGCGTGGGCGACGGACTGGCAGGAGACCACGGGGCTGCGGTTCGACCGGCTGGACACCTACGGCACCTGGATCGATGGGCGGGGCCAGTGTGACTCGTGGCATCACTCCGGACGGGCGCTGGACATCGCCCGCCTCCGCCTGAACGGCCGGGCCGTGGTGTCGTGCCGGGAGGACCTGTGGGCCGACGACCCGGCCGCCGCGTCACTGCGCCGGGGGTACTGGGCGCTGGCGGCTCACCTGCACATCCACTTCGCCTATGTCCTGACCTATCTCTATGACGAGGCTCACCGCAACCACATCCACCTCGACAACGGGATCAGCGGGGCGGGGTTGTCGTCCTTCCGCAGCGGTTCGCGGGTGCAGGTCCAGGCGGTCCAGGCCACCGCGCGCTGGCTCTTCGATGAACCGATCGAGATCACGGGGCGCTGGGATGCCGAGACCCGGCGTACCAGTCGGGCGATCCTCCAGGCCTCCGGTCACACCGGGGACCTGACGGACCAGGCCAACTGGCACGCCTATCTGCGCGCGGCCGTACGGCAGCTTCGTTCGGCCTGAACCTGCCCTGTCGGAGCCGCGTAATTACACACCTCAGTCGAAGATCGGGCCCACGGTCCGGGTGCGCTTGGCCTCGAAAAAGCCGTCGTACTCGGTGAGCAGGGCGAAGCCGTCGAAGAGCCGACCGGCCTGTTCGCCCTTGGGAGCGGGCGAGATGACAGGGCCGAAGAGGGCCATGCCGTTGATGTGGACGACGGGGGTGCCGACCTCGTCACCGACCGGGTCCATGCCCGCGTGATGGGAGCGGCGCAGGGCGTCGTCGTTGGCGTCGGTGTCGCCGCCGTTGATGAGCTCGGCGGGCAGACCCGCATCGACGAGGGCGGCGGCGATGGTCTCAGGGTCACCGCTGTCGGCACCGCCCGGGTGCACCCGCGTTCCGATAGCGGTATAGAACTCGTCGAGCTTCGCCTTGCCGTGCTGCTCATCGACGGCCAGGGCGACGCGGACTGCGGCCCAGCCGCGATCCATCCTGGTGCGATAGTCCGGGTCGAGGTCGCGGCCGTCGTTGAGGACAGACAGGCTCATGACATGGAAGGTGAGATCGATGTCCCGAACCTTCTCGACCTCCTTGATCCAGCGGGAGGTCATCCAGGCCCAGGGGCAGAGGGGGTCGAACCAGAAGTCGACCTTGATCGGATTCGTCGAAGTCATGTCGCAAGCCTAACCATCCGGTTCGCCGCCATCGCCCCGGGCCGATACGCTGGCCTGCGCATCCGCGCCCGTCGACATGCGAAAGCAGGACGATTCCGTGTATCCAGCGAACATCACTCGTGCCGAGACCGCGAGCCGTGCAGAACTGATCACCACTGGTGCCTACCGGTTGGTCATCGACCTGAGCGGGCGTGATGCGGACGGCCGTCCTCTGGCCGACCCCGAGGCCACCTTCACGACCACCTCGGAGATCACCTTCGAGTCGAAGGCCGGGGTCACCTATGTCGACGTGATCGCCGACCGGATCACCAATGCGACCCTCGACGGGGAACCGCTCAACACCGCCAATTTCAACGGCACCCGACTGCCGATCGAGCTGCGCGACGGAGCGCATGTGTTGTCCATCGCCGCCGTGCACCGCTACAGCCGCAGTGGTCAGGGACTGCACCGGTTCGTCGACCCGGCCGACGGGCGTACCTATCTCTATACGCAGTTCGAGCCGGCCGATGCCCGCCGCGTGTTCGCGAACTTCGAGCAGCCCGACCTGAAGGCGACGTTCACGATTTCGGTCATCGCCCCGACGCAGTGGCTGGTGGCCAGCAACTCCACGGGCCCGACGACCACCGCCCTGGACGACACCTTCTCCCGTTGGGATTTCCCTGCGACCAAGGTCCTGCCGACCTATCTGACCGCCGTCGTCGCGGGTGATTACCACCGGGTCGAGGGCACGATCCGCACGGCGGCCGGGCCCGTTCCCGCTGCACTGATCTGCCGTGCCTCGCTTGCCGACCACCTCGACGTCGACCGCATCATGGCGACCACGCAGGGCGGCTTCGAGGTCTTCGAGGAAGCGTTCGGGACGCCGTTCCCCTTCGACTCCTACGACCAGGCGTTCGTCCCCGAATACAACGCCGGGGCGATGGAGAATGCGGGGCTGGTCACCTTCCGCGATGACCTGATCTTCCGGTCCCGCGCGACGGCCGCGCAGTACGACAATCGCGACAACACCATCCTCCACGAGCTCGCCCACATGTGGTTCGGCGACCTGGTGACGATGCGCTGGTGGGACGACCTGTGGCTGAAGGAATCCTTCGCTGAATGGGCCTCGCACTATGCGCAATCGCGGATCGGTGAGGACCCCCGGCACGCCTGGGCCTCGTTCTGCAATGCCCGCAAGACCTGGGCGTACCGCGCCGACCAGCTCCCCTCCACCCATCCCATCGCAGCCGACATGGTCGACCTGGAAGCCGTGGAACTCAACTTCGACGGCATCACCTATGCCAAGGGGGCCTCTGCGCTGCGGCAGCTCGTGGCGTTCGTCGGGCAGGACGCGTTCCTGGCAGGCGCCAGGGCCTATTTCGACGAACATGCGTGGGGCAACACCGAGCTCCCGGACCTGCTGCGAGCCCTCACCGAGGCGTCCGGTCGCGACCTGTCCGGCTGGGCCGCCCAGTGGCTGGAGACGTCCGGGGTCAACACCCTGCGGCCGGAGTTCGAGGTCACCGACGACACCCTCACCTCGTTCGCCGTCGCCCAGAGCGCGGCCGCCGATCATCCGACCCTCCGAGCCCACCGGCTGGCCATCGGCTGTTATCGGGTGACGGATGACCGTCTGGAGCGGGTGTTCCGGGTGGAGACCGATATCGCGGGCGGGCGTACGCCGGTCCCGGAGCTCATCGGCCAGCCGGTGCCCGACCTGATCCTGCTGAATGACGACGACCTGACATTCGCGAAGGTACGCCTGGACGACCGGTCCGTGCGCACGATGGTCGACCACATCGACAAGGTCGACGACGAACTGACCCGGGCGCTGCTGTGGGGTGCGGCGTGGGACATGTGCCGGGATGCCGAGCTGCCGGTGGCCGACTATCTCGCGATGGTCCTGGCCGGGGTGGCGGGTGAGACCGACCAGACCGCGGTGAGCCGGGTGCTGGGCCAGGCCCAGGTGGCCACCGGCCTGTTCCTCTCCCCCGAGCATCTCGCCGCCTACCAGTCGGAGCTGACCGCCGGCCTCGCCCTGCTGGTCCGCGACGCCGAGCCGGGCTCCGACCACCAGCTCGCGTTCGCGAGGGCTCTCGCGCGCGCCGTCGACAGCGAGGCCGGAGCCGTGTTGCTGCAGGGCTGGCTCGAGGGCCAGGAGGTGCCGGACGGCCTCTCGATGGACGCCGACCTGCGCTGGCATCTCGTCACGCAGCTCGCGCGCATCGGAGCGATCGACGACGCCGGGATCGCCGCCGAGCTCAAGCGCGACAACACCATCTCCGGCAGCGAATGGGCGGCCGCGGCCCGCGCTGCGCTGCCCACGCCCGAGGCCAAGGAGGCCGCGTGGCAGCGCGCCACGGCCGAGCCCGGGATCCCCAACGAGACCCATCGCCAGATCTGTGTGTACTTCGCCCAGCCCGGCCAGGAGGACGTGCTGGCACCGTACGCCGACCGCTACTTCCGGCTCGTGGAAGAGATCGCCTCGGGTCAGGGCGTCTGGAAGGACCACGGCGTCCATCTCGCCCAGACCGCGATGCGCTTCCTGTTCCCCACGGAGGTCGCCGACGCCACGTTCGTCGGGCGCCTGGACGAGTGGCTCACCGCGACGACGCTCCCCGAGTCGACCCGGCGCATCATCGGCGAATGCCGCGACGACGCCCTGCGCGCTCTCCGCGTACGCGAGGCCAACGGGCCACTGCCGGCGGTTTCGGAATGAGGACCACCGTATGAGCGCGACCGTTGCCGACATCGTCGGCGTCGTCGAACAGCACTATCCCCCGCGCTCGGCCGAATCGTGGGACAAGGTGGGCCTGGTCTGCGGTGACGCCGAGTGGCCGGTCACCCGGGTCCTGCTGACGGTGGACATCACCCCGGACGTGGTGGCGCAGGCGATCGAGAGTGGAGCCAACCTCATCGTCGCCCACCATCCGCTGTTGCTGCGCGGCATCCACGGCGTCGACGGCGCCCACCCCAAGGGGCGGATGCTGCTGGAGATGATCCAGCACCGCATCGCCTGCTATGCCGCGCATACCAATGCCGACATCGCCCCCGATGGGGTGTGCGTGGCCCTCGCCGAGGCCCTGGGCCTCAGCGAGCTCACGCAGCTCGATCCCCGTCCGCGCGAGCGGTTGGATCAGATCATCTGCTTCGTGCCGACCGATCACACCGACGCAGTCGTGGCGGCCATGGCCGAGGCGGGTGCGGGGAAGTTCGGCGACTACGACCGCTGCCACTTCCGCGTGAGCGGGACCGGTTCCTTCCGGCCACTCGAGGGTGCGCAGCCCTTCGTCGGGTCCGCCGGCGAGGTCGAGGAAGTCACCGAGGACCGCATCGAAATGGTGCTGCCCCGCGGCCGGCGCGACGCTGTTGTCGCAGCGATGCTGGCAGCCCACCCCTACGAGCAGCCCGCGTTCCATGTGGTCGAGCTGGCTCCGACGGACACCTCTCACGGCATCGGGCGCGTGGGAACGCTGGCCGAACCGATGTCGGCTGCGGACTTCGCCCAACAGGTCGCCGACGCCCTGCCCCCGACGGTGAGCGGGGTGCGGCTGGCCGGGGCTCCCGACCGATCGGTACGCAGGGTCGCGGTTCTGGCGGGCGCGGGCGATTCGCATCTGGACACGGCCCGCGGTGCAGGCGTGGACGCCTATGTCACCTCGGACCTGCGCCATCACCCGGCGACTGAGGCGATCGTCTGGGCCGATGCCCCCGTGTTGGTCGATGTCGCGCACTGGGCGGCCGAATGGCCGTGGCTGCCGGTGCTGGCCGGGCTGATCGAGTCGGCGGTGGCGGGCGTGTCCTGCGACGTATCGCGGATCAACACCGACGCGTGGGCTGGGGCGTACTTCTCGCGGGCCGACTGAAATGCAAACCGGCCCGCCCCCGGGTCGGGGACGGGCCGGTCGGGCAGAGAATCAATCGTCGATCGTGCCGACATGCAGGGTGCGCGGGGCGCGCCCATAGCGGCTGAGCTGGATCAGGCCGGACGACAGTCCGCCGACCAGGTCGCCGTTGCGGATGCTCGACTGGATGCTGAGCGCGGCGAGGCGGCACTCCCCGTCGGTGAGCGTACGCCGGGCCACCGCGCCGGTCACGATCTCCAGGGCGCGGGCCTGCGGATCACACAGCACGAGCACCGCTCGCGCCGAGTCCTCGAGCGAGGCGTGCAGCTTCTCGGCGTACGCCCGCGGGTCACCCTCGGCCGCGCCGAGATAGAGGGAGAATCCCAGACCGGAATCCTCCTCGGCCATCCGAACGGCACGCTTGAGTTCCTCGGTCTGGTTCGGGGTCAGGTTCTCACCAGCGGACACTTGCGCCTCCGGTCGTCGTATCGGTCTCGTCAGGTCCGGCGGTCAGCGCCGCACGACCCGTGTCGGCCGCCCCGGCCTGGGGGGATGCGGTCTGGCCCAGCCAGAGCGGCTCACCAACCTCGATCGCCACTCCCCGACCACGGCGTGCGAGGCTCCCGGCCAGGGTGAGGGTGAGAACGACTGCGGTGATGAGGAGCGGAATCCCGATCAGCACCACGAGCGTCTGGACCACCGAGGGAGCTTCGGAAGCGGGCCAGCCAGGAAACTGGCCGCCGGTCAGTGGGGCTAGCATGCGGGTGAGATCGCTCATGAGGCCTACCGTAGTGCAGAAGACTGGTGTCGGCACCCCGGTGAGAACCTGCGTGTGGGTGCTCAGCGACCGAGGAGACGCAATGACCGACCACCACACCGAGCCGCGCCGCGTCCTCGATGCCGGGGAGATCAGTCGCGCCATCACCCGCATGGCCCACGAGATCGTCGAGGCCAACCATGGCGTGGAACACCTCCTGTTGCTGGGGATCCCGACCCGGGGCGTACCGCTGGCGAAACGGCTCGCCCTCGCCATCGACCGGGCCTCCGAACAGCCGGACGGCACCACGCCCGTCGGACAGCTCGACATCACGATGTTCCGCGATGACCTGCGCCGGCACCCGACGCGGTCGGTGGGCCCCACCCACCTGCCGATTCCGATCGACCATGCGACCGTGGTCCTCGTCGACGACGTGCTCATGTCGGGACGCTCGGTGTCGGCCGCGCTTGATGCGCTGAAGGACATCGGCCGTCCGGATGCGGTGCGGCTGGCCGTCCTCGTCGACCGCGGTCATCGCCAGCTTCCGATCCGCGCCGACCACGTCGGCAAGAACCTCCCGACGGCCTCGTCCGAGCGGGTCAGCGTCCGACTCGAGGAGATCGACGGTCGCAGTGAAGTCACCATCAGCCGGCCCCAGCAGCCCGAACGGAAGGCCCGATGAAACACCTCCTCTCGGCGGCGGATCTTTCTCGCTCCGAAATCGACTCGATCCTCGACCTCGCGGAAGAGATGGCGGACGTCCAGCGGCGCCCGATCAAGAAACTGCCGACGCTCCGCGGCCGCACGGTGGTCAACTTGTTCTTCGAGGACTCCACGCGTACGCGGTCGTCGTTCGAGATCGCGGGCAAGTGGCTGTCGGCCGACGTCATCAATGTGTCGGCCAAGGGCTCGTCGGTGTCGAAGGGCGAGTCCCTGCGCGACACCGTGCAGGTGATCGATGCGATGGGCGTGGACGGCATGGTGATTCGCCACTCCGCGTCGGGTGCGCCCGCCCAGGCCGCCGGCTGGATCCGGGGCTCGGTGGTGAACGCCGGCGACGGCACCCACGAGCACCCCACCCAGGCCCTGCTCGATGCGCTGTCGATGCGGCGGCATTTCCGGTCCCTGCGCGGCGGGTTCGACGAGGACTGGTCCGGCAAGACCGTGGCGATCACCGGCGACCTGACCCATTCCCGGGTGGTGCGGAGCAATGTGTTGTTGCTGCGTACGCTCGGCGCGAAGGTCGTCCTCGTCGCTCCCCCGACGCTGCTGCCCTCCGGGGTGACCACGTGGCCGGCGGAGGTATCGACCGACTTCGACGCGGTGCTCGGTGAGGTTGACGTCGCGATGATGCTGCGGGTGCAGCGCGAGCGCATGAGTGGCGGCTATTTCCCGACGCCGCGCGAATACACCATCGGCTACGGCCTGACGACCGACCGGCTGGCGAAGCTCCGGCCGGACGCGGCGATCCTGCACCCCGGCCCCGTCAACCGCGGCCTCGAAATGGCCGCCGACGCCGCGGATGCGGGTGCGTCGCGGATCCTCGATCAGGTCGCGGCAGGTGTCGCGGTGCGCATGAGCGTGCTCTATCACGTGCTGGGTGGAGCGGATGACAAGGAGACCAACGCATGACCGAACTGCTGATCACCGGAGCCCGACTGATCGGCGGTGACGCGGGCGACCTGCTCATCCGCGACGGCGTGTTCGTCGATCCGGCCTCGGCCGGCTCCGATGTCGAGCGCATCGACGCCGATGGCCTGATCGCCCTGCCAGGTCTCGTCGACACCCACTGCCACCTGCGCGAGCCGGGGCGGGAGGACGCGGAGACGATCGAATCGGGTACGCGGGCGGCGGCCCGTGGCGGGTATACGGCCGTGCTGGCGATGGCCAACGTGAACCCCGTGACCGACACCGCCGAAGCGGTCGAACACATGAAGGCGGTCGCGGCCGAGACCGCGTCCGCGGCGGTGCATCCGGTGGGTGCCGTGACGAAGGGCCTGGCCGGTGAGGAACTGGCCGAGTTGGGCCTGATGGCCCGGGCCGGCGTACGCCTGTTCTCCGACGACGGCAAGTGCGTGCACGACTCGCTGGTGATGCGACGGGCATTGGAATATGTGCGGGCCTTCGACGGGGTGATCGCCCAGCACGCCCAGGACCCGCGCCTGGCCGGGGCCGGCGCGTGCTGCCACGAGGGCGAGATCTCCGGTCGGCTGGGACTGGGTGGCTGGCCGGCGGTCGCCGAGTCGGTGATCGTGGCGAGGGACGTGCAGCTCGCCGAGATGACCGGATCGCGCTATCACGTCTGTCACGTCTCGACCGCCGAGTCCATCGACGTCATCCGCTGGGCCAAGGCGCGCGGGATCAACGTGACCGCCGAGGTCACGCCCCACCATCTCCTGCTGACGACGTCGGCGGTCGAGGGCTATGACCCGACCTTCAAGGTCAATCCCCCGCTGCGCCCCGACGAGCACGTAGAGGCTCTGCGCGAGGCTCTGGCGGACGGCACGATCGAGTGTGTGGGCACCGATCATGCGCCCCATGCGGCCCACGACAAGGATCATGCGTTCTCGGATGCGGCGTTCGGGATGCTCGGGCTTGAGGCCTCCCTCGCCGTCGTGATGGACACGATGGTCGCCGAGGGTCGACTCGACTGGGCCGGCGTGGCCGAGCGGATGGCGTACGCCCCCGCCCGGATTGCCGGACTGACTGACCAGGGCCGACCGCTGGAAGTCGGCGAGCCGGCCAACCTGGTGTTGGTCGATCCGGAGCGTCGACGCACCGTCGATCGAGCCGCGTCGCTGTCCAAATCGCGCAACAACCCCTATCACGGGCGGGACCTGCCCGACCCGGTCCGCCTGACCCTCTGGGCCGGTCGGACGACCTTCCGCGACCTGTGAGTGGGGAATCGTTGGCGCCCGCAGCAGCGGCCTGGTCAAGGGACCTCGCCCAGGTGAGTTGGGGGCGCTATGGAATTGCCTCCTCTGGGGAAGCGCTGACGGCTCGGACTTCCCGACCTGTACGCCGGCCCGGCCGCAGAGGCTTGCACTTCCCGACATGAACGTCAGCACATCCCAACACGTACGCCACCTCCCTCACTGAAAACTGGCCGACATCCCGACGTGTCCGCGACCTCCCTACATGATTCGCACGTTCCGACCGTGCGCCACGTCGGGAGGTGTCGCTGATGTTGCGACGAGGAAATCGGTGAGGAACGTGGGGGTGTCGGCCGCCCCGGGACCGGGACATGACTGCTTCCGACCTTGCGGAGCGGAAACGAGTTCGACAGGGATGACGCCGCGGGCCGGTGAGTTCAGCCCCGCGTACGCCGAACGTGCAGTTCCCGGACGCGTTCGGCCAGGGCCGGATCGGGGCCGTCGACAACGGCGGACGGCACCACGGTCGTGATGGGCAACGCAGCCACGGGCCCCGCTGGCAGGCCCAGCTCGTCCAACCACGCAACGAGTTGCTCGGACGACGAGGCGTACACGATCCGGCCCAACCCGACCCAGCCGTGCGCGGCGGCACACATCGGGCAGTGCTCGCCGGACGTATAGACCACGCACCTCGCGCGCGTCTCCGGATCAAGATGCTGAGCCGCCCACCGGGCGATGGCGAACTCCGGATGCTGTGTGTGATCACCACCCGCGACGTGGTTGTGATCCTCGAACAGCACCTCCCCGTCCGGTGACACGAGCACCGAACCGAACGGTTCGTCGCCCGAGGCCAGGGCCTGTTCGGCGAGCTCCACGGCCCGGGAGAGGTGGCGGCGATCAGTGTCCGAGAGCGTCATGACCCGAACCTAGACGATCGGGCCCGAAAGGCTCTGGCACGAGGCCGCCTAGCATTGGGCTGGCAGCGTCGCCGAGAGAAGGGTTCGCATGCACGCCAAAGCACGCACGTCGTCTCAGGGATCGGGGCTGGGAGTCGCGATCGGCCCCGCCATCATCGCGAAGCCCGACCTCCATTTGAACGCCTATGAGCCCGGCGACCGGGCCAAGGAGCGCCGCCGGCTCGACAAGGTGCTCGCCAAGGCCGACAAGCAGCTCCGCAAGTTGGCGGCCCAGCCCGTGCGCGCCAACGCCGCGATCTTCGGCGCCCAGCGCGAACTCCTGCATGACAGGCGGATCACCGACGCCGCCTTCGAACTCGTGGACAGCGGGGAGCCCGCCACGACGTCCTGGACGCAGGCTGTCGAACGCCACCGCCCGTGGCTCCAGGGACTGCCGGACGCACCGGGCCAGCTCGAGCTCGCCGACTCCGTGGAGCACCGCATCCTGGCGTTGCTGACGGGTACGCCGACCGAGTTCGAGACCACCGAGCCCGGCATTCTCGTCGTCCCGGTGCTCGACCCCGGCATGGCCGTCACCCTCGACCCCAAGGTCGTCCTCGGCATCGTGACCATCGGTGGCGGCCCGACGGGACACGGCGTGATCATCGCCCGCTCCCGTGGCATCCCCATCTTCGCGGCTGCCGGCGCTGACGTGTCCGGGGTCGAGGAGGACGACATCATCGCCTTCATCGCCCGGGGCGAGCGCCGTATCGCGGTGAACCCCGAGGCCGACGAACTGGCCGAGTTCGAGCGTACGCTCGCCGCCCTCGAGGAACTGCAGGCCGAGGCCCAGGCCCATGCGCACGAGCCGGCGTACACCTCCGACGGGACCCTCATCGAGATCTATGCCAACGTGCTCGCCGAGGCGGATGCGGGCGACATGGTCGCCAAGGGCGCGGACGGCTGGGTGATCCGCACGGAGATCCTGTTCGGCGGATCCCCGCATCCGCCGACCGTCGAGGAGCAGGAGCAGGCCTTCCTGCGTCTGGGCCGAACGCTGGGCAACAAGCGGATGATCGTCCGCACGTGGGATATCGGCGGTGACAAGACCGTCCCGTTCCTGCCGTTGGACCAGGAGGAGAATCCGTTCCTCGGCGTTCGCGGCCTGCGCGTGTTCCGCAACCGGCCCGAACTGCTCATCGACCAGGTCGAGGCGGTCTGCCGGGCGGCGCGGTTCACCCCCCTGAGCCTGATGTTTCCCATGGTCACGACCGTGGAAGAGCTCGACTGGGCCCTGGGTCTCCTCGACGACGTGGTCGGTCGGGTCGGCCGACCGGACAGCCTCCAGGTCGGGATCATGGTGGAGGTTCCGGCGGCTGCCCTCCGCGCCCGGCTGATGACCCAGAAGCTCGACTTCGTGAGCATCGGCACCAACGACCTGACGCAATACACCACGGCGGCCGAGCGCGGAAACGCCGCCCTGCACGTCCTCGCCGATCCGCTCGATCCGGCGGTGCTCCGACTCATCCGGCTCGTGGCCGACGAGTCCCGCCGGGAGACGCTCGTCGCGATCTGCGGCGATGCCAACACCGATCCCGACGTCGCGGCGTTGTTCGTGGGGCTGGGCGTACGCGAACTCACCCCCGGCGCCCCCGCCGTCCCCATGGTCAAGGCCCGGCTGCGCACCTCATCTCTCGCCGAGCTCACCACGTTGGCCGACCGGGCCCTCGCCTGCACCGATGCCCACGAAGTCCGCGAACTGATCCGGAGCAAGTTCCGCTGATCCCGCCCCGTTCGACAGGCCCGGGGACCTCCGAACCCGCACTGGCACAATGGGCCGGGTGACGACGCCCATTTCAGCTGACAATTTCTACGCCGCCGTCGGCGGCGAGGAGACGTTCATCCGCCTGACGAAGCGCTTCTATGAGCAGGTCGGAGCCGATGCCGAGTTCCGGGAGATGTATCCGGAGGAGGACCTCGGGCCCGCCGAGGAGCGCCTGCGTCGATTCCTGGAGCAATACTGGGGCGGCCCCGACACCTATTCCGAGCAGCGTGGCCACCCACGGCTGCGCATGCGCCACGCTCCTTTCCGCATCTCGACCAAGGAGCGCGACACCTGGTTGCGATACATGAAGGTGGCGCTCGATGAGCTCGAGCTTCCCACGGAGTTCCACGATGAGATGTGGGAATACTTCGAGCGGGCAGCCGATGCGATGGTGAACTCCCTCGACACCCCCGAGCCGCGCGAGGGCCTGCTGTGACGACGACACCAAACCAGGACTGGTGGCGCGACGCCGTCGTCTTCCAGATCTATCCGCGCTCGTTCGCCGACGCCGACGGCGACGGCACCGGTGATGTCGCAGGCATGACCGACCGGCTGCCCTATCTGGCCGGCCTCGGGGTCGACGCCGTCTGGGTCTCCCCCTGGTATCCCTCTCCGCTCGCGGACGGCGGCTATGACGTCGCCGACTATCGTGACATCCACCCCGACTTCGGCACGCTCGCCGACGCCGACAGATTCGTCGCCCGCGCCCACGAACTGGGCCTGCGCGTCCTGATCGATCTCGTGCCCAACCACTGCTCCGACGACCACCCCTGGTTCCGGGCGGCGCTCGAAGCCGGGCCCGGCTCACCCGAACGCGATCTCTTCTGGTTCCGCGACGGACGCGGGCCCGACGGAGACCTGCCCCCGAACGACTGGCAGGCCATGTTCGGCGGGTCGGCCTGGGAGCGCGTGATCGGCGCCGATGGGCGCCCCGAACAGTGGTATCTCCACCTCTTCGACGTCCGCCAACCCGACTGGAACTGGAACAACCCGAAGGTCGCCGACGAGTTCGACTCGATCCTGCGGTTCTGGTTCGACCGCGGGATCGATGGCTTCCGCATCGATGTCGCCGACTCGATGGTGAAGCATCCGGACCTGCCCGATGCCGACCCCGGCACCACCAGCCTCGACAAGCATGTGGGCAACCCCGTCTGGGATCGGCCGGAGGTGGCCGAGATCCATCGCCGGTGGCGCCGGATCGCCGATGAGTACGCCGACTCGGCGCGCGGTGCCCGGGTCTTCGTGTCGGAGGCCTACCTCCCGGCCGACCGCGTGGCGGACTACGTCGAGTCGGGTCGGCTCCACACCACCTTCAACTTCGATGCCCTGCTGTGTGAGTGGACGGCCTCGTCGCAGCGGCACGTGATCAACCTCAGCCTGGTGAGTCATGAGGCCGTCGGCGCACCCTGCACCTGGGTGCTGAGCAATCACGACAACGTCCGGGTCGCGACCCGCTTCGGCAAGCCGGTGACGGGGTCGGCGTACGGGCCGGAGGGCCTGGTCACACCGAGTCCCGACGAGAACACCCTGTGGGCCATGCCGACCGACCTGACGCTGGGGCGCCGCCGGGCGCGGGCAGCGGCGCTGCTCGAGCTGGCCCTGCCCGGCGGGGCGTACGTCTATCAGGGTGATGAGCTCGGCCTGGACGAGGTCGACGACCTCCCGGAGGCCTCGCTGCAGGATCCGACCTGGGAGCGTTCGGGCCACACCGTCCGCGGCCGCGACGGCTGTCGCGTACCCATCCCGTGGTCGGACACCACCTCACCCTTCGGTTTCGGGCCGGGCGGTGAACCATGGCTGCCGATGCCCGAGCACTGGGCCGCCACCACGGTGGCCGCACTGGACGGCGTCCGCGGGAGCCATCTCGAGCTCTATCGCGCCGCTCTCGCCGAGCGTCGACGCAACCCCGCACTGGGTGCCGGCACGCTCACGTGGGACGACACCCCCGCCGAGGTGTTGTCGTTCACGCGCGAGCCCGGGTTCCGGTGCATCGTGAACTTCGGCACCGAGCCGGTGTCGATCCCGGCCGACGCGCGCGTCCTCGTTCATTCCGGCGATGCCTCCACCGGAGTCATCGCCACCGATGAGGCAGCCTGGCTCGCGGTGTGAACCTCAGGCCACCGGGACCGGGAGTCGCAGCGGCGTCAGCGCCTCCCGGATCCAGGCCGGGATGGCTTCCGGGCCGGTGACAGCGGTGTGGACCAGCACCGTCCGCGACGACGCGTGGACCACGCCAGTGGTCGGATCCATGATCTCGGCGGCCAGCGTCAGCGACGACTGGCCGATGTCCTGGACCGCGGTACGCACCACATAGGCCTCCGGCCGGAAGTCGATCTGGACGGCGTAATCCATATCCTGACGCACCACGATCCACTGTCCCGGACGCTCCGATTGGGCCGGGCGGTGTTCGAGGAGATCCCGCATCAGGTCGATGCGGGCCTCCTGCACATAGTCGTAGTACTTCACGTTGTTCGCGTGCCGATAGGAATCGAGGTCGGACCATCGCACGCGGAACGCGTACTCATGGGCCGGCTGATCCCCCAGTCGCACCTTCGCCACGGTCGGCAACGGCTCCACGGATTCGGCGTGCTCCGCGAACCAGGCCTTTTCGCCGTCGGTGAGCCGCCGGATGGCGTCCGTCTCGAGATCGAACGGGCACAGCACCGTGCGGGCGCGAGCCACGATCCGGTCATCGCTGACGATGTCGTACGCCAGCGTGAACCGGGCGGCCCCGATCTGATCGACGACCAGCCTGACCTGCAGCGGATGGCCGTGCTCGGCCGGCTTCAGATATTCGACCTGATGCCCGGTAACGAGGATGGCCTGGGTGTTGGGACCCTCCGCGCCCGGCTGAGGCTCGTCGCCCAGCATGTACGCAAACTCACCCGAATGCAGGAAGTCGACACGGGCTTCCTGGAGGTAGTCGACATAGACGCCGTTGTTGAGGTGGAGATAGGCATCCATATCTCCCCATCGGGTTTGACAGTCGAAGAGGTGGGCCAAAGGGGTTCAGTCCTCCGAGTCATACATGGAATCGAGCAGGTCGGCGTACTGCTTCTCGACCGTCGACCGGCGGATCTTGAGGCTCGGGGTGACGGCACCGTCATCCACCGTGAGCTCATGGTCGAGCACACGGAAACGCTTGACCGTCTCCCACCGCTCCAGACGCTCGTTGGCGCTGTCCACATAACGCTGCAACATCTCGGTCACCTCGGGATGCTGGGTCAGGTGGGCATAGTCGGTGCCCTTGAGGGAGCCGGCAGCGTGATGCTCCGACCAGCCCTGGATCGCGTCGGGGTCGAGGACGAGCAGGGCGGTGATGTATTTGCGGTCATCGCCGTGGACGACTACCTGGGACACATAGGGGCAGTTGGCGACGAGCGTGCCCTCGACCTTCTGCGGGGCCACATATTTGCCGCCCGAGGTCTTGATGAGGTCCTTCTTGCGGTCGGTGATCTTCAGATAGCCGTCGCTGTCGAGCTCGCCGACGTCACCGGTGTGGAGCCACCCGTCCTGGATGGTCTCGGCCGTGACCTCGGGCTGGTTGTGATAGCCGGTCGTCACACCCGGACCGCGGACGAGGAGTTCACCATCGGAGGCGATCCGGAACTCGCTGCCCGCCAACGGCGGGCCGACGGTGCCGAGACGGGGGTTGGCCGGGTCGTTCACACAGATCACGGCCGAGGTCTCCGTCATGCCATAGCCCTCGACGATGAGCAGGCCGGCGGCATAGAACCACTCCTGCACCTGCCTCGACAGCTTGGCCGAGCCCGACACCATGAAGCGCAGGTTGCCGCCGAGGCGGGCCTGGAGCTTGCTGAACACGAGCTTGTGCGCGAGCGCATACTGGGCCGCCAGAGCCGGAGGCATCGGCTTGCCCTCGAGCCGGAACGGGATCGACTTCTTGCCCACGCTGAACGCCCAGCGGGCGATCTTGCTCTTGAGGCCGGTCTGGTTGCCGACCATGACCTTGGCGCGGACCTTCTCGAAGATGCGGGGAGCCCCGGCCATGAAGGTGGGCTTGATCGCGCCCAGACCGTCGACGATCTTGTCGATGCGGCCGTCCACCGCCGTGCTGAACCCGATCTGGAGCTGAATCGACAGCAGGCACTTGCCGAACACATGCGACAGCGGCAGCCACAGATAATGGACGTCGTCCGGAGTGGCCAGCTGGATGATTTCGACGGCCCGGCCCTGATAGGTCCACGCGTCATGGGTGAGCCGCACGCCCTTCGGCCGGCCCGTCGTGCCCGACGTATAGATCAGCGTCGAAAGCTGGTCCGGACCGGTCGAGGCGATTGCCCGGTCGATGGTGTCGGGGTTGTCGGCGCGATAGGTCTTGCCCAGCTCCCGGAATTCGGCCCAGCTGTGCACGCGCTCGTGGTCGGATTCACCGTCGATCAGCACCACGGCCAGCAACCGCTCGAACACCTCCGGGTGTTCCTGGAGCTTGGCCAGCTGGGCAGGATCCTCCACGATGGCGACCCGGGATCCGGAGTCGTCGAGGATGTAGCTGACGTCGTCGGACTGCGTGGTCGGATAGATGGTGGTGGTGGCGCCACCGGCGCACATGATCGCCAGGTCGGCGAGGATCCATTCGATGCGGGTGGTGGAGGCGATGGCCACCCGGTCCTCTGCCTGCAACCCCACCGACAGCAGAGCGCCGGCGAGATCGAACGCGTATTCCTTCGTCTGACGCCAACTCAGCGAGCGCCAATTCTCCTTGGCATCGGGATATTGGAAGGCGAGCTTTGCGGGATCCACGTCGGCGCGCTTGACCAACATCTCCGCGACATTGCGGTATCGGTCGGCCAGTTGCTGCTTGGTCTTCTCGTCGATTGCGCCGGCATAATCCACCATCGTGCCCTCCGTAACTGGCTAACCACTCTGTTGCCTGACCTGTGATCCTACCCACACGTACAACGATCATGAGGCCCACAGCGCCCTGATTCCGCAGGGCAAGCCGATCACACAGTTGAACCATCAACTTATTGGTATACTCGTGACATGTCGGAACGAGTACAGGCGCGCTGGCTGGATCAGGAGCAGCAACGGATCTGGCGGACCTATCTGCTCGGGGTCGCGCGGATCAACGAGCGCCTCGATGCTGATCTCCGTCCATTCGGGATCGATCTGGCCGAATACGAGATTCTGGTGTGTCTCGAGGAGGCCGAGGACCGGCAGTTGCGGATGTCCGATCTCGCCGATGCCGTGCACCAGTCGCGATCACGCCTGACGCACACCGTCGCCCGCATGGAGAAGGCCGGACTCGTGGAGCGCCAGGCCTGTCCGAGTGATCGCCGCGGGGTCTGGGCCCATCTCACCGCCGAAGGATTCGAACTGCTCAAGTCAGCCGCTCCCAGCCATGTGGAGTCCGTGCGTCGGGCGTTCGTGGCGGCGGTCGATCCCGAGGACTTCCGGGCCCTGGGCCGCGCCTTCGAGGCCGTGCTGGCCGCGGACTGACGCTCGCCGGGCGATTCCGCTTCTGCTGGCAGGATGAGCGCATGACTGCCCAGCTCGATTCCTCGACTCTCACGCGTGCGCTCTATTCGACGGATGCCAGCCTTTATCGGGTGGTCCCGGAAGCGGTGGCGTTCCCGGAGTCGGTGACCGAGCTCGAGCAGGTCGTGCGGTCGGCGTTCGAGAAGCGTACGCCGGTCACCAGCCGGGGTGCCGGCACATCGTGCGCGGGCAATGCGGTGGGCCCGGGTCTCGTCGTGGATCTGCGTCGGCACCTGCATCACGTGCTCGAGGTCGACCCGGCGGCGCGCACGGCCCGGGTCGAGTCCGGCGTTGTCCAATCGGAACTGCAGAAAGTGGCCCGGCCACACGGCCTGCGGTTCGGCCCGGATCCGTCGACGAGCAACCGGTGCACGATCGGCGGGATGATCGGCAACAACGCCTGCGGCCCCCGTGCCCTCGGTTATGGCCGCAGCGCGGACAATGTGGTCTCGCTCGATGTGCTGCTCGGCAACGGTGAACGTCTTCGGGTGACCAGCGGGGAGCGGACCGAATCGCCCACGCTGGCTGCCCTCGAGAAGCTCGTCGGGGAAAACCTGGCGCTGATCCGCACCGAGTTCGGCCAGTTCGGCCGCCAGGTCTCGGGCTACTCCCTCGAACACCTGCTGCCCGAGAACGGCTTCGATGTCGCGAAGTTCCTGGCCGGGACCGAGGGGACCCTGGCGGTCATCCTCGAGGCGACCGTCCGGCTCGTCGCCGACGCTCCCTTCAAGACGATGATCGCGCTCGGCTATGCCACCATGGCCGACGCCGCCGATGATTCGCCCGCCATCCTGCGCCATTCCCCCACCGCCGCCGAAGGCCTCGATCGCCGCATCGTCGATGTGGTCGCACGCAAGCTGGGCGAGAAGGCGGTGCCGCGATTGCCCGAGGGCGACGGCTGGGTCTTCGTCGAGTTGGTCGACGATGATGAGGTACGCCTCAGCGAGCGCGCCCGGGCGCTGCTGGGTGAGACCTCCCACATCGGCGGTTGGATCGTCACCGATCCCGCCGAGGTCAGCGCGCTGTGGAAGATCCGCGCCGACGGCGCCGGACTGGCCGGCGTCAGCCTCGAGCGTCCCGCGTACGCCGGATGGGAGGACGCCGCGGTTCCGCCCGAGAAGCTCGGGGCCTATCTCCGCGACTTCGATGCGCTGATGACCAAGCACGGGGTGACCGGCCTCCCGTATGGCCACTTCGGTGACGGCTGCGTGCACTGCCGGATCGACTTCCCGCTCGATGGGCCGGACGGACCGGGGGCCTATCGCCGGTTCGTCGAGGAGGCGGCCGACCTGGTCGCCGGTTATGGCGGATCGATGTCGGGTGAGCACGGCGACGGGCGCGCCCGGTCAGCCCTGCTGCCGCGGATGTATTCGCAGGAGGCCATTGCCCTGATGGGTCGCGTGAAGGACCTGTTCGACCCGGAGAACCATCTCAACCCGGGCGTACTCGTGGATCCTCGGCCCGTCGAGGCAGACCTCCGCGTTCCGGCCGTCCGACGCGCACCGCTGCGGCGTACGCATCCGGAGTTCGTGGAGGCGGTGCACCAGTGCTCGGGCGTCGGCAAGTGCTTGGCCGATGAGGGCGGCTCGGGCCAGGTGATGTGCCCGTCCTACCGGGCCACCGGCGACGAGAAGGACTCCACGCGCGGTCGCTCCCGGGCACTGCAGGAGATGGTCAACGGCGGCCTGGTTTCCGGCTGGGACTCCCCCGAGGTCGCCGAGGCGCTCGATCTGTGTCTGTCGTGCAAGGGCTGCGCGCGCGACTGTCCGACCGGGATCGACATGGCGGCATACAAGTCGATCGTGACCGATGAGCGTTACAAGGGGAAGCTGCGGCCGATCAGCCACTATTCGCTCGGCTGGCTGCCGCGCTGGGGCCGGTTGATCTCCGGGCTCGGGGTCGGGCCGCTGCTCAATCTGGTGTTCCGGGTGCCGGTGCTCGGGTCGCTGCTGAAGCGGACGGCCGGCGTGGATGTGCGGCGAAGCCTGCCGCGGTTCGCGACCGGTTCCAACAAGAAGAAGGCCGCGCCCGTCGTGACGACCGGCAAGCCGGTGGCGATCTGGCTCGACTCGTTCTCGGACTGCTTCGAGTTCTCCGGCATCAAGCCGCTGATGGAGGTCCTGGTCGCGGCTGGTTATGCGCCGCGCTTCATCGACGAGAAGGCCTGCTGTGGGCTGACATGGATCTCGACCGGTCAGCGCGACGGTGCCCGACGCCAGCTGAAGGCCGCCCTGGACGTGCTGCACCCGATCGTGCAAGCGGGCGTACCCATCGTCGGGGTCGAGCCCTCCTGCACCGCGGTGTGGCGCAGTGACGCGGCGGAGTTGCTGCCGCGGGATCCGCGGGTACGCGAGGTCGCCGCCGGGGTGAAGACGCTCGCGGAGCTGCTCGGGGAGACCGAGGGCTGGCAGGCGCCCGATCTGTCGGGTGAGACTGTCGTGGCGCAGCCGCACTGTCACCATGCGTCGGTGCTGGGATGGGCGGCCGATGCGGCTTTGTTGAAGCAGTCCGGTGCGAAGGTCACGACCGTCGGTGGGTGCTGCGGACTGGCCGGCAACTTCGGCGTGGAGCAGGGCCACTACGAGGTCTCGGTGGCCGTGGCGGAGAACGATCTCTTGCCGGCGATCCGGGCTGCCGGACCTGACGCAGTCGTCCTGGCCGACGGGTTCTCCTGTCGCCTGCAGGTCGAGCAGCTCGAGGGGCGGGCCGCCGTGACCCTGGCCCAGCTGCTCAGCAGCGAACGCTGACGATTTCGGCCCGGCACCGGCACGGATCAGCCGTTCGGGTCGAAGATCACCATCTGCCCCGCGTCCGTCATGCAATCGTGGCCGACGAAGTTCTGGGGGATCTCGGTCGTGATGCCGGCATCCCGCAACTCGCTGCACGAGGGCGGGGCCTGGGCGACCGCCGCGACCTTCCACTCACCGTCCACCTTGGCCCAGAGGAACGCGGCACCGCCTCCGCCGCACGCGCGGATCTCGCCCGTGATCAGGTCATCGACCCGCATCTCGGAGAGGACCAACTCGGGGCGGGGATAGCCGATGCAGTCGGTCGTGAGCTCGTTGATCCGGGCCTCGAGGAACGCCTTCAACTCGGGCGTGGGAGCCTGCGCGGCGTCCTCACTGCTGCGCACCACGCTCGGGGTCGGCGTGATGATGCTGCCCTTGGTGGGCTTCTCCGTGCCGCTCGCCTTGCTGGCAGTCGGAGTGGTCGGGGCGCTTGGCTCCGGGGTGGATTCGGCTGCTGACGTGGCCGGTACCGACGCTGTGGGCGCTGGTGTCGGAGCAGCCGAAGGATCGGTGCCGCACGCCGACAACAGCAGTGCCGCCAACCCGAGTGCGGAGGCGATGCGCAGGGAAGTCATGGCCAGAATCTAGCCTCCCGGGCTGGTCACCGTGCGCCCCGGAGCGCGCGCCGGTGCCGATGCCACAGTTGTTCGATCGCTGCCACAGTTACAACTGGGGCATCACTCGAACAAGTGTGGCCTCATGGGAGTGAGCAACGACAGAGCCCCCGCGCGGCATCATGCCGGCGGGGGCTCCGTGGTGGACGATCAGTCGCGGGTCAGGCGGCGGTGCTTGCTCGCATGGGGGCGGGCAGCCTCGGGGCCGAGACGATCAATCTTGTTCTTCTCGTAGTCGGCGAAGTTGCCCTCGAACCAGAACCACTTGGCCTCGTTCTCATCGTCACCCTCCCAGGCGAGGATGTGGGTGGCCACGCGGTCGAGGAACCACCGATCGTGGGAGATGACCACGGCACAGCCGGGGAACTCGAGGAGCGCATCTTCGAGCGACTGCAGGGTCTCGACGTCCAGGTCGTTGGTGGGCTCATCGAGAAGCAGCAGGTTGCCGCCCATCTTGAGCGTCAGCGCGAGGTTGAGGCGGTTGCGCTCACCACCGGACAGTACGCCCGTCGGCTTCTGCTGGTCCGGACCCTTGAAGCCGAACGACGCCACATAGGCGCGCGAGGCCATCTCGAAGTTGGCGACCTTGATGAAGTCGAGGCCGTCGGACACGACCTCCCAGACGTTCTTCTTGGGGTCGAGGCCACCGCGGCCCTGGTCGACATAGGAGATCGAGACGGTCTTGCCGAGATTGAGTACGCCCGAGTCGGGCTCGTGCTCCCCGACGATCATCTTGAACAGGGTCGACTTGCCGACGCCGTTGGGGCCGATGATGCCGACGATGCCGGAGCGCGGGAGGGTGAACGACAGGTTGTCGATCAGGACGCGGTCCCCGAAGCCCTTCGTGAGGTTCTTGACCTCGAGCACATCGGTGCCGAGGCGCGGGCCCGGCGGGATGTTGATCTCGGAGACGTCGATCTTGCGGTCGCGCTCGGCCTGGGCCGCCATCTCTTCATAGCGCTCGAGGCGAGCCTTGTTCTTGGCCTGACGGGCCTTCGGGCTGGAGCGGACCCACTCGAGTTCCTTCTCCAGGATCTTGGCGCGCTTGGCGTCCTTCTGGCCCTCGATCTGCAGGCGCGAGCGCTTGGTCTCGAGATAGGTCGAGTAGTTGCCCTCGTAGGGGTGGAGGCGACCGCGGTCGATCTCACAGATCCACTGCGCGACGTTGTCGAGGAAGTAGCGATCGTGGGTGACCGCCAGGACAGCGCCCGGGTAGGCCTTCAGGTGTCCCTCGAGCCAGTTCACGCTCTCGGCGTCGAGGTGGTTGGTGGGCTCGTCGAGGAGCAGCAGGTCGGGCTGCTGCAGCAGCAGCTTGCAGAGCGCCACGCGACGGCGCTCGCCGCCCGACAGAACGTCGACGATCGTGTCCGGCGGCGGGCAACGCAGCGCGTCCATCGCCTGCTGGAGCTGGGAGTCGATGTCCCACGCGTTGGCGTGATCGAGCTCGGTCTGGAGGTCGCCCATTTCTTCCATGAGCGCATCGAAGTCGGCATCGGGTTCGCCCATCAGCTCACCGATCTCGTTGAAGCGGTCGAGCTTCTTCTTGATCTCGCCGACAGCCTCTTCGATGTTCTCGATGACGGTCTTGCCCTCGGTCAGCGGCGGCTCCTGGAGGAGGATGCCGACGGTCTTGCCCTTGGCAAGCATCGCGTCGCCGTTGCCGGGGGTCTCCAGACCGGCCATCACCTTGAGCATGGTGGACTTGCCGGCACCGTTGGGGCCGACGACGCCGATCTTGGCGCCCTCGAAGAAAGAAAGGGTGACGTTGTCGAGGATCACCTTGTCGCCGACGGTCTTCCGCACGTTGTGCATCGTGTACACGAACTCGGGCATGCAGCCACTACCTCATCAGGTCTAGGGATTTCAGCGGCCCTCAGTATGCCAGCTGGGACCCCTCAGACCACTATCAAGACCAGCACCACCATCAGGACGGCCGCGCTGATGATGACCTGGACCCGGTCAGCCTTCGGGTGACCCGTCGCCCACGGCAGTTCCCGGCCCCGGCGGAGCCCGAGCAGCAGCGCCCCCGCCCCGACGCCCAGGGCGAGCCCGTGGAACCAACCCGGCACTGTCACCCAGTCCGCGAGCAGAGCCGTGAGGAGCACGACGGACGCGAAGTCGAGGGCCGCCCTGACCAGCTGCGACCGCCGCGTCGCCGCCAGCACCCGCCGCACAGTCCAGACAACGACAGCCACGAGCACCAGCGCGCTGAGCAGGTCCATCGGATTGGGGGTGGCGGCCGGAGGCTTGTCATCGGCGATCAATCCGGCGCCGAGCCGGTCGACCGGCTGGCTGGTATTGCTCAGCACGATGACGGCGCGGCCGGCGTCCCGGTCGAGAGCGAGGAAGCTGCTGGATCCGGCTGTGCCCCCGAAATGCCAGGTGAGGGTCTGCTCCTTCGGACCCGGCGACACGAGCCAGAAATAGCCCACGCGCGAGGGCGCCGTTCCGTCGGCCACCGGTTCGAGCGCAGAGGCCCCGGGCACCTGACCGGAAAGCAACGCCTGGGCATAACGACCGAGATCGGCAGCCGTGGTCCAGGTGCAACATCCGGCGGGCGCTGCCCCGGAAGACGCGGATGCGCGTACGCGGTGGCCGTTGGGCCGGTGTCCGGGCACCGCATCGGCCGGGATCAGATCCCGGCTCGTGGCGATGGTGGTCTCCCGCATGCCCAGGGGCTCGAAGAGCCGCACGCGCGCCAGAGTCGGCCAGTCGGGCTGCCGGGCGGCCCGGGTGAGCGCCTCACCCAGCAGCGCAGCCCCCACCTGGGAGTGGGCATAGACACCCGGGTTCTCGAGGGACAGCTCCCGGGCCTCGGTGAGCAACTTCTCCGGGGTGGTGCCGGCGTACGGATCGATTCCGAACAGGGCAGCCGGAATCGAGCGGGCGGACTCGCCGGGCAGTTGCCGGGGCAGGCCGGCACGCTGGGTGGCCACCTCCGTCAAGGTCAGGTCGCCGACCGGTGACCCGGCAAGTTCGGGCAGATGGGTAGCCAGGGTGTCGTCGGCGCGGACCTCGCCGCGGGAGACCGCGTCCGCAAGGAGGTGACCGAGGAAGGTGACGGTGAGGGTGCCGGCTTCCCAGTGGCCCTGATCGGGACCGAGCCCGGCCTCCCGGATCCCTTCCCGGTCGATTTCGACCACTTGGAGCGAACGAAAACCCGCATTTCCCCGAAGGTGGCCATGGACCTTCTCGCCCAGGAGGGCGTCGCCCCGCATTTCACGACCCAGGGTCGATCCCGGCCCCCAGACCCCCGCCATCAGGAAGCCGATGATTCCACCGATCACCAGGGTGAGGATGATCCGGCGCCGTCGCCCGATGGGGTCCTCGACATCGTCCTCGGCTGTGGTCCAGAAGGGTGGAAGCATCACGTGGGCCTTCCCGCTCTCGATCGCCTGAGACTCTAGGGTGTCGGTGTCGATTCCCCGAACGACAGGACCGCTGTGGACGTCGTGCGCTTCCTCGCCGACCAGTTCGCCATGAGCTGGTTCCTCGGATGGAACGCCCTTCGTTTCAGCCCGGACGTGACGATCGTCCTCGCGCCCGAAACCTCCTGGGTTCCGCTTATTCTGATCGCGGTCGGGGCAGCCGCAGCCACTCTGGTCGGCCAGAGCGTCGTCCTCCTGGCCAACCGGATCCGCCGATGGGCCCTCGTGATCAGCCTGTTGTTCGCCACGATCGGGATCCTGGCCACCCATGCGGTCGAGGGGCTGCTGCTCTGGGGGCTCGGCCAACTCATCTTCCCCGAGCCCTGGACCGCCCTCGAGATCACCAAGGTCGTCGTGCTCTCGTCCGCACCCCTGGTGTTCGGGTTCCTGACCGCCATCCCTCTGCTCGGCCCGGCGATCAACCGGCTGTTGTCCGTCTGGAGCCTCCTGGTCCTGTGGGCCATCGTGGCGGCCACCTTCCAGGTCGGGTTCTGGGCGGCGGCCGGACTGGTCCTGGTCGCCTGGCTCGGCACTCTCCTGGTCGGCAACCTGCTCGGCCCCCTCCTTGCCTCAACCCGGGACCGGATCTGGCGGCGCGTCACGGGCCGACCCCTGCACCTGGACACCACGTTCCTCCTCGAGATGGTGACGTCGGCCGAGAAGGACCGCCCGTGATCACTCCCCTCCTCATGACACTGGGCGTCGCGCTGGTTCTGGCCCTGTTGTTCGCTCCTTTCGAGGCCCTGCGCTGGTGGGCGACCCAGGGTGCGCGCGAATCCCGCGAGACGGCGGCGGCGTTGCGTGACATCCGGAGATCGATCGAGGTGGCCCGCTCGGCGACGCTGCCGCAGCTCGACGACCGCAGCTGCTATGTGGTCTATCTCTCCGGCGTGGGAGCCGTCGACCACGAGGTCAGTCCCGAAGGCGAGGGCCCTCTGCTGGACGATCTCCGCACCCGGATGCCGGACACCCTGCTGATCAGCGATGTCTATCCCTATTCGCCCTCCAACCTGCCCCTGCTGTCCGGTCGGTGGTCCTCCTGGTGGTGGCGACTCATCGAGCGATGGGGTCGGGGCCGATTCACCAGCGTGCTCCAGTTTCTCGTCTATCTGCGCAATGTCCTCCAGTTCGCGGTCTCGGCCGACGACCGCTACGGCCCGATGTATTCGCTCGGGGTCGCCGGCGTGATCTGGGATCGGCTGCAGGCTTCGGGCTATCGCCCCGGATGCGGCCGGCCCGTCGTCCTGTTCGGCTGGAGTGGCGGAGCCCAGATCGCGTTGAGCGCCGCCTGGTATCTGACCGGGGCGGGCATGCCCGTCTATCTCTTGTCACTCGGTGGCGTGATCACCTCCGACCCCGGACTCGATCGCATCACCCACGTCTGGCACATCAAGGGCACCCGCGACTGGGTGCAGGGCATCGGCGCTCTCTTCCCGGGCCGATGGCCGGGCCGCTCCAACACCTTCTGGGCTCGCGCAGTCGACGACGGCCGCATCACGATCCGCACCGTCGGGGCCATGGGCCATCTCGGGCGCGGCTCGTATCTCTCCCGGTCACGCACGCCCGACGGGCGTACGTGTCGCGAAGTTGTCGCAGACACCATCGTCGACATCCTGCGCGAGGCAGGGCTGACCAAGGCACCGCCCGGCGATTCGGGGAAGACCCCCTGACGCCCCGCGTACGCCCCAGCGCCCCGGCCCGCGCCGAATGTCACCCCACCGGCTCGGCGTACCCCTCCATCACGTGCTCCATCGTGTAGTCGTCGGCGGGACCGTCCTCGTCATACGCCGATCCCTCCTCCGGCTTCGGGGCGTCCATGGCGGCCGGATCGGACTCGACGCGCTCGCGCTCGAGCCTGACATAGCGGCTGACGCCCAGGTTCAGGTCGTGGCCGATGCTCTGGGCCTCGATGATCGTGTCGTAACGCACGACCCCGTTCTCGTTCGCGTAGTCCTTCACCCGAAGCTTGCCGACCACCACGACCGGCTGGCCTTTGCTGAGGCTCATGTCAGCGTTGGTGGCGAGCATGTTCCAGCATTTCACCGTGACCCAGTTGGTGGGCCCGTCCTCCCAGCTTCCGTCCGCCCTGCGCAGCCGTGGGCTGTAGGCGAGTCGAAAACTCGCATAGGGCTTGCGGTCCTCACCGGCCCGGTAGTCGACGTTGGTTCCGAGACGTCCGTTCACGCTGACGATTGAATCCATGGTCCTGTCCTTTGCAGTCGATGGCACGTGCCACCACAGTGCGCAGGCAGAAGCCGGATCGTTCACACCCGTCCCTGGCCTGTGGACAGCGCTCCGGGTCGCTCCCGGGCTGTGGACAACTCAGCCCGACAGGCCTCCCATGAACTCAGCCCAGGGCCCGGGCCAGTTGGGTCCGAACGAAGTCATAGCGATCGAGTTCCTCGTTGACGGGCTCGACCACCCGCTCGCGGGTCACGCCGGCGATGGCAGACACCAACGCGCCCCTCGCCCGGCGTTCGGCCCGCCGCGCCCCGACCTCCACCCCGATCCGGGAGATCAGGGCCACGAGGAGTCCGGCCAGCACCCCGCCGACCAACAACACGGTCGGGGCCGGCAGACCCCACCAGCGGATTTCGGGCAGCGGCGGAAGCTGCAGATAGAGCATCACGAACGCCACCGCCAACCAGCCCAACCCGGCCACGACCACAGCGATCAGCAGCCACTGGAGCACCTTGACGAACGTCCACCAGCCATGGTCGCGATCCAGTCCGAGATCAGTCGTGGCGATCGCGCGATCCAGCTGATCGGGCAGCACGGCCTGGTGGGTCCGGGACGCATCGCGTACGGCCTGCGCCCAGCCCCGCGGCAGGCCCTGGGCCGCCTCATCGGCGAGGTCGCGGATCGCCGAATCCACCCGCGCCTGCTGCACCGATGTGGTCGCCGGCAACGAGGTCCGGGACACGCGCGCGGGATCGATCTCCTTCTTCTTGCCGCCCAAACCCCAGCGATCGAGATGCAGTCGGCGCAGTGGATCCGGGCGGAACCTCGCGATCCAGGCCAGTGCGGGCCAGCCGGTGGCGATGCCGCCGCGGTGGCGCCAGGCTTTGCCGACGGCCTCCGACACCACGGGTACGCCCGCAGCCAATGCGAGCGCCCTGTTGAGCCGCTGCGCGGTCTCCTTCGACACCTGCTCCGACGGCGCGGACCCGGTCGCCGCAGCGAGCCTCTCCGCCACGCGATCGACATCCGTGACCAGCCGCTGGGCGGCGGTCTTCTTCGCCGCCACCCGCTTGCGGAGACGGGTGCGCAGCTGCTCGACGCCCTCCCCCGTCGTCGCACTGATCGCGGCAATCTCGACCTGTTCGAGACCCTCGGAGTCCAACAGCCGCCGCAGATCAGTCAAGCACCGGTCTCGCTCCGCCGGAGTCAGCCGGTCGATCTGGTTGAGGACCACCATCATGACGGGCGCATAGCGCGCCAAAGGCTTGAGATAGCCGTCATGGAGGGCCGCATCGGCGTACTTCTGCGGGTCCACCACCCAGATCAGCATGTCCACCAGCTCGACGAGCCGGTCGACCTCCTGCCGGTGGCTCACCTCGGTGGAGTCGTGGTCGGGCAGATCAAGCAGCACCAACCCGCTCATCGCTTCCGACGTCTTGCCCGCCGGTGCCTGATGCCGATTGGGAATCTCGAGCCAGTCGAGCAGGTCCTCCGCGGCGTCGGCCCCGAAGCTCAGCGCGAGGGTGCGTTTCGTTGTGGGCCGGCGTACGCCCGAGACCGCCAGATCGGTGCCGGACAGCGCGTTGAACGTCGAGGACTTCCCGGACCCGGTTGCCCCGCCCAGCGCGACCACCGTGGCATCACCGGACACTTCGAGTCGGCGGCCGGCCCGATCGACCACGGCCAGCGCATCGTCGACGAGATCGTCATCGACGCGTCCGCGGGCATTTTCGGCGGCCTGCCGCAGGGCCCGCAACCGGGCACCGAGGTCACGACCCGCCTTGTCGCGCGCCATCAGCGGTCCTCCTCACGTCGCACCGGTTCGACAATCTCGGCATCCACCACATCACCCGGCGCAGCCTCGAGACCATAGGGAGCCCCGACCTGCTCGCCCGTTCCGAGCTCGGCCGGCGCGGCTCGATGCGGAAGCCCGTCCCGCTCGGCCGCCGCCCGCTCCTCGGCGATCCGCAGCTCGACGCGCTGGCGCTCCGGCAGGTCCTCCGGAGCCAACTCGGCCGCGACGCCGCCCTCGGGCGTCGGCAGTCCGTCTCCGGAGCGTGCCGCCTCGACGGCAGCGGTGGCCTTCCGGATCGCTTCGGCGCGGTCGGGGTCGACCTCGATGGCGTCGAGGATTTCGTGGAAGCGCCGCAGTTCCGCTGCCATCAGGCCCTCCACCCGTCCGTCGAGGTCGGCCTTCGCTTTCTTGGCCAGCCGGCGTACGGCATCGTCACCGAACACCGCCTCCAGCACGCGCTGAGCCAGGGCCGCAGTGCCGCCGGCGACGCCGACCTCGGCACCGGTGAGGCCGCCTGTGTACGCGAACACGACGATCATGAGCGCCACGCCGATCGTGTTGACGCCGAACGCGAGGAAGCGTGCCTGGGACCGCTTCTCCATGCCTTCGTCGGCCACGATGTCGAGGACGGCGCTCTGCCAGTCGCGGATGGTCCGGGCGGCATCCGACGCATAGTCCCGCGAGGAGCGCGACAGGTCACCCTTGACCTGATCGAGCAATGCCCGCCCGGCCGGGTTGCCGCGCCAGGCCGCTTCGGCACGCTCGGCGGCTGCCTCCCCCTCCTCGCGGAGCAGTGCCTCGAGACCCGACTCCACGGCGACGGTGACCTTCTCGGCGCCGGCCGGCGTACCCCGGAAGAAATTCAGCACCCGGTCGCGCAGCCAGCCGATCTTCTGGTCGAGGACGCGGAAGATCTCGCCTGTGCCGACGAAGTCGTGCCAGCGGGTGAGCACCTCGCCGCGCAGCAGGGTGCCGTCGGCGGTCTGCACGTTCACGGCGCGCACGGCCTCGGCGTACGACTTGTCGGCGTCCTCGCGCAGCTGCGCCAGGATTCCGTGCTGGTCGTCGAGGGCTGCGGTGAGCGCAGGCGTACGCGCGGTGAGCGCCCCGATCGCCCCGTCGAGCGTCTGGTGCACGACCTGTTGGCGGGTCGCAGCATCGGCGGCGAGGGTGGCGAGCCAGGTGCGGATCGGCGATACGGCGGAGTCGGGCAGCAGTCCTTCCTCGTCGACCGTGGTCTCCGGCACGGCGAACAGGGGCGAGTTGCCGAGACCGCGCTCGGTCATCATCTGGCCGAGGTGGGCGGGGATATCGCCCATGGCGGCCGGAGGTACGCGATCGAGCACCACGGCGACGGCGGCGCTGCGCTCCGCGGCATGCAGCAGGAACTCCCACGGCACGGCGTCGGCGTACCGAGCCGCGGACGTGACGAACAGCCACAGGTCGGCGGCGGCGAGCAGCTGGGCCGCAAGTCGACGGTTCTCCTCCACGACGGAGTCGACGTCGGGTGCGTCCAGGATCGCCAGCCCGGGCGGGATCGTGTCCTCGGTCACGAGCTGCAACTCACGCTGATCGTTGGACTGACCGGTCGTGCGGGAGAGCCCGGGCAGGATGCGCTCGTTGTCGAACCAGTGCCGATCGCGGCTGTGATGGACGAGCACGGGTGCCTTGGTCGTGGGCCGGATCACCCCGGGCCTCGTGACGACCCGGCCGACCAGGGAGTTGACCAGAGTCGACTTGCCCGCACCGGTCGAGCCGCCGACGACCGCAAGGAGTGGAGCGTCGATGGTGGCCAGTCTGGGCAGGATGTAGTCGTCGAGCTGAGCCGTCATCTCGCGAACGGCGCGAGCCTGCTCATCGGTGCCCGGAAGCTGGAGTGGCAGCTGGGCCGAGGCGACCGCCTGTCGCAACTCGGTGAGCGCTTCCTGCAGGCGGCTGCTGGCCATCGGGCCTCCTCTAGGGGCTGGGCGGCTTCCAGCGTGGGTCTACCGGGGAGTACGTCGTAGCACCGGATCCTAGCGGCACACCCTGCGGTGCGGAGTACCCGGCTTGGGACGGTTGTCCCACCGGTAGCGCCGGATAGGACCCGGCGAGCCCGGCCGGGCCCGGGTACGCCGGTGGCGCCCAGGTTTCGGTCTTCCGTGCGCGGAGCCGCTGCCAGGGGTAACTCGTCTTTGGCCGCGGCTCGACGATGGCGCGTTCCCGGAGTCGGCGGGCCCGCAGAAGCAGTTGCTTCTCACGGACGAGTCCGGCGTCGTCGACGAGCCCGCGAGCCATGGCATCGCGGAGGTACGCCAGCTCGGTCAGAGTTCGCTGCATGCGCCAGGTGGAGATGGGGCGTCCCTCCCACAGGGCCTGCCACAGGACGCGTACGCGGGTCGTGAGACGGGAAACCCAGTGGGCATCCGACTCGGGCAGCCAGCCCATGCGCGCATAATCGGTCAGCCTCGAGCGGATCAGGGTCCGTTCGGCGAAGAGCTGCTTGACGATGAAGACGACGAGCGCAATGACCATCGGATAGGCCACGGCCAGGAGCAGGATCAGCAGCACCTGTGGCGGGAAGCCCATCGACACGGTGCCGTTGAACAACATGTGGAGGAGTGCCGCGCCCAGGAAGCCGACCAGGGGCGCCATGATGCGCACAACTTTCGATTTCGACCGCAACGAGATCGCCAGGCCGATGCCGATCAGAATCGTGAACAGTGGATGGGCGAAAAAGGTCAGCACGCCACGCTGCACGAAATAGCTGGCCAGCACCTCCTCCGGATCCGCTGCTCCGGTCGTGCGGGCAGCGGCTCGATAGGCCTGGCCGTAATAGAAAATGTTCTCCACGAAGGCGAAGGCTGCGGCCGACAGGCCAGCGAGGACGATGCCCGACAGCTTGCTCACCCAGCGATACCGCAGGAACAGGGCGATGAGGAACAGCACCGAGCCCTTGGCGGCCTCCTCGACGAACGGGGCGATATAGACGGCCGGTCGCGCCGCTGCTGCCGGATTGCCGTCGCCGACCACGCTCATCAGGGTCGCTGCCCAGGTGTTGATCCGCAGCGAGACGAACACCGCGACCGTGCCGCCCCAACCGAAGGTGACCAGCCAGACGAGGAAGTTGTGGGGCCGGAACCGGTCGGCCCAGAGGATCAGGAGACTGAGCGGAATCACCGTGTACGCCGCAAAGGTCGCCGCCGGTTTGAGCGCCTCGGTTCCCATCCCGATCAACATGCCGCCCGGCACCTGTCGGTCGGGCACGACATCGAAGTAGGCGGCCCGCAGGCAATAGAACTGCAGCGCGATCATCAGCAGCAGCGCCCAGAACCAGGGGGACGTGAGCATGCGCATCGGGGGCGACAGGTCCTCACCACGCGCGAGCGGCAGATTGTTGCGCCGCAGAGCCGAGCGCAGACGGCGGTCCCGCAGATCGGGTTCGTTGCTGGCGGCCACATGCACGGCGCCCAGAGTACCTGCGCCGGTGGCCCCACCCGAGCCGTCGTTCGCCGGTGATTTCCGGTGGGGCCGTCATCGCCGGATCGCTACACTCACCTTGCGTCGCTTCACCAGGCGGCGGCGCGAGCCCCCGTAGCTCAGCGGATAGAGCAGCAGCCTTCTAATCTGACGGTCGTAGGTTCGATTCCTACCGGGGGCGCCCAGCCCCATGAGGACAGAGTTCCTCTGGGTGACACGAAATCGGGTCGATCGTTCGAGTGGCGACTAACGTGCCAGGGTGACCGCATCTCTGGACTGGCGTCGGATCGCCCTTGCTGCCTATGGCCCGACGCTCCTGGTCTCCACCGGTCACGGCGCGATCATGCCCCTGGTGGCGCTGTCCGCCCGCGAGATGGGCGCCAGCCTGGAGATCGCTGCTTTCCTGGTGGGCCTGATGGGCCTGGGCCAGCTGATCGGAGACCTGCCTGCGGGCATGCTGGCGGCTCGGATCGGAGAGAAGCGAGCCCTCATCGGTGCTGCGATCGTCGAAACCCTCGCTCTTGCACTCTGTTGGCGGGCCGACGAGGTCTGGCAGCTCGCGGTCGGGGTTTTCATCGCCGGCATGGCGGCTGCTGTTTTCCAACTCGCGCGGCAGGCGTACCTCACCGAAGTCGTGCCCGCCCATCAGCGCGCCCGTGCCCTGTCGGTCCTGGGTGGGACGCACCGCATCGGCTCGTTCATCGGCCCACTCGCGGGCGCGCTGGTGATCGGCCTGTTCAACCTGTCGGCGGCGTACGCCACCGCGGCGATCTTCAGCCTGCTCGCCGGGGTGCTGACACTGGTCCTGCCCGATGTGGAGAACGCGCGACCGAAGGGCGTACGCGGGCCACGGCTGGGTGCGGTGGTCCGCATCCGCCGCCGGGCCCTGCTGACGCTGGGAGCCGGCGCCATGACGATCCAGCTCGGCCGCGCGGCGCGGCTCAGTGTGCTGCCGCTGTGGGCCGAGGCCATCGGCATCTCGGCCCAGGCGACCAGCATCATCTTCGCGCTGGCGGCGCTGGCGGATATGAGCATGTTCTATCCGTCGGGCTGGATCATGGACCGGTTCGGGCGGTTCTATTCGGCGGTGCCGACGCTGGTGGTGCTGGGCATCGGGTTCTCGCTCCTCCCCCTCACGAAGGGGGTCTTCACAGTCGCCCTGGTGGCGGTGCTGCTGGGCGTGGCCAACGGGTTCTCGGCCGGCATCGTCATGACGCTGGGCTCGGACTCAGCACCCACCAATGCGCGGGCCCAATTCCTCGGCGCCTGGCGCCTGCTGACCGACCTCGGCCATGCCGGCGGTCCCCTGCTGGTGAGTGCGATCGTCGCCATCGCACCGCTCGGGCTGGCCTCGATCGCGGTCGGTGTGACGTGCTGGCTGGGAGCGGCGTGGTTCCTCAAGTGGCTGCCACGACGACCGGGAGCGGTCCGGATGTTTGACGCCGATGAGGTGGCGGAGTCCTAGAGTGGGCCGCGTGAATGACTTGTTGGTGTGGATCGACTGTGAGATGACCGGCCTGGATCTGGCCGGCGGGGACGCCCTGATCGAGGTGGCTGCTCTCGTGACCGGCCCCGATCTCGAGGTGCTCGGCGAGGGCGTCGACGTGATCATCAAGCCCAGCGACGAGGCTCTCGAACGCATGGGTGACTTCGTCCGCACGATGCACACCGAGTCCGGGTTGCTGCCTCTGCTCGCCGACGGGCTGGACATGGCCGAGGCCGAGGAGCAGGTGCTGGCGTACATCAAGGAGTATGTCCCCGAGGCACGCAAGGCACCCCTGGCGGGCAACACGATCGGCACCGACCGGGCGTACCTCGCGCGCGACATGCCGACCCTCGAAGCCCACGTGCACTATCGCAACGTGGACGTGTCGAGCATCAAGGAGCTCGCGCGGCGGTGGTATCCGCGGATCTATTTCAATACGCCCGCCAAGTCCGGCAACCATCGGGCGCTCGCCGACATCCAGGAGTCGATCGAGGAGCTGCGGTACTACCGCGATGCCCTCTTCGTCCCCCAGCCCGGCCCCGACACGGCGACCTGCCGCCGGCTTGCGCAGGACCATGGTGGCGCCCTGACCGGCGTACGCCCCGGCGCGGACGAGCCCGCCGCCGGCTGACTCCGCCGAGACACCTTGGAGCTCGTCGAGACGTCTGCTCGAGCAGACGTCTCGACGCAGTAGCTGGTGTCTCGATGCCCGGGGAGCGTTATTGGATTTCGTTCTGGCGGGGATCTGCGGTAGTGTTCCTTGTCGCCCCTCGGGGCACATGGTGGGTATAGCTCAGTTGGTAGAGCACCTGGTTGTGGTCCAGGTGGTCGCGGGTTCGAGTCCCGTTACTCACCCCACTTCAAAGCCGCTCTGACTAGGTCTTACGTCAGAGCGGCTTTTCTGTGTGCACCAACCGTGCCCTAACGAGCCGCATAGAACGGCCCCGGCCGGTGCGCTAACACCGGTGCTCCGGGGCCTCGACCGGCAGGAGATTGCCGACCGTGACTCGACTCTACGCCCTCACCTGGGCCCCAATCGCCTGATTGACACGGCGGGGCTAGACAGGGCCTCACCCGCCAGTCGCTGAGACACGCGACGAAACAACACGACCGCCCGCGGTGTTGGTCCCGATCCCCCTGAACCGCCAGGGGGAGCCCACGCCATGGCATCGGCCGGTGTCCGCGTGGGTCCGCAGTGCTCTGGGAACTCGCTGGCCTCGTCGCCAGCGAGGTAGGGGTGCTGGCCTGGGTGGTCAAGGTGGACCGGCCTTTGGGGGGGACCCACACGTATGCCCGCACGCAGTGCGGCCCATAGACGAACCAACTCACACCGGAGGAAACCATGACCACAGCACGACTCACCAAGACCGAGCGCGACCTCATCGCCGACGCCCTCACCCGACAGGCTCACAAGGCGGTTGCCGACGGCGACCAGGCGCTTGCTGCGCAGTCCCGCGAGCTGGCCCTCAAGGTCCTGGCGGGTGCGCGATGACGATTGCCGAACTTGCCCACGAGACAGGCACCGAGCAGCACGAGGTGAGGTTCTTGGCCGGCAGACCGCCCACTGGCGTGGGGTGGGGATGTTTTTCGGAGATCACCGAAGAACCCCGGCCCGTGGATGGGCCGGGGCTCATTGCTGCCTGAATGCCCTTGCCAGGAAGTAGACCGCCCACGGGTGCGGGGTGGCAAACGCACGAGCAAGAGCGCCCCGAGCGCGCTTGAAAGACCGCCCACGGGGTGGCAAAGGCGCAATTGAGCCTTTGATCGGCAATGCCGACAGGCCGCCCACGGGTGCGGGGTGGCAAAGCCTTCCGTTGAGGCAGATCTGCCTCAACGGAGAGGCCGCCCACGGGTGCGGGGTGGCAGACTTCCGGATAACTATCCGGAAGTCTGTCAGTCCAGACCGCCCACGGGTGCGGGGTGGCAAAGCCCTCATTCTTGCCCTGCTCGCCGTCATCGAGAGGCCGCCCACGGGTGCGGGGTGGCAAAGTCGGTTGGGGCAGATCTGCCCCAACCGGGCGTAGACAGCCTACGGGCGTGGGGTGGGCATGAGTTCCTCGCCCCAGGGCGAGAAACTCGAGTTAGTGCCACTAAGTCGTAGAACGACCCCCGGGTTTCCAGGCCCGGGGGTCGTCCTGTGTTCGGCGCAGGTGGGTCTACGCGGGAACTCGCGGTACCGCTCGCCACCTTCACCCTTTGGCTTGGTGTTGACGCCGAAGTTTGTTACATGGCCCGCGCCCGGTAGCGGTTGAGGGTCATGCGTTCAAGCAGGGTGACGCCGACCTGTCCGAATGCCTTGGTGACGGTGGCGTCATCGATGGTGACGGTCTTGTTGACCAGGCCCTCGGGGTTGGTCATCAGTCGAGCGGCCAGCGACAGGGTGACCGTCGCCAGTTCCTCGTTCGGGTGGCCTGCGGGCAGGTAGCCGTTGCCGCGGGTGTAGTTGCGTACGAACGCCGCCGCCATGTCGAGGGCCACGTGACCGTGGGCCGGGTCGATTTCCTGGCCCATGTAGGTGGTCAGCGTGGGCAGGTCAGCGGCGAGCATCAGACCGCGCTGAGCACGATGACGCCCTCGGGGTGCAGTAGTCCGAGGTCATAGCGGCACACCACGCGCAGGCCTACCTCGTCGTACTCCGCCCAACGTTCGGACAGCACCGTCACGCTCGGGTTGAGGTCGCGCACGACGGCAATCTGCGAGGTGTCGGCCAGGACGGCAGTGCCGGTGGCCAGCTTGTTGGTGACGGTCACCGGAATGCCGAACAGGCGATAGGTGGCGTCGCGGGTCAAGTCGCTTTCGAGCAGGTACTTCGAGGAAGTCGAGGACTCCTTGACCTTGCGCAGGGCGATGAAGTCGGCACCGGAGAGGAACCAGCGGTTCGGGGTGACCTCGGCCGCGGTGGCCAGGGCGAGAGCGTCGAGGAGGCTGTCGGGGTCGGTCACGTCGAGGTCGCCGGTCTGGACACCGGTCTGGTTGATGATGCCGGTGATGCCGTTATCGGTGCCGGCACCGGACAGCAACTCGGAGTCGAGGAAGTCGGATACGTCCTTGATGAGCCTCTGCTTGAGCACCGAATCGAGGCCGATATGCGCGGCGCGAACCAGCTCGTTGGTGAACCGCAGAATCGACTTGATGCCCTTGCGGGAGGTCGGCATGAGGCTGATTTCACCGAACTCGACGTCATGGGTGTCGGGGATGAGGCCACCCTCGGCCACGTAGCCGGGTTCGGTGCCGGACACCAGCCGGGGCAGCTTGAGCGGTTCGGAGGAGTCGAAGATGCGCACACCACTGGACAGCACGACCGAGGCAGCTTCGAGCGGCTGAATGAGCAGCGAGCTGACCTGGTCCTTGACGAGGGTCGGGTCGGTGGCGGTGGTCTGGATAACGGGTTCGGACATGGGGTCTCCTGGTGAGAGTCAGCGATTTTGCGGGATCCCGCAAAGCAGTTTTCGCTGGTCGCCAGGACCACAACGAGGGGCAGGGAATCAGTCCCTGCCCCTCGATTGTCCCATACCCTCCGGGGGTGTCAGTAGACGAACACCTTGGGCTTGCCGTCCACGTACTTGACCACGAGGTCCAGCGCCTGGGCCATGGGCAGCAGCTCGTCCCCCATGGCGGTCGGTGCGCGGCTGATGATGCGCGAGACGATGGACGCCGCCGCCTCGGACAGCCGGTCCTCGGTGAGAGGCTCCGCCTCCCGGTGATCCTGAGTGCCACTAACGTTTACCCGCCTGTTGCTCATCAACCGGCCGCCTTCCGCAGCAGTCCCGCCAGGTCGATCCCCGCAGCGCCGCTGACGCCCTGTCCGACGTCCCCGAACGGGCGGCGCACCGCCAGGTGTGGCTTGGTGGCTACGAGGTCGTCCACGGCCTGTTCGAGCGCGGGGAGGTCGTCCAGCAGGCCGGGGCTGAACGGCAGGTCCGAGGGGTCGGCCAGCTTTCCGAGCGCCGCGGTGCGCAGGTAGAACACCTCCTGGGCCAGGTCGTCGGCGCGCTGGGCCCGCTGGCGATAGCGGGCGTTCTCGTCACGCAGCTCCTGGACATAGGACCGCGGGAACACGTCCTCGGTATTTCCGGATTCGGTAATAACGGATTCGTCATCAGTGGTGACGGAATCCTCGGGGGTGTCCACAGGGCCTAGCTTCAAAGATCCCCGGGACCTTTGACTGTGTACACCCTCATTTGAAGTGAGGTCGTCGGGGTTATTCCCTATGCCGGGAATCGTTGCGTCGGTCATGCTGATTTCCTTTCGGTGGTGACGGGGATTTGGTGGCAGGCACAGCCGGTGTGCCGTGGCATGGGGTGGTCAGCGGGCCAGACACGCCCACCTCGGGACCACCAGACGCAGAGTTGGCAGGCGTCGGGTTCGAGGCCGCGGACCCATCCAGCAACCTCGGTGCTGGCTTTCATGACCTCGTGGAATGCGTTGGTGGCGGCCTGGACCGGCTCGTTACGTCCGAGGCGTTCCAGTCGCATGGCGATATCCCCGGTGCCAGCCTGCAGGGTCGTGAGGGCGTCCTCGAGGCGTTGGCGGGCGTCGGGTGGGGTGTAGGTGGTCAGCGGGGTGGGCCGGCCGGTGGCGGCCTCGGACCAGCCACGGAACGCGAGCTGAGCCGCCGCGGCACCCTGCGCGTTGGCGACCTCGACCAGGTCCGCGGCCAGTTGTGTGAACTCGTCCGGCTTGAGCTTGCCCGCCTCGACATACGCCCACAGCCCGACGAGTTGCCCGGTGAGGTTGTCACCGAGGCGGACCAGGACGTCGTAGTAGGTCATAGCGCCAGCCCGGTGAGGTCGGTGCCTGCGGTGGCCAGTGCGTCGGCACGGCGAGCGGCCTGAATCTCTGCTATCTCGTCGGTGCTGTATCCGAGCTTGCGCAGCGCGTAGGACTGCGGCAACAACCCCGAGGCGTACAACTTGACGACCGCGTCCGCTTCCTGCGCCTCGGACCGGGTCGCGGCATCAGCCCACACCGGACGGATATCGAGACTGAGCGGGTCGGCACCGGTGCGGACCGCGTGGACCAGGGCAGCAACCTCGGACCACGCCCGGCCGAACTGCCGCTGACGGGCCTCGGCCTTGGCGGTCAGACTGGCCTCGGACGCCCGAATGCTGTCGGCGCTGGTCGGATTGTCGGACCCGACACCGAGCAGCCGTTCCGGCAGACCGGACACCGCGCTAATCAGCTTCAAGACCACGGTGATGGCGTTCTCATAACCTCCGAGGTCGGACCCCGGCAGGCTCCCGAACCTGGTCTCGACGTCCTCCGCGAGCATCATGCGCGCCGACTCGGGGAACGGATTGATGACGTTGCCCTCGGCGTCCTCGACCAGCTCCACGCCCGACGCCCACCTGCGTGGCCGGGCGGCATATTCCGAGGCGGTGGCCAGGTCGGTGGTCAACTTGACCAACAAATCGGTGAGAGACAGCACGTCGGTCATCTCGCTGATACCGACCGAGGTCAACCGGTCCCCGTTGACCAGGCGCACGACCGGAGGAACACCGAGCGGATTCGGCAGGACCTCGACCGCACGGAACCCGCCATATGCTCCCGTAGCGGCGCTGTGATAGCGCGTAATGGACTCCGGGCCATAGTGGACAGCGTGCGTGCCGTTGCGGTCCTCCCAACGCTTCACAGCGCCGCGCACGGCGTGGCTGACGGGGTCGATATCGGCGGCCATCAGGGTGCAGGACTCGATACTGATTTTCGGCCGGCCATCGGGATGGGCCCAGACCACGGCGTAGCACTCACCGAGCAGCATGGCCTCGGTGTGGGCGGTGGCCGACATGGTCTGCATGTGGTTGAACGTCCAGTCCTCCCAGATGCCGGGCTGGTCAAACCCGATGACACGCAGACGCTCCCCGAGCACGTCCACGGTCAGCCGGGGAACGTTCACGTTGATGGCCTGCAGGCGATTGCCGAGCGCGGCACGGGCCTCGGGGCTGAGATAGGACAACGGTGAGCGGCCTTCATAGGCGGCCACCAATCGGGTGTGCTGGGCGGCATTCGCGCCGACCAGCTGGATGAGGTCATGGAAGTCAGACAACAGGTCTCCTAGAACGAGGCAGCGCGAGCGCGCCGCTTTTTCGATGCGCGCCAGGTGGCGCGGGAATGGGCCATGACCAGGCACGCGGCCAGGTCGATTTTTCGGGCGGTCCTCGACCTCGACCGCTTGGCCAGACGCATGCCCCGGGCGTCCTCGACCACCACAGCCGCGGCCACATGAGCCGCCAACCGAGGGTCCCCGTTGTGGGTGAGCTTCCCGTTGACTGCGGCGCTGTAGACGTCGGTGGTTGCCGCGGTCAGTCGGGACGGGGAATGGGGGAACTCGACCACCGGCAGGCGCTCGGCCTCGAGGGCCTGCAGCGAGCGCGTGAAACGGAATGGGTCCGCAATGACTTCCTGCACGGAATAGGTCCGGCAGGCCTGTCGAATCGTGTCCTCGACCTCGGCCACCGGAACCCGGAACGTGTCGTCCCCCGGTGGGCGTTCCCACACCGCGAGCGGCTGGAAGTGCGGTTCCGGGGACACTGTGGCCAGCAGCAGCGCGGTGGTGTCGTCGCTGAAACTGCCGTCGAGGGCCAGCACCACGTCAGACCCCAGTGGTATGGGCTCATCCGTGCTGAGCCCATCCCAGACCCCGGGCGGCAGGAACCCTCCCTCGGTGTCGGTGGCGAGCTGACACAGCCGCGCACGGCGGAACGTGGCCTCACGTGTCTTGGGCGGCAGCAGGGCCACCAGGGCGTCACGGTGCTGGAAGTCGCCCAACGCAGGGTTCGACAGCGTCCAGCAGTGCTCGCAGTCAACGGGGTGGTGCTCGAACCCGGCCGCAGAGAACTCCCGCCACACCAACGAGGTGTCCGCAGGGTTCAGCCGGGCGTACTCCCGCAGCGACAGCAACACCTGGTCATCAAGGTTCGGGCCCGGGGTGCCAATAGCAACGAGGACCGACTTGTCCCGCTTGCCCTGGGCGAGCTGGACCACCTCGAACAGGTCGCGGTTGACCACCCCGGCCTCGTCCACGATGGCCAACACATAGTCCAGACCCTCGGCCGCGGCCGGTGAGGCAGGCATGACCTGGAACGAGGAATCCGTGGTCGGCAGATACAGCTTCTCCTTGAACACCTGACACCGGGCGGACAAGTGCTCGTCGAGCTCGACCATGCGCCGCGCCGCACCGAACGCCAGGCCGGCCTGTCGCTCATCCACGGCGAACACCACGACGTTGGCACCCTCACCCCCGGTGAACAGCACGAACAGACCAATAGCGGCCATGAGGCTGGTCTTCCCCGAACCCCGCGGCAGCATCAGCCCGACCGTTCGAGCGTCGGTGTCCAGCACGTCAGCAGCAATGAGCCGCTGGAAGTCCCGCAGGCGCAGCTTGCCCCGCGCTCCGGTCCCCTTCGGCACTCGGATGAACTTGTCCACGAACGCAGCGAACCGCTCGGACTCCACCGCAGACCGCGGCCGGAACGGCAGCGGTGACGGGTCAACCGCAGCTTTCGGACCAGCGCGCATTCAAACCTCCCCCTTAATGGTAATGATTCTCATGTGTAACGCTGTTTGCGCCTTCCCCCGCGCTCCGGAAGGTACCCCCGGGGGGTTCCCTCCCCGGGTCCGAACCGAACCTCGTTTCGAATTACAGGGCCGGCAGACGACCTCGATGTCCTGCAGGCGAATCGGCTTGCCTTCGGCCTTGCGCTTCCACGCTTCCGCGCTGTGGTCAGCGGTGAGGTCTTCACGCGTCCCGCAGTCCGAGCACCAGTCCTGCAGCTTGCGCGCACGGCGGCTGAGCTTGTCCCACGCATGGTCATAGCCGACGCCTCTGGACTCCGACCGACGCGAACGCTGATGCTCCGCACACCGACCACCTTCCGCCGGCTCACCACACACCAGACACGGCGACTTCATGCGCCTTCCTTCCGCCAGGTGTTGGTCAGCATGATGAGCTGGCGACCAGCCGAGTAGCGGTTCGTTGCTGCGCCTCTGGGCAGCGACCAGTAGTTGATGGCCCAATCGCCCATACCGGGTTCGAGCTCGTTCAGCAGGTCGGCCAGGTCCTCGCTCACCCAACCGTCAGCAGCGCACCGTTGAATCTCGTCCAGCACGGTTTCACCACCCCGCTGACGCGTGGTGACTGTTTCACCACCCCGCTGACGCGTGGTGACTCGATTTTCTTCACTCTTGTTTTTTTCGACCAGGGGCCTCGGCATGGTCGGCATGACCACTCCCGTTTCCACGGGGTCGGGTTCCCCAGCAGCAACCGGAAGACGAAAGACAGAGTCGGCAACCGCCAGACTCTCTCGTTGCTGCGCTTGTTTCACGTCCCCACGTGGGGACTGGAACCTGTCCGGTTCCGGTTCCACTTGCTTACTATTGGCGGGCCCCCCGTCCGCACCATGTAGAGGGGGTTTTATGGTGCGCTCACCAGCACCATGTTGAGGCTCGTTTATGGTGCGGACGGGTGCACCATGTCCGGGGTTTTCAGCGCTGGAATCCGTGTGCGGCACGTCCCGCACATATGGTGCGGACGGGTGCACCATGTCCGGGAACATGGCGGCATAGACAGCGGTGACACCAGGACGACCTTTCGCCACCGGGTCCAGCAGTTGGACCTCGACCGCGGCCTTCATGCGCTCGGTCACCCGGCGCTCACCGATACCCAAGTCAGCAGCAATCCTCGACCTCGGGACCGAGACGATGAGGTTGGTCCCCATGCGGTCGGCCAGATACAGCAGCATCACTCTGGTCGTGTTGTGAATGCCCTTGTGCCGATAGACCAGGGCCTTCCAGTCGGCGACGGTCGGCCGATTCGACGGCGTGCGCTGATATGGTGGACACGTCCCGCCAGAGACATTTCGAGCCGCTTCGGTTGCCCACCCGGAGCGGCTTTTCTCTTGCCTCACCGCTCACCCCTTTGCAGATGGGATGTAGCCGGCCTGCAGGCGTTCAAGCTCGCTGTAGGGAATGCGAACCTGCTTGCCGATCTTGTAAGCACGAATAGTCCCGTCGGCAATCCGACGGCGGACAGTCCAGTAACTCACACCATTGGCGTCGGCATATTCCTGGATTGAGAGAGCTGGCGTTGGGGGCCTCTTGTGCGTGGCAGCCATGAAAGACTGGTCCCTTCAAACACAAAAACCGAGCACGCAACGACTCGTCTGGAATCATTGCGCTGCTCGGTTCCCCGCTCAGGAGGGCCATTCCCCCTAGACCAGGTCAGGTTCCGGGGCGTGATCTTACCGCTCACCCGCGTTTCGGGGGCCCAGGGACGGCAGGGATTACGCTCGGTGGCGGCTTACCTCCGTGTGGCCCGCACTGCGGCGTTAGCTGCACGGCTCTTTACTTGTGCGTTCAGCCTAGCATCAATGAGCAGTGCTATTCGTTCTGTGCAAACTTGGACATGGCCGCGGCAATCGCCCTATCCCGACCCTCGGCCGCGTGCTGATAGCGCATAGCGGCAGCAGGCGTGCTGTGCCCCAATCGGCTCATGAGCTCCTTGATAGTGGCTCCCGACATAGCGGCCAGAACTGCGGAGCTATGGCGCAAATCGTGGAATCGGAGGTCCGGCCGACCCGCCTCTTTGCGGGCCTGGTGGAATCGCCAACCGAATGTCCGCGGGTGGATATGTCCGCCGGTGGAGTTGGGGAACAGCAGACCATTACGCCCGGGGTCGGCGTGCTTCTTGACGTGCTCGGCAAGCTCGGCCACCAGGTGCGGGGGCACGTGCACCTCACGGTCCCCGGCCTCGGACTTGGGCGTGCTCACGACCGCGGACCCGGTCAGCTTGCCGGTGGCCTCGTCGCGGGTCATGGGCCATGTGACGCCGCGAGCAATCCTCACGACTCCGTTCTTAGTGTCCACGTCCTTGCGGCGCAGCTCGGCAATCTCGCCATAACGCAGCGCGCACCAGCCACCGAGCAGGACCGCCATGCGCAGACGCTCCGGCATGTTGTTGGCAATAGCCAGGAACTCGGCCGGGGTCGCGGGCCTGATGCGCTTGGCGCGGTTCGTACGCCCTCCCCCGCTGATGGTGCAGGGGTTGCTGGTCATCAGCCCTTCCTCGTGCGCAGTGGTGCAGATTGCACGCAGCAGTTGGTAGGCGTGCGCTCGTCGCGTGGGCGTCTCCGGGTCCATGCCGTCGAACCATTCTTGGACAGCGGCCACCGTGACCTGTCGCAGCGGCAGAGCGCCGAACTCCGGCAACAGGTCGTCATCGAGATAGCGCCGATAGTCGGACAGCGTCCGAGGTTTCAGCTTCTCCCCCGTCCGCGTGCGCCGCTTCGGTAGCCACTCGTTCGCGTACTCCTCGAATGTGTAGCCCGAGGTCCGCTTGAACTTGGCCCGCTCTGCCGGGGGCGTCCACTGTTCGTTCTCGATGAGGGACCGCTCACGGGCCAGCCAACCGCGTGCGGCGTCCTCGTCATCGAACGTGTCCGGTGCGAGGTGGCGCGCCAGGTCGGGACCGACGTAACTCGCCTGCCACCGTTTCGAGGGCAATTTGCGCAACTTGCCCCAGCTCCGTCGGCGTCTCGCGTGCCCCATGCGTGCACCATACCGGCTGGTGACTGCCTATCAACGCCTACTAGCGCTCAAAGACAATCCGTAGTACCGTGCGTGCCATAGACCTAGTGATTGCAGCTCTGACAAGGGCGTAAGCACGTCAGTAGGACCGACGGCTAATTGCGGGTTCGAGTCCCGTTACTCACCCCAATCGGAAGCCCGTCCTGGTTCGCCAGGGCGGGCTTTCTTGTTCCTGTCGGGGAGCTGGCCGGCCACCAGAGCGATCAGCGCGAGCGCGAACCCGATCGTCTGCGCCACGGTGAATCGCTCGTGCGCGAACATCGCCCCGAGGATGGCGGCCGTGAGCGGTGAGATCAGCACCAGGAGGGCCAGGGCGGTCACCGGAAGGCGATGGATGCCGCGGAACCACAGGGCGTACGCAAGCAGGCCACCCACCAGGCTCAGCCAGAGGTACGCCCTTATGGCGGGTCGGTCGATGTGGGGAGGAACGCCCTCCAGGGCCAGGGTCAGTGGCAGGATCACCACTCCGCCAGCAACGAGCTGCCAGCCGGCGTAGGTCAGCGGCCCCACGCCCTTCGGCCGTCCCCACCGTTTGGTCAGCACAATGCCGAGTGCCACGCTCGCTGAGCCGAGCAGGCCGGCCAGGATGCCGATCGGGTCAAGGGCTGCGGTCGGCCCGAGAACGACCAGGCCGACTCCGACCACCCCAGCGCAACCCCAACCGATACGCCGCCAGGAGGGCGTCTCGCCCAGCACAGCCACCGCGAGTCCGGCCACAACGAGCGGCTGGATCGCCCCAAGAGTCGCCGCAACTCCACCCGGCAGCCGCTCCGCCGTGACGAACAGCAAGGGCTGGAACGCGCCCAGATTCAACACCCCGAGGACGAAGGCTCGCCACCACCACCGCCCCCTGGGCAGGACACGGGTCAGTCCGATCGCGATGATCCCCGACGGCAGAGTCCGCAACAGCGCCGCAAACAGCGGATAGCCGGGCGGGAGGAAGGTGGTGGTCACCAGGTAGGTCGTCCCCCACACCATCGGCACCATTGCTGTCACCGCGGTGGTCGCCACCGGGAAAGTGCGGACGTCAGGAGCGGTGGTGGTCGTCATACAAACCTGCGCCCAACCACACTCATCAATCAAACATATTGTTTTCATGATAGCGATCTGGATAGAAGATAGATCTGTGGAACTGCAGCAACTCCGATATGTCCTCGCGGTGGCGGAGCACCGCAACTTCACCCGCGCCGCCAGCGCCTGCTTCGTCGTCCAGTCGGCCCTCAGCCACCAGGTCGCGAAACTCGAAGCCGAGTTGGGCGTTGCACTCTTCGCTCGCACCAGCCGACGCGTCGAAGTCACGGTCGCCGGGGCGGCGTTCCTGCCCTGGGCGCGGCAGGCCCTCGACGCCGCCGAACGCGCCGCCACCGAGGCGAGGGCTGCCGAGGGTATCGTCGCAGGGCCGTTGACGATCGGGCTCATCCCCACCATGACGGCACTCGATCTGCCCCGCTTCATCACCAAGATGCGCGACACCTACCCCGAGGTGTCGGTCAAGCTTCGGATCGTCGGCAGCGACGAGTCGATTGCGGGCGTACGCGACGGGAAGCTCGACCTGGCACTCATCGGCCTGGCCGACGGCATCGCCCCACAAGGGGTCGCCCATGAGTTAATCGCCAGCGAGACCCTCGTTGCGGTCCTCCCCCAGGGCCACCGACTGGCCAACCGGTCGGCACTCACCTTGGCCGACCTCGCCGACGAGCCCTTCGCCGACTTCGCAGTCGGTGGCCCGGGACGAGCTCAGAGTGACCGAGCCTTCGCCGCGGCAGGGCTCGGGCGCACCGTCCCCTATGAGGCGAGCACCCCTGAGCTGATCTGCTCCCTGGTCGAAGCGGGCCTGTGCGTGGCACTGCTCTCTCAGGCGGTGGTGCAGAATCACGGAGTCCGCACCGTCGAGGTGACAGACGGCCCAAGACGCAACCAACACCTGATCTGGAACGGCTTCGACCCGACACCCACCGCCCAGGCCGCGCTGGGGATCGCTCTCAGGTCCGGCGGGGAGCACACCACTCAGTGACGGTTACGGAGCCTTCATGAACGACAAGCACCGAGTCGCCTCAGCAATGTTCGGGATCGGCTGGGGCGCGAACCACTTCGCGGGCCTCCTCCTCATCTACCGGGGCGAAGGTGGCCTCAGCACCTCCACCGTGACGGCGATGTTCGGCGCGTACGCCTTGGGGCTGGTTCCGGCGCTCTTCGCCGCTGGAGCCCTGTCCGACCGGGTGGGTCGACGACGCGTCCTGATCCTTGCTGGGTGGCTCTCCCTGATTGCGTCGATCGTTCTGGCCAGCGGCGTGCTGACAGCCGCCATGTTGTTCCTCGGACGCTTCCTCGCGGGTGCCGCAACGGGCGGAGCCATGGTGGCCGGCACGGCGTGGGTGCGTCGTCTGGCCGAGGAGGCGGGGGAACGCAGCGGAGCACGCACTGCGGCAGTAGCCCTGTCGGGCGGCTTCGGGGGCGGGGCTCTCGTCGCCGCCGCGCTGGCTCAATGGTTGCCGTGGCCCAGGCTACTTGCGTATGCCCTGCACGTGGCCCTGATGCTGGTGGTCATCGCGATGACACAAAGGGTCGTTGAACCTCGGGAACCGGCCGAAGGAGACCACGGAAGAGTCAGGCTGGCTCCGCTGTTCACGAGGCCGTTCCTGCTCGGCGTCGGGATCTGGGCTCCCTGGGTGTTCGGCACGGCCACCGTCAGTTTCGTTGTCCTTCCGACGCTCCCGGCCGTCGCTGCGAGCGCGCATGGCGCCCCGGTGTTCCTCAATGGAGCTGTGGCAGGACTCACGCTTCTTACGGGAGTCCTTGTCCAGCCTTTCGCCCAGCGGCTCAATCACCTCAGTGGCCGGTGGGGAACCGCTGTCGGGCTGCTCCTCGCATCCGCCGGTCTGGGAGCCGCGGCATGGCTCACCCATCAGCAGCAAGGCTTTGCGTGGTGGGCGCTGCTGCCTGTCGCCATCGTTCTCGGCTCGGCCTACGGCATGCTCCTGGTCGCCGGGCTCATCCAGGTCGAGCGACTCTCGTCCAGGAGACAGCACGCGACCTACGTGGCCGCCTATTACTCCCTCACCTACGTGGGATTCGGATATCCCTTCGCACTGACGCTGTTGAGTCAGGTGGCGCCGTTGTGGTGCTGGCTGGCGCTCGGGGCAGGCATTGCCGCTCTCACTATTCCCGCGAGAATGAGCGCTGGCGATGGACTCCGACGCTGAGTCGATGCCGACGTCAACGGTTGATCAGACCAGCCAAAACGGGTTGCCTCGTCCGTAGCCCTCGATGGGTCGCTCCAAGGTGTTGCCGTCCAGGGTGAGCGGGGGCGGGACGGCGGTCAGCGTGCCGTGCGGAGAGTCGACGGTCACCGTCGGCACGGCAAGCGACGCCACCTCCGAGCCGGGTTGGGATTCGTACGCCAGCAACGTCCGTGCGGCGCCGAGCAGGCTGACACGAATGACACCTCCGCGCCCGTCTGAGAGCAGGTCCATGGCCTCGGCGGCCATCAAATATCCCGTCGAGTGATCGAGCGCCTGAACCGGCAGGGCGCCCGGTCGCCCGTCAGTTCGATCCGGATCGGCGCAGATCGTCGCGATCCCGCAAGCCGCCTGCACGATCGAGTCGAAACCCGACCGCTGGGCCCACGGCCCGCGCTCGCCCCACGCCGACAGGGACGCGACGATCAGCCCGGGGAATCGCCCGGCCAACTCGTCAGGATCGAGCCCGAATCGGCTCAGGGATCCCGGCCGATAACCGAGCAGGACGACATCCGCCTGCGGCAGCAACGCATCGAGCTCGGCGCGCTGACTCTGCAGATCCAGCAAGGTCGAGCGCTTGCCCATGCCGTTGGACAAGTACTGATCCAGCAATTCGGGCCGACCCGGTGGATCCACCCGCAACACGTCCGCCCCCAGACACGCGAGCAACTGCGAGCAGGTCGGTCCCGCGATGACGCGGGTCAGGTCCAGCACGCGTACGCCGGACAGGGGCAGGTCCCCACCCGACGGGACGTCGCGCTCACCGCTCACAGCGGTGGTCAGCCACGGATCACCCGCAGTAGCGCGACCGTGTTCAGTTTCGTTCCATTCCGCAGGCGTACGCACGGCCGCCGCGACCCCCTGCTCAGCCGTGACGGCTGCCTCTATCTCCAGCGCGGAGTGCTCACGCAGGCGCTGCTCCAGCGCGGCCCGGTCATCAGTGCCATACAGCCGGGTGATCACCTGGGCGTGGTGCGGATAGTTGGCATGCAGGCGTACCCAGCCATCGCCGGCACGGAAGAACCCGGACAATGGCGCCCAGGCCTCAGCCGGACGGCCATCGACCCGCAGGTGATCCAGGGCAGCAAAGGACGCGGCAATCAGTTCCGACGACGTCCCGACCTGCCAGCGCTGACCCCGAACCTGCGACAGCCGCTCTGCCGCCTCCCGAGAGGCCTCGACCGCGGACGACGCGAGCCGTTGGACATCCAGCGGGCCGGGCCACCAGGCGACAGGCTCTTCGGGATCCATCCTCCGAGCGTAGACAGTCGTGGACCGAACACGGCCAATGGCAGGATCTCGCCTGTGCAGATCCAGAACGCCAGCCCCCAGCATTTCGATCGGATTCTGGAGATCTATGCCCACCACGTCATGCATGCGTATGCCACGTTCGACGAGCGCCCGCCGACGATGGACGAGCGGCTGCCCTGGTTCGAGCAGTTCAGCGCCGAAGGTCTGCATCAGCTTCTCGTTGCGGTCGATGGCGAGCAGGTGCTCGGGTACGCCGCGAGCCTGGCGTACCGATCCCATCCAGCGTTTGCGCGAACTGTTGAGTTCAGCGTCTATCTCGCCCCGGAGTGCGCCGGCCGGGGCGTCGGAACCGCCCTCTATCGCGACCTCATCGAGCGAGTCCGCGCGGCCGGAGCATTGACCGTGGTGACTGGGGTGGCCCTCCCCAACCCTGCCTCCCTTGCGTTGCATGCCCGCTGCGGTTTCCGGGAGGTCGGGATTTTCGACGAGTACGCCGAGAAGCACTGCCGGCGCATCAGCTCACAGTGGTTTCAGCTTTCGCTCGGCTGAGCCAGACCAGCCACCGCCGCGGCGCCCAGCAGCAAGGCGCCGACGACCGAAAGACCTGCCCGGACCGTGTTGGCGGCCGTCCACTCCCTCAGGTACGCCGACCAGGCCCGCGATGCCTCGGAAGTTCCCGGCACCGCCCGCTCCAGGGCGACGTTTCGCGGCACGTTGTAGGCCATCGTGAGCAGCCAACCGCCCAGATAGCAAGCACCCCCAACTAACCCGAGCCAGTCGCCCGGTGCGCGCTCGCCCCGTACCAGCGTCGTAATGACCGTGGCCGCGCTCGCCGCCGCTGCCCCGAAGAAGGCCGTCATGAACGGCGGCCGCAGGGCCACGCGATTGAACTGCTGCATCCGGGTGATGCCGTCAGCTTCGGGAAGCCGGGCCAATCGAGGCATGATGCGCGCGGAGAAGTTGGCGTACACGCCGCCGGCGATCGCCGAACCGACAGCGCCCGCACCTGCGACCAAACTCATTGTCAGGGACATGGCTCCGACGCTAGGGCCGTCCCCGACGTCAAGGAATGCCGCAGAGTGCACGGAACATGTTTACGAGTCCACGGGCCCTTCGACCTACGCTGGCCCGATGCCTCTGTTCAGCTCCGATTCCAACGACTCCGACTCGAGCGGACCGTCCTGGGTATCGGTCCTGCGCTTCGTGGGCTTCATCGTCGTGGTTCTGGTGATGGTGTGGCTGGCGTTCAACGTGCGGCTGCCGGATCTGGACGAGCTGCGAGCGCGGATCGAGAGCTTCGGCTGGTGGAGCTGGCTGGTGTTCGTCGGGGTGTACGCCGCAGTGGCGCTGACCCCCATCCCCGTGACGCTGATGGCGCTCACGGGCGGGGTGCTGTTCGGCGTACTCACCGGGAGCGCCCTTTCAATCGTCGGATCGGTGCTGGGCAGCCTCGCCGCCTATGGAATCGCGCGGGGCCTGGGGAAGGAAACCGTCCTCGCCCTGCTCGGCAGGCGCCGGGCCACCCTGGAGAAGCGCCTGGACTCTGCCGGTTTCGACGCGGTCTTCATGCTCCGCGTCATGCCCGGCATGCCGTATTGGCCGGTGAACTACGGGGCCGGGGCCCTGGGCGTACCCTTTCGCGAATTCGCGGTCGCGTCCCTCATCGCGTCGGTGCCCGGGCAGGTTTCGCTCGTCGCCGTCGGCGCGTTCGCGGCCGAGCCGTCGGTGGTCGTGGGAATCCTCATGGTTGTGGCGTGGGCCGCTGTCCTCACCCTGACGATCTGGGCCTGGCGATCCTGGAAGGGAACAGCGAGCCGCCCCCTGCCGGGATCCCCCGACGCATCGGCCGATTAGGGCACGCTGGTCGGCGGCACCAGGTCAGCCGGCCGCGGACGCAGCTTCGGCACCATCACCTCGATGATCGTCGGCCCGTCCTTGCGTACGGCCTTCTTGAGCGCCTTGTCGAACCCCTCCGCGCTGTCGACGCGACGATGGGGCAGTCCGAAGGACACAGCCAACGCCTCGAAGTCGGGGGTCGCCAGATCGACGGCACGCTTCTTCGCTCCCCGGGCCTTCTGCATGTTGCGGAGTACGCCATAACCCCCGTCGTTGAACACCACCGCGATGACCCTCGGCTGCTCCGCGGCAAGAACCGCCAACTCTCCCAGATGGACCGCCAGTCCCCCGTCCCCGACGAGCAGCAACACCGGATCCGACGGCCGTGCCACCGCCGCCCCGATCGCCGTGGCCAGGCCCTGGCCGATCCCACCGCCGGCGGCATAGAGGTTGTCTGTGGGGTCATAGATCGGCAGCAGTCGATTGCCCCACGAACTGCCCGGCGTCGACACATCGCGCACGATCGGCGAACGCCTCGGCATGCGCTTCCGCATCGAGTCGCAGATCTGGGCGTACGCCCCGATGTCCTTGCGATGAGACTTCCTCACGGCTCGCGCGCCCGCCGCGATCCGGTCGGGCCAGTCCCCGTCGGTGTCGGTCACCCCCAGTTCCTCCACCATCGCCGGAATCACCACGCGCGCATCGGCCTGGAGCCCGACCGAGACCGGATAGTTGCGCCCGATCGCCTCGGGATCGAGGTCGATCTGGACGTGGTTGGCCGGCAGCGGCAGCTCGAAGTTCCTGGTCTCGTTGCCCCGCAGGTGGCTGCCGATGGTCAGCAGGCAGTCCGCATCGGAGATGATCTCGGCCAGATCTTCCTCCGCGGCGAAGTTGCCCACACACAACGGGTGGTCCTCGGGCACAGCGCCGCGGCCGTTGGCGCCGGTGAGTACGCCGGCTCCCCAGGCCTCGGCGAGCGCGGTCACGGCAGGACCGACGCGCCGCGCCCCGCCGCCCGCCCAGATCAGCGGCCGCTTCGCCTGCCGCATGAGCTCGACCGCCCGCTCCAGATCGCGGCGGCTGCCCGAGCGCAGCTGCGGGTCGCGGTCACCCACCTTGTTCTGCTCGGCGGGATCCGCGGTGTATTGCAGATCGATCGGCCAGTCGACGCTCACCGGACCGGTCGGCGCGGTCCGCAACACCCGGATCGCCTCGGCGAGGACGGCCGCGGGCTGCCGCGCCGTCTCGATGCGGACGGCGTGGGCGGACACCGCGGCCAGCATGTCCAACTGCCTCGGCACCTCGTGATAGGCGCCCTTGCCCTCGCCGATCAGGTCGACATTGATGTTGCCGGTCACGTGCAACACGGGGCTCTGGGCGGTCAGTGCCTCAAGCATGGCCCCCGCCGCATTGCCCGCACCGGTCCCGGTCGAGGTGATCGCGACACCGATGCCGCCGGTCGCCCGTGCGTACCCATCCGCCGCATTGATCGCGGCTGCCTCGTGCCTCACGGGGACGAACCGCAAGTCGCGGTCCACCGCCTCGACCAGCGGCATGTTGTGGATGCTGATGACGCCGAAGGCGACCTCGACGCCGGCGGCGCGCATGGCCTCGACAAGAACGTCCCCGCCCGTCCGGGGGTCGGGGGTCAACTCCGAAGCCGGGATCTCGTGCGCCTCGGTCGTGGTCGGCTTCGCGCTGCGGCTTGCGGCCTTCTTGCCCATGGGAAGCTCCTTTGTCGACAGATCTCCACGCTACGGGCTCGTCAAAGTAGTCCGTGACGGCATCACCAAATTCTCAGTGCACCACGTGATTGCCGGGCAGCTCGTGTTGGCGCAGGTTTCCGGACGTCTCTTCAGCTCCCGTCGGCCGGTTCAGCTCCCGTTGATGTCTTCAGCTCGCGTTGGCGTCTTGAGCTTGCGCCCCACCGCGTACAGCTCGCCCTCCCGTCTCCAGCGCCCCGTGCACCGGGGGCGGAGTCGGCGAGCGCAAGCTGAATGATTTCGGGCCGAAGGAGCGCAAGCTCAAGCGGCCAACGCACGCTGACTACTGGAAACGCGCGCTGAATGACAGGATTTCGCCCTGATTCGGGTCCCCAGGGCTGATCGGCAGGGCTGGTACGCCTGCGCGGCGGAAAGGCAAGCTGAAGACCCAAACGAAAGCTGATCGAGCCAGCAGGAACTAGAGCTCCAGCAGACCCCGGATGTCATCGGCGCTGAGCGGCGCGGCCATGTCGGAGGCCTGCCCCACCACGGCGTCGAACAGGTGACGCTTCTTCTCCTGCAGCGCGACAACGCTCTCCTCGATCGTGTCGGCGGACACCAGGCGATAGACGTTGACGGGTTTGTCCTGGCCGATGCGGTGGGTGCGGTCGATCGCCTGGGTTTCGGCTGCCGGGTTCCACCACGGGTCGAGGATGAAGACATAGTCGGCCTCGGTGAGCGTGAGACCGAACCCACCGGCCTTGAGCGAGATCAGGAACGCATCGGCATCGCCTTCGCGGAACGCCTTGATGCGTTCGGCGCGGTCCCGGGTGCGCCCGTCGAGATATTCGGTCGTGATCCCCTCCTCGGCCAGGCGCGATCGGACCAGGCCCAGGAAGCCGGTGAACTGGCTGAACACCAGCGCCCGGTGGCCCTCGGCAGTGACCTCGGACAGCAGCTCGACCAGGGTGTCGATCTTGGCCGATTGGACGGGATAGTCCTGGTTGATCAGCACCGGCGCCAGGCTCAGCTGTCGCAGCAGCGTGAGCGAGCGCAGGATCGTGATGCGGTTGCGGCGCATGTCACCAACCAGGCCGAGGACCTTCTGGCGTTCCCGCGCGAGGTGCTTGTCATAGAGCCGGCGGTGGGCGGGAGCGAGTGTGACCGGGACGATCTGTTCCTGCTTCTCGGGCAGTTCGGTCGCAACGGCCGATTTGGTACGCCGCAGAATGAGCGGTTTGATGCGCCGATGGAGCCGGGCCAGGGTGTCGGCGTCGCCGTTCTCGATCGGCTTGCGATAGACCTCGGCAAACTTCTTGGGATCGGAGAACAGCCCGGGGGCGGTGATCGACAGCAGCGACCACAGGTCCATCAGGTTGTTCTCGAGCGGCGTTCCGGTGAGGGCGATCTTGGTCCGGGCCCGGAGCTTGCGCACGGCCTGATAGGCCTTCGAACCGCTGTTTTTCACGAACTGGGCCTCGTCGAGGAGCACCGCCGACCACTCCAGATCCTGATAGGCCTCGGCCTCCATGCGCAACAACGTGTAGGAGGTCAGCACCACCTGGGCATCCCCCACCGACTCGGCAAGCGGCGCGCCCCGGCGCTTCTCGGTCTGGCCGATCGTGACCACGCGCAGGTCCGGAGTGAACTTCTCGGCCTCCGCCGCCCAGGTCGCGACGACCGAAGTGGGCGCCACCACCAGCAGCGGCGCGTCCAGCTCCCCACGTTCCTGGGCCGACTGGGCCATGGCGAGCGCCTGGACCGTCTTGCCGAGACCCATTTCATCGGCCAGGATCCCGCCGAGTCGCGTACGCCAGAGCAGCCCCAGCCACCGCAGACCGGTGTCCTGATAGGGCCGCAGCTCAGCGTTCAGACCCTCGGGCGACGCGATGGCAGGCAACGAGTCCACATCGAGCAGTACCTCGACCGCCTCGCGCCACGCAGCGGACTGATCCGCGACGACGCCGAGCTCGACCAGTTCCTCCCACAGGCCCGCATGCTCGGGCCGCAGCCGGAACGTGTCGCCCTCGTGGTCGACGATCCCGCGGGCTTCCTCGATGACGGCACGCAGCTGGTCGAGCTCCGGGCGCTCGAGCGAGAACCAGGTCCCCGAGTCGAGCATCAGGTGGTCGTCCCCCATCGACAACGCCCGGAACAACGCCTCGAACGGGACCCGCTCTCCCGCCACCGTGATCTCGACGCCCAGGTTGAACCAGTCGCCCACCTGCGGATCGCTGACCCGTAGCGTGACCGTGGGCGCCTCCTCGGCCTCGCGGAATTCCGGTGGCGGCTCGTTGGTCACGACCTCGACATCGTCGCGTTCCTGCAGTTCGGGCAGCACCCGTCCGACGAAGTCGATCAGCTCCCGCCCGGTCAGGACCACCGGACCCAACTGCACCTTGTCGCGCAGACCCTGCGTACGCCACGCGCCGGCAGGGAGCGACGCCGCAAGCTCCGCCTCGGCTGCCTCGTCCCGCAGCGGCGGATCGTCGGCACTCGGCACGGCGGGCAGGTCGTGAACGCGTTCACCGACCTGATAGCGATAGCCCCACTCGATCCGGGCACTCCGGACACCGAACTCGACCCGGCACAGCAGGGTCGGGGGCAGGAGCTCAGGCAATTCGACGCCCCCGTGGACATGCACGCCGAACCTGTCGCGCAGCTTCGGCAGGAAGCCGCTCGCAAACAGCGCCACATCACTCTCGGGCACCTGGACCGCATCATCGCCGGTGAACAGCTGATGCTCGGCCTCATCGAGCGCGCGGGTGAAGGCACCGATCAGCAGCTGGCCCCCCTCCTCGACGACCGCGCCGTGAGCCGGGCGCCCGATGTAGGCCTCGCGCGGGACCGTCAGCTCCAGATCGCCCAACAGGATTTTGGTCGCCACGCTGATGCCGCCCTGCGGTGCGCGATCGATCACGACTGCGGGTTCGAGTTGCTCCTCGAGAACGCTGATCGGCGGCAGGGGACGACGCTGGGCATCCTCTCCCGCAACGAATTCGACCCCGGCCTGCTGGGCTCGCCTGAGTTCGACCCAGCTCCCGGGAGTCAGGTCGGACAGATAGAGCTGGGTGACGCGCGAGGCATAGCCATAGGGATCCTGGCGCCGGGTTCCGAGCAGCCGGGCCAGCGGCTCGCGCTGAGTCGGGTCGAGACGGCCGCCGAAACCGAACCGCAGGTCCTCCCATTCGGCACCGGTCTTCACCCAGTTGTCACGCGCTCCCCGCTTCAGCGGCCGCACCCAATAGCCGTTCATCGACAGATTGAACTGCAACGCCAGGCTCTCCCCGCTGCGGCTGCGGGCCGCGCGGCCCACCACCGGGTCGAGGGTCTGCTGCCATGGCGGCGTCCGCGACTGCTTCATGCTCTGCCGCAGGTGGAGGATCAGCGCCACCGCGTGCTTGCAGTCCTGCCGCATCGGGCAACTGCACGAAGCCACGAGCGACTCGATCCCCCGCGGCAGGGCGACCGACGTGTAGTAGTGCTGATGCCCCGACCCACGGACCTGGGCCGCCACGATGCCCGTCGCCACCGAGACGCGGCCGACCCGCGCCTGCTGGGCGTACACCCGCCCACGCCGCAGCGTCTCGGGATCGAAGTGAGCCAGCAGCCGTGAGTCATCGAGCTCGAGCACCCAGTCGGGATATGTCGTCGCCATCGTCTGGCGATGCTAGTCGACGTTCCCGACAGTTTCGTGCGACAGAGATTGAGACCCTGCCCCCGGGCCCCTGCCCAGCGGTGTGCCGAGACCGTACGCTGGCGCCCACGCGCACAGCCAAGGAGGGCTCATGACGCAGCAATCGACCGCGACGGTGACCGCAACGGAGCGGACGCCGAATCGCTGGCTGATCCTGGCGGGAGGCCTGCTCGTGCAGCTGGTCCTCGGCGCCGTGTATGCCTGGAGCACCTTCTCCAAGGCCCTGCACGCCGCGCCGGCCTTCGAGCTGAGCCACGTGCAGGCCGCCATCCCCTTCGAGTGCGCGATCGGCATGATCTTCATCGGCGCCTCGATCGGCGGCAAGATCCAGGACAAGAGCGGCCCGCGCGTCGTAGGCCTGGTCGGAATCGTGCTCTATGCCCTCGGCACCATCATCGCCAGCTTCGCCCGCGATGTCGGGGACCTGTGGCTGCTGGTGGTCGGCTATGGCATCATCGGCGGCTTCGGTCTCGGTCTCGCCTACATCGTCCCGATCGCCCTGCTCCAGAAGTGGTTCCCCGACAAGCGCGGCCTGATCACCGGCATCGCCGTCGGCGGCTTCGGCTTCGGCGCGGTCATCGTGTCCCCCGTCGCCCAGGCCCTGATCGCCGGCAACCCCGACTTCGAGGCGACGCCGACCAAGGTCTTCCTCTTTCTCGGGATCGGCTATCTGATCGTCGGACTGCTGGGCGCGTCCACGTTCGTCAATCCGCCGGCCGGCTACACGGTCGCCGGTGCGACCACGAAGAATGCGCCCGTCAAGGCCGGGCCTGCCCGGGACTACACCCAGGGCGAGGCGCTGCGTACGCCGCAGTGGTATCTCCTGACCGCGATCCTCATGATCGCCGTCATCGGCGGCATCTCGCTGGTCTCCCAGGCCGCCTCGACGGCGTCCGGCGTCTCCGGGATGAGCGGCGCCCAGGCCGCCATGCTCGTCGGCATCATGGGCCTCTTCAACGGCGGCGGCCGCATGCTGTGGGCGGCGCTGTCCGACAAGATCGGCCGGATGCCATCCTTCATCGGCATCCTGGTCATCCTCGGCGTATCCCTGCTGGCGCTGCCGCATGCGACGAGCCCCGTGCTCTTCTATATCCTCGCTGCCCTGATCTATCTCTGCTACGGCGGCGCGTTCGGCACGATGCCCTCGACCGCCGGTGACTTCTTCGGCCTCAAGAACGCGGGCTCCATCTATGGCCTGATGCTCATCGCCTGGTCGCTCGGTGGCGTGATCGGCCCGCTCCTCAGTTCTGCGCTCATAGGCACCACACCCGAGGGTAATTATGTGCTCGCCTACAGCACGGTCGGCATCATCGCTCTTGTCGGCGCGGTGCTGCCGTTCCTGACCAAGAATCCGCAACGGAAGCTGCAGCGCAAACCCTGACGCCCGGCGTCGAAAAGGATTCCCGGCGCGGCGTGGCTGGCCCGCGCCGGGACGTAGGGTCGAACCATGGCAACCCTGTCGAAGAAGGAACTCAGCCTCATCGATGCCTACTGGAGAGCCGCCAATTACCTCTCCGTCGGCCAGATCTATCTCCTCGACAATCCGCTCCTCGAAGAACCCCTCGCTGCCGACCACGTCAAGCCCCGCCTGCTCGGCCACTGGGGCACCACGCCGGGCCTGAACCTGCTCTATGTCCACATGAACCGGGCCATCAGGGCCCGCGATCTCGACGCGATCTATGTCACCGGTCCCGGCCACGGCGGCCCCGGACTCGTGGCGAACGCCTATCTCGAAGGCACCTATTCGGAGGTCTATTCCGATATCAGCCGCGACACCGACGGCCTGCGCCGCCTGTTCCGGCAGTTCTCGTTCCCCGGTGGCATTCCGAGCCATGTCGCGCCGGAAACGCCGGGTTCGATCCATGAGGGCGGCGAGCTCGGGTACGCCCTGGTGCACGCGTTCGGTGCCGCCTTCGACAACCCGGATCTGACCGTGCTGGCCGTCGTCGGTGATGGCGAGGCCGAGACCGGCCCGCTCGCGGCATCGTGGCATTCAGGAAAGTTCCTCGACCCGGAGCGTGACGGTGCAGTCCTGCCCGTGCTCCACCTGAACGGCTACAAGATCGCCAACCCCACGGTCCTGGCCCGCATCCCCGAGGAGCAGCTGGCCGATCTGATGCGGGGCTATGGCTATGACCCCCACTTCGTGAGCGGCGACGATCCCGCCGATGTCCACGAGCAGCTCGCCACCGAGTTGGATGCCTGCCTCGACCGCATTGCCGAGATCCAGCAGACCGCGCGTACCGGCAAGAAGAAGCCCGCCGACGCGCCCGCCTGGCCGATGATCGTGCTGCGCACGCCGAAGGGCTGGACCGGACCAGCCGAGGTCGACGGCCAACAGGTCGAGGGCACCTTCCGCTCCCACCAGGTCCCTCTCGCCGAGACCCGCACCAACGCCGATCACCGCAAGCAGCTCAAGAAGTGGCTGAAGAGCTATCGGCCCGAGGAGCTGTTCACAGACGAGGGCGCGCTCGTGCCCGAACTCGCCGCACTCGCTCCCGAGGGCGTACGCCGCATGTCGGCCAACCCCGTGGCCAACGGCGGACAGCTGACCCGGGAGCTGCGGATGCCGGACTTCACGGCGTACGCCGTCGACGTGCCCGACCACGGGACCACGTCATCGGAGGCGACCAAGGTCCTGGGCGAGTTCCTGCGCGACATCATCAAGGCCAACCCGGACAACTTCCGGCTTTTCGGTCCGGATGAAGTAGCGTCCAACCGCCTGTCGAAGGTGTTCGAGACGACCGACCGCGCGTGGTCGGCCGAGATCATCCCGGGCGACGATCACCTCGCCCCGGACGGTCGGGTGATGGAGGTCCTGTCCGAGCACCTGTGCCAGGGCTGGCTCGAGGGCTATCTGCTGACCGGACGGCACGGGCTGTTCACCTGCTATGAGGCGTTCATCCACATCATCGACTCGATGCTGAACCAGCACGCCAAGTGGCTCAAGACGACCCGCGACATCCCGTGGCGGCGGCCGATCCCCTCCCTGAACTATCTGCTGACCAGTCACGTCTGGCGCCAGGACCACAACGGGTTCAGCCATCAGGACCCCGGCTTCATCGATCATGTGGTCAACAAGAAGGCCGAGGTCGTGCGGGTCTATCTGCCGCCGGACGCCAACACCCTGCTGTCCGTCACCGACCACTGTCTGCGCAGCCGCGACTATGTGAACGTGATCGTGGCCGGCAAGCAGAAGGCTCTGAACTATCTGCCGATGGACGAGGCCATCGCCCACTGCTCCCGCGGCATCGGCATCTGGGACTGGGCCGGAAACACCGACGGCGAGCCCGACGTGGTGATGGCCTGCGCCGGCGACATCCCGACTCTGGAGACCCTGGCGGCCGTCGAGCTGCTGCGGGAACACCTGCCCCAGATCAAGGTGCGCGTCGTCAACGTCGTGGACCTGATGCGGTTGCAGGACGATCGCGAGCATCCGCATGGCCTGACCAGCCGCGACTTCGATGCCCTGTTCACCAAGGACAAGCCAGTGATCTTCGCCTATCACGGCTATCCCTGGCTCATCCACCGCCTGACCTATCGCCACACCAACCACGACAACTTCCACGTGCGGGGATACAAGGAGGAGGGCACGACCACCACACCCTTCGACATGGTCATGCTCAACGACCTCGACCGGTTCCACCTCCTCATGGATGTCATCGATCGCGTGCCCAGCCTCGGCTCCAGCGCCGCCAACCTGCGCCAGCAGATGGGCGACGCCCGGCTCGCCGCCCGGCGCTACACCCGCGAACACGGTGAGGACGATCCCCAGATCTCTGATTGGACCTGGGGTGCGGGGCATGGGACGGCCGACGACTGAGTCAGGCCTGACCATAGGGCGGGCGCCCCCGGCGGTTTCCACCGCTGCCCAAGAAGGGAGGCGCCGTCGCGACGGAGGTGACGTGATGGGTACGCCCGGCATACGGCTCGACCGTGTCGAAGTTCAAATGCAGATCCATCAATTCGGCGCCGACCGCCGCAAGTTGGAGGAATTCCTCCGGATCCCGAGCCATGGAGACCGCAAGGGCGGGAGAGGAAGAACGTTGAAGCATGGAATCCATCTGATTCGCATGGTGAAGCGAGCCATAGACAAAATAGAAAATGTCATCCTTGGTGATTTCCTCACCAAACGATTCACGGAAGTGATGGAGTGCCGCGTCGGCGATATTGTCAATTCTTCGATAACCAGCCACGGCTTCATCGTCGAAATCGAAATCCGATTCCGGCAGTGCGCGCTTGGGAGTCGCCTCATAAGTCCAGCGCCCAAAGAATTGCGCGTACGAGGAATAAGGCGCCTCGTCGAGCGGCACATCCGTGACGAGCGCAGTCAGGGGCCTGCCCTCATCGGAGGCGACAACGAGGATGCCCAGATTGTCATGGCTCGGTGTGGGGAAGATGGTCTGAATCTTCCTCAGACTCGACGGGGACCTGCCGGAAATCGACGGGGACTCGAACGAATGGTCGATGCAGGACGAGGGTCGAGTCCGCGCTCTCCGAGAAGGCTTCGATGAGCGGACGCGATGGGAGCGGTGCACGAGTTCGAAAGATGCCAAGATGCGTACCGCTCTCCTCAAGTCGAATCTCAGCAGCATCCCCATCGTGCCCGTCGCGCATGGTCCACTCCTCGTCCCGTGAACTACATATACTGCTTGCCCTATCGGGCTGGGTTTCTCCATCTCGGCACCCGGCGAGAACCGGAATGCCCGAGTCCGCGGCGGCGAAAGCTCCGAGCCCTCATAATGCGGATGCCGTGAAAGAGCGCAACGCAGTCCATCCTGGCCACCATCCCGGACGCCCACCGGGGGTCACTAATCAGTGACTACGATCGGCCCATGACCCGCCTCCGCCGCGTGAGCCCCCGCAGCAACGGCTACTCCCGTCGCCGTCGCGGCAAGGGCTTCAGCTACGCGGATGCGAAGGGCAAAGCCCTCGAGCCTGCCGAACTCAAGCGCGTGAAATCGCTCGCCATCCCGCCGGCCTGGACGGACGTCTGGATCTGCCGGTACGCCAACGGTCACCTCCAGGCGACCGGCATGGATGACGCGGGCCGGCGGCAATACCTCTATCACCCCGAGTGGAGGGCCCGCCGCGACCGGTCCAAGTTTGATCGGGTCGCCGCAGCCGCCGCGATGCTGCCCCAGGCCCGCCGCCGGATCACCTCGGACATGAAGCTCGACGGCATGCCCCGCGAACGGGTCGCCGCCGCCGCGGTCCGGCTGCTCGATATCGGCTATTTCCGCATCGGCAACGATGCCTACACCGATGCCCACGGGTCCTTCGGGCTGACCACGCTCGAGCGGCAGCACGTGCGCCGCCGCAATGGGGCGCTCGTCTTCTCCTTCGTCGGCAAGTCCGGCATCGGACACGTGATCCAGGTCGACGATGCCGAGGCCATCGAGATCCTCGACACCCTGCGACGACGGCGCGACGACAGCGAGCGGCTGCTGGCGTACAAGGACGGGAATGCCTGGCGCGACCTGACCAGCGCGGATGTCAACGACTATTTGAGCGTGCTGTTCGGCGGGTCCATGACGGCCAAGGACTTCCGCACCTGGCACGCGACTGTCATCGCCGCCGAGGTCCTGGCCCAGTCCGATGAGGATGCGAAGACGAAGGCCTCCCGCAACCGGGCCATCAAACAGGCGACCCAGGAGGTCTCGGGCTATCTCGGTAATACGCCGACCATCGCCCGGAAGTCCTACATCGACCCGCGCGTCATCGACGCCTATGAGTCGGGCACGACCATCCACGAGGCGGCCGCGAAGACCTATCGGACCTCCCAGTCGCGGCAGAAGGCCCTCGAGGAGGCCGTTCTCGACCTGCTCAGCTGATCAGAGTTCGGGCTTCAGCACGACCTTGATGCAGCCGTCGGATTTCGCCTGAAACATCTTGTACGCCTCAGCGGCGTCGTCGAGGCCGACGCGGTGGGTCGCCAGTGACTCGAGACCGAGCACATCGCCGTCGGCCTGCGCGAGCGTGAGGAGCTCATCGGTCCACCGACGCACATGACACTGCCCCATGCGCATCGTGATGCCCTTGTCGAACATGGTCATCATCGGCATCGGGTCGATCATCCCGCCATACACGCCCGACAGCGAGACGGTTCCGCCGCGCCGAACGGCGTCGATCGCCGTGTGCAGCGCCGCCAACCGATCGATGGCGGCATGCCGGATCGCTGCCCTGCCCGCCGGCTTGGGCAGGCGCGCCGCACCGGCGATCACCTTCTCGGCAACCGGATTGCCGTGCGCCTCCATGCCGACCGCATCAAGCACCGCATCGGGGCCGCGGCCGTCGGTCATGTCGCGCAGCATGACGGCGACATCCTTCACGGTGCGGGCATCGAGCGCCTCGGCGCCCCACGCCCGCGCCAGATCCAATCGCTCGTCGACCAGATCCACCGCGATCACGCGTTCGACCCCACGCTGTTTCGCCGCCCGCACTGCGAGCTGTCCGACCGGGCCGAGACCGAGAATGGCGAGGGTGTCTCCGGCACCGACTCCGGCGTACTCCACGCCCTGCCAGGCCGTCGGAAGGATGTCGCTGAGATACAGAAAGCGCTCGTCGCTCAGATCCGCCGGCAGCTTCACGGGACCGAAATCGGCGTGCGGCACCCGGACAAGCTCGGCCTGCCCACCCGGAACCGAGCCATAGAGCGAGGTATAGCCGAACAGGCTCGCCCCCTTGTCCTGGTCCTTCACCTGGGTCGTCTCGCATTGCGCAAACAATCCGCGCTGACACATCCAGCACCGCCCGCAGGAGATGGTGAACGGCACCACCACCCGGTCGCCGGGCGTCAGGTTCGCCACCCCCGGACCGACCTGTTCGACGATGCCCATGAACTCATGACCCAGCACATCACCGCGTTTCAGGAAGGGCGCGAGCACTGCATAGAGATGGAGATCCGACCCGCAGATCGCGGTCGAGGTGACCCGCACGATCGCGTCGGTCGGCTGCTGGATGACCGGGTCGGGCACGGCGATGGTCCGGATGTCCTCGATGCCGTGCCATGTCACTGCGCGCATGGTTCTCCCCTTTCGTCGCTGCCTTTCCTCCTCTCTTCCCCGAATCTGCCCGGTTCAAACCCCCGGAGCCGAATCCACGTGTTGCGGCCGTGTTTCGCCTGCGGGTCGCGGATGCGGTGGGAGCGTCCGTGTGCGCAACAATGAGCCCCATGCCGTCCGCTGAACTGACCCGACGCGCCACCACGCCACCACCGCTGTCCGCGCTCGCGAAACTGCGACTCTCCGCAGCCGTCGTCGCAGGTGGGATCGCCGCCACTGCGTCCCGCCTCGCGCGCCGCGGTTCCGGCGCCTCGATCCGGGGCCAGGTGATGCAGAAGATCGATCCCGACTCGCTGGCGAAGCTCCTTCGCGGGCGCCGCATCGCGGTCGTCTCCGGCACCAACGGCAAGACCACGACCACCCACCTGTTGGCGGCGGCGGTGCGGGCGGGCCTGGGCGATCAGGTACGCCGACTGGTCACCAACGCCGACGGCGCCAACCTCCACTATGGGATCGCCTCGGCCCTGAGCCGCTCGCCGAAGGCCGACATCGCGGTGCTCGAAACAGACGAGCGCGTCGTGGCCGATGTGATCCGGCTCGGCCGGCCCGAGGTGTTGACCCTGCTCAACTTCAGCCGCGACCAGCTCGACCGTCACCACGAGATCAAGGCCCTCGGCAACGCCTGGCGCAAGGCTTTGGAGCTGGCCGGAGCCGATGGCCCTGTCGTCGTTGCCAATGCTGAGGAACCACTGATCGTCTGGGCGGCCCGTCCGGCGCGCGAGGTCATCTGGGTAGACACCCAGAGCGTGTGGCAGCAGGACGCGGTGCTGTGTCCCGAATGCGGTTCCCGTCTCGACCGCACCCAGCCGACGGACGACCGGCCAGGACACTGGGCCTGCACCGGTTGCGACCTGGCCAAGCCCACCTCGACGTGGCGGGTCAAGGGCGACACGATCATCAGCCCGGACGGCACGGTGCTCGAACCGAAGCTCCGCGTACCCGGTTCCTTCAACATCTCCAACGCCGCCTGCGCACTGGCCACGGCCGCCCAGCTGGGCGTACCCCCGGAGACCGCACTCGTCGGCATGCGCACCGTGACGTCCCCGGCCGGCCGGTTCGCCACGGCGAAGTTCGGCGACACGACCGCGCGGCTGCTGCTTGCCAAGAACCCCGCGGGCTGGGCCGAGGCGCTGCCGATCACGAAGACGGAGACGCTCGTGCTGGCGATCGACTCGGTCGCGGCCGACGGCAAGGACGTGTCGTGGCTGTGGGATGTGGACTTCGAACAGCTCGCCGGGCGGACCGTAATCGCGACCGGTCCGCGGGCCCACGATCTGGCCGTACGCCTGCTCTATGCCGAGGTCGAACACCGGGTCGAGACCGATCTCGCCAAGGCCCTCGAGGGCCACGCCGAGCCGATCGATGTGGTCTCGACCTACACCCCGTTCCAGAAGCTGCGCAAGATGGGAGGCCTGGCATGAGCCTGGAAATCGTGCAGGTATATCAGTCCCTGCTGGGCATCTATGGCGACCAGGGCAACGGCAAGGTGCTGCAGAAGCGTTGTGAGTGGCGCGGCATCGATGCCCACGTGACGTGGATCGAGCCCGGCCAGCCCCTGCCGGACACCGGCGACATCTTCCTGCTGGGTGGCGGCGAGGACGGTGCCCAGACGGCAGCCGTCCGCGAGCTGAAGGCCGATGGCGGCCTGCATCGCGCCGTGGATCGGGGTGCGGTGGTGTTCGCGGTCTGCGCCGGCTATCAGATCCTCGGCCACACATTCGGCGTCGGCGACGCCGATGAGCCGCGCGACGGCCTCGGACTGCTGGATGTCACGACCACCCGCGGGCCCGAGCGGGCCGTCGGTGAGGTCCTCCACCGGTGGATCGGCAAGGAGGGCGACGACGCCTGGATCACGGGCTTCGAGAACCACGGTGGCTACACCCACCTCGGGACCGACGCCATGCCCCTGGCACGCGTCGAGGTCGGCATCGGCAATGCCAACGACGGCACCGAGGGCGCGCTCCAGGGCAACGTCGTCGGCATGTATCCCCACGGCCCCGTCCTCCCCCGCAATCCCGCCATCGCGGACTGGCTGCTCGAGTTGGCACTCGGTCACGAACTCGACCCGCTCGACCTGCCGCTCCATGACGAATTACGCCGGCATCGGTTGGCGGCCGTCAGGGGCTGATCCGCCCGCAAGGAGTCCCGATGAGTACGCCCACCCTCCCGCGCGACCTCCACTGGGTGCAGCGTCCGTTTCCGAACGCCAACCTCCTGTTACTGCGGGGCTCCGAGACCGCCCTCGTCGACAGTGGCTTCGGCGCGCATGCCGAGGCCACCGAACTGCTGGCGGCTGAGACCGTGCCTCGCGTCGACTGGGTCGTCAACACCCATTGGCACTCCGATCACGTCGGCGGCAACGCGCTGTTCCAGCACCGTGGCGCCGGCATCGTCGGGTCACACCTGGACGCGACCGAGCTCGATCGACGGAATCCTGGCTGTTGCGTCGCGGAATATCTCGACCAGCCCGTCCCTGCCTACACCGTCGACCGGCGCGTCGGTGATGCCGACCGGCTGCTGCTGGGCGAGCGGGAGTGGGAGGTGCTGGCGATTCCGGGCCACACGGCGGGGCACCTCGCGCTGTGGGATCGCGATGACCAGCTTCTCGTCGTCGGCGACACGGTCAGCTCCTATGACGTCGGCTGGGTGAACGTGATGCTGGACGGCGTCGGTGCCATCGACACCGCACTGGAATCCGCACATCGGCTGCGAGCCTGCGATGCCCGGCTGATCCTGCCCGGCCACGGTCCCCTGGTGGACCGCCCGGGTCCCGCGATCGACAAGGCCATCGAGCGGCTCGAGCGACAGCGCGACAATGTCGATCTCGCCGTGGATTACGGCGCCAAGCGGATCCTGGGCTTCGCGCTGATGATCCGCGGGGCCATGACGACGAGCGAACTCGACGCCTATCTCCACGATCGACACTGGGTCGGCGATGCCGCCGCCCTGGTGAACCTGGATGTCGACGACTTCGTGCGCAGCCTGGTCGACTCGATGCTCGCGAGCGGCGCACTGCTGCTGGATCACGGGAGGATCAGCACCGCGGCCGAGCATGAGGCGGCCGATCCGGCCATCTTCGACCTGCCCTTCCCTCGCGACTGGAACTGACCGGGCAGGCCTAGTCCCCGGCCGTTTCCCGGGCGTACGCATCGGCGAGCGCGACCAGGTCGGCGCGGTGACAGCCGATGCGACACCCTCGTCCGGAGGCGGTCACCCCGATCCCCTCGTCAGCCCAGTGCTCCTTCGCCCGGCCCAGGATGTCGAGCGGCAGCTGTCCCGCTGCACTGGTGACACGCCACCAGGGAACCCCACTGCCATAGCGGCTCATGACGGTTCCGACCCGTCGGGCGCTGGTCCCGACGAGCCCGGCAAGATCGCCATAACTCACCACCTGCCCCAGTGGCACCAGTTCAGCGGCGAGGAGCACACGCTCCACTGTCTCGGAGGGTGCCGGGGTCATGACGTCGAGACTCCCACGAGGTGTCTCACCTGCCAATAGATCCCCCGGGCCCCCATGTTGACCGCTGGCCGCTTGCCGATAGTGTCAGCCACGGCGGACCGCCGACGCTTCTGTGTTGCGTTGGCCAAGACCCTCGAAGGAGAGAGCATGAGCGAAGAGAATCCGGCAATTGGCAAGAGCGTCAAGACCGGTGATTTCAACACCAACTATCTGGAGGGTGGCGAAGACAAGGGTGGCACCCCGGTCATCCTGATGCACGGCTCCGGCCCGGGCGTCACCGCCTACGCCAACTGGCGGGGCATCATCCCGATCCTCTCCGAGCACTTCCACGTCTACGCCCCCGACATGGTCGGCTTCGGCTATTCGGATCGCCCGGAGGGCATCGAATACAACTGCCAGGTGTGGGCCGACCAGACCTTCGCCTTCATGGAGGCCCTGGGCATCAAGAAGGCTCACCTCGTGGGCAACTCGTTCGGTGGCTCCAACGCCATCCGACTGACCGTCGATCGCCCGGACTCCGTGGACCGTCTGGTCCTCATGGGCTCCATGGGCGTCGACTTCCCGATCGTCGAGGGTGAAGGCCTGGACACGATCTGGGGCTACGAGCCGTCGGTCGAGAACATGGCCAAGGCCATCCGCACCATGGCCTATGGCGATGAGCTGGCCCAGAACGAGAACTTGGCCGAGGCGCGCTACAAGGCGTCCATCGAGCCCGGCTTCCACGAGTCTTTCGCCGCGATGTTCCCGGCTCCCCGCCAGCGTTGGGTCCAGTCGCAGATCACCCCGGCTGACCAGATCCGCGGCATTCAGCAGGAAACCCTGGTGATCCACGGCCGTGAGGACCAGGTCATCCCGCTGTCGACGTCCTATGCGCTGCACCAGATGATCGACAAGGCCGATCTCCAGGTCTTTGCCCACTGCGGCCACTGGGTCCAGATCGAGCGTCAGGACGACTTCGCCCTGGCGCTGATCAACTTCTTCCAGCGCGAAGCAGTCAAGTGATCTGATCAACGCTGGCTGAGAGTCTGATCAAGGCCACATGCGGCGGGACAACCTTCGGGTTGTCCCGCCGTTGGCGTTTCAGCGCCATCCTCGCGCGCGTACGCCCCAGTTGCGCGCTCTGGTGCCTCCCCGCTCGTGATAGATCTATCGCCAAGAGGGGCTTGCCCGAGCAGCTGCGGCGTACGCGCGCGAAGTGGCGGGTTCCCTGCCCAGCCGAAGGTTCCCCGCACAACAGAAGGTTGCCCGCATGACGCGACTCCGAAGCCTCGCCGAGGCGATTCGGCACAGGCTGGGAGCTACCGACCGGAGGATCCGCCGGTGGCTGACCTCGGAGATCGTCCGCGGCACGCTTGCGGTGCTGGTCGGGGCCCCACTCGGCACGTGGCTCACCGACCCACTGTTCCTCCAGGCCGGCGAGTTGCCCCAGGCCCTGGGCTCGATGTTCGGTGGCTGGACCGGTCTGACCGCCTGCCACGCCCTTATGACGTGGTGGGCGTTCCGCAAGCGCGAGGACGATGATCTCCGCGATTCCCTGCGCGTCGGCGAAGCACTCGAACGACGCCGATCCTGGTGGTGGTGGCTCGGGACGGACGGCCCGGCGTGGTCAATCGCCATCGCGGCCACAGCCATGGCCGCCGTCGCCCTGCTGTTGGCCTTCAAATCGGTCCGGGGCACACCCATGCTCCTCACCGCCGGCATCCTCACGCTCGCGTCCTGGTCGACGTGATGATCACCTTCGCGGCCATGTACGCCCGCCTGGACCTCGGCACGAACGGCCCGATGCTGCGGTTCCCGGACGAGGAGCGTCCTCGCACGTTCTCGGACTACGTCTATTTCGGCATCACCGTCATGGCCACGTTCGGCGCCTCCGATGTCTCGGTGTGCCACCCACGCATGAGGCGCCAGGTCGCCACCCACGCCTTCATCGCTTTCCTGTTCAACACCATGATCATCGCCGTGCTGGTGTCCCTGGTCACCAGCCTGGCGAACTGATCACTCCCAGAGTCGGTGATAGGCGTTGAGAGCTGGCTGGCCGCCGAGGTGAGCGTACAACACTGTCGAATCCTTGCCGATCTCCCCCGACTTGACGAGGTCGATCAGCCCGGCGAGCGACTTGCCCTCATAAACCGGGTCGGTGATCATCGCCTCGAGCTGCGCGCCCAGCGCCATGGCGTTCATGGTCGACTCGACCGGAAGACCGTAGAGCTCCCCCGCCCAGCCCTCCAGGACCTGGATCTCGTCGTCGCGGAGATCCCGGCCCAGTTCGATGAGTTCGGCCGTGTTCCGGGCGATGCGGGCCACCTGCTCCCGGGTCTGCTCCAGGGTCGCCGACGCGTCGATGCCCAGCACGCGTCGCTTCACCCCGGTGAGGTCTTCGAGCGCGGCGAAACCGGCGATCATCCCGGCGTGGGTCGAGCCGGTGACGGTGCAGACGATGATGGTGTCGAAGAGTACGCCCAGCTGCTTCTCCTGCTCGGCCAGCTCGAACGCCCAGTTCGCGAAGCCGAGCCCACCGAACTTGTGCTCAGAGGCCCCGGCCGGGATGGGATAGGGCTTGCCGCCGTTCGCCTCGACCTCGGCCAGCGCTTCCTTCCAGGAATCGCGGATGCCGATATCGAAACCGTGGGGATCAAGTCGCGAGTCGGCGCCCATCATGCGCGAGAGCAGGATGTTGCCGACCCGGTCGTTCATGGGGTCGTCCCACGGCACCCAGGTTTCCTGCACGAGACGGCACTTCAGCCCGAGGTGGGCCGCCACCGCAGCCACCTGGCGGGTGTGATTGGACTGATAGCCGCCGATCGACACAAGCGTGTCGGCACCCGATTCCAGGACGTCGGGGACGATGTATTCGAGCTTGCGGACCTTGTTGCCGCCGAACGCCAGGCCGCTGTTGACGTCCTCGCGCTTGGCCCAGATCTGGGCGCCCCCGAGGTGTTGGGTGAGTCGCTTGAGATGTTGAAGCGGGCTGGGCCCGAAGGTTAGCTCATAGCGAGGGAAATCGTGCAGCTTCATTGGTGTGTCCTTCCGTGTGCGACGAGCGTAGTGGTCAGCGAATCGACTGCGTCGCCTGCGTCATGATCGAGCCCAGGTCGTGGCCGTTGCGGGGCCGTCGCCACAGTGCGGTGAGGCAGGCCACCGCGACCCCGACGACCAGCATGGTGCCGAGCACGTCGTCCCCCGCGCCCGCGAAGTTTTCCAGGTTGAGCGCTCGGCTCTGGCCGGCCGTGAGCGACAGCCACGCGAGGACGGTGAGGCTCAACAGCCCATAACCCCACCACAACAGCACACGGGCACCTCGGGGAAAGGACCGACTGTCACCCTGCACCCAGCGAACGTCGGTGAGTAGCGCCCAGACCAGGCCGAACAGCACAGTGACGGCGGCGCTGACCGTGGCGAACAGCACGAAGGGCTCGGCAATGATGAAGCGCCAGGGCCACAGCGCAGCCAACAGCAGCAGCGTCAGCACCGCCAGCAGCCGGTTGCGGTCGAGCAGATTCCCACGGACCAGCCAGAGCACCAACCCGAGCACGGACGCCGCGACCACGGTGGCCGGAGACCACCACGTTGCACCGATGTCGCCCAGGCGGGTGACCACCCGGATCACCTGGTTCGCCAGCAGAGCGGCGGCCGGGAACAACATCAACACCTTCCCTGCTCTGGCCCGTCGCACGGCCCAGATCGTCACGACCACGGCCAGCACGCCCTGCGCCACCTGGACGAAGACGGCCGGGCTGACCACTCTGGCCTCTCCCCGGCTCCCGGTGATCAGGATCTCGGCGACGCTCACGACGCCGAGCACCAGGAAGATGCCCGCCGTGGCGAACGCCACCGGCCAGATGACAGGCTCAAGTTCCTGGCCGAGCCTGTCGGGATGGAGTAGGTCTCCCAGCGAGTTCCGACGGCGTGACACCAGCACCAGGCCCGCAGCGATCGCGATCGTGACCACGAGCAGACCGGCGCTCACCGCGATCGACATTCCTCGCCAGGGCTCATCGCCCCGACGCACGAGAACGACCGTCTGGACGACGACCCAGACGCCTGCCACCGCCACGAGCGCGAGGAGGCCGCGGACCGAGCGCCCGGCCACCGTGTGGGAACCCCAGCGCCCCAGTCTCACCGTGAAGGCCGCGAGTCCATAGCCACCGACGAACACCGCCGGGATGGTGAGCCAGGCGATGGCCACCAGAGCACTCTCCAGACCGATGGCACGCGTGTCGAGCAGCGCCCCGGTGGACCTCTGGTTCAGCCACGCCGGCACGCAGACGGCCACGGCGAGGATCCCGACGCACACGACGAATTCCCACCACACCGGGGCTCGCCGCCGGCGAACGATCAGGAAGACCAGCAACGCGACCCATGCCCCCAGCACTGTCGCGATCGTCGGCAGTCCGCCCTGCGCGAAGGGCCCGAGCAGCGCGGGCAGCAACAACAGCATCCCGAGGGTCGACGCCGCCCAATGGAGGTGGAGCACGGCCGCCGCAAGAGCGGCCAGACACGCGACGACGAGGACGAGCATCGGCGCGATCATCGAGGTCGGCAGCCAGACGCCTTCGCTGGACCCGGTGAGATGGGCATTGCTGCGCAGGGGGCCGGCCAGCAGCACGAGGGCCATGGCGAGAACGGTCGGGGGCACCAGGAGGATCCACGCCGGCCGGAGCGCCGCGGGCCATCCGCCGGGGGCCGGTCCCTCATCCCTGATGGGGTCGACCACGACGCGCCGGATCAGGCGACCGCCCGAGCGAGCAAGGGTCGCCGGACGCGAAACGGAACTCATGCCCACACCCCCGGCGGGGCGAACAGCACGAGTTCGTTGGGCCGGCCCTCGACCGTGTTGCTCAACGTCAGGAGCCCGCGTTCCCCGACGGACATCGGCCATCCCTCCAGGCGTTGACCCTCCGCGCCCAGGGGCAGCGTCCCGAGCGACCGGCCGCTTTCATCGAAGACCTCGAATCGGTCGCTGTGCTCGACCAGAAGGCGTACGCCGTCGGTGCGGTGCCGGAGGCCTCCCGGCACTGCCCAGTCCACCGAGCCGGTGCGGGCATCCCGTGCCAGAACCGCGGAGCGATGACACACGAGGATCCTGTCTCCGAGGGCGATCAGTTCGACGCCGGACTCGGCGACCCGGGCATGCCAGAGCGCGTCGCCGCCCGCCGCTGTCCGACCCGTCAGGAACCCGGACCCCGACAACAGGGCCACCGTGTCCCCGGTGACGGCCACCCTGCTGTCCGAGCCATCGACAGTGCGTCGCCAGCGCAGCTCACCGGTCGGCTCGAGCGCCTCCGCGTGACCGGATTCGTCGACGACCGCAATCACCCGTTCGCCGACGGCCGCAGGCGCGCTGACGGGATCGTCAAGACCGACCGTTGTGACGGCCTCGCCGGTCCGCAGATCCACGAAAGACACCGAGCCTCCGAGGGTGGTGATGAGCAGCGTTTCCGGCCCTGATCGCACGATTCCCGTGACGAGGTCATCGGTGTCGAGGTGCCACAGGCGCTGGCCTGAATCCAGCCAGGCCGTGACCGAACGCTGTGCGCTCGCGGCCACGAGGACGTTCCCCACCGTGGTGAAGGTGATGAGGGCCCCGCCGGGCCGGGCGTTCCAGTCCATCTCGCATGTGCCGTCCTCGGCATCGGGCCGACAGAACACGAGGTCGCCGTCGCGATCCCCCATGACCGGCCCGTCGGGCAGCGCTGCCAGTTGCCACAGCCCGGTCATTTCCCGGCCATCGGAGCGGACCTGCCAACGGGATTCGACCCAGTTCTCCGGCGCGCTCCAGCGCACCGGCCAGGCTCCCGGCCGAACGCGCTCGGCGAGTCGTTCGCGGACCTCGGGGCCCGCGGGGCCGAGCGTACGCCCCTCAACCGTGATCTCCACTGGTCCGCGACCCCGACAGCGCAGCTCACCGAACCGGCGTTCCTCGCTCCCGACGCGCAACGCCGTCTCGAGCCGCAGGCACCCGTCGGCGGCGGGGGTCAGGTTCTGGGTGAGGCGATAGCGGTACGCCGCACTCGCCGCATCGGTGGCGGTCCCCTCGACGGTCCATTCCCGGGGACCGCTGACGTCAACCGGAACCACGAGCGGAGCCGGGTCGAACGCATAGCCACCGCCGGCGTCCACGCGCGCGGCCAGCGCCAGCCCATCGGCGGTCACCCGAAACAGGGACCGCCCTGCCAGATCCGGATCCTCTCCGACGCGGGACTCCCGGATCCATTCCGTGTCAGCGGGATCGGCGTACGCGGCGATTCCGAACACCAGGGGCGCCCGCAGCCAGGAGTGCGGGCCACGGAAGTGTGCGGTCTCGATGCTCGCGCTCGCGGATCCGTCTGCGACCAGCACGGCCTGGCCGTCGGAACCGACGAACTCATGGGCTTCCCCACTGGCCGAGGGCGTCCATCCGGCCACGATGGCCAACGCAGCGACCACGGCCGCCACCACGAGTTGCACAACGACAGCGACCCCGTGTCGACGACGCGGGGCGGGGGGCGGCGGATCACTCCACGTGTCCTGGGGTGCGGGAAACACATCCGAAGCCTAGGCAGCGGACGGGGCCAAGCATCGAGAGAACCCGGCACCGGAATGAGCAGAGGCCCTGACCGGGCGTTATGCCTAGTCAGGGCCTCGTTCTTGGTACACCGCCAGGGACTCGAACCCTGAACCCATTGATTAAGAGTCAATTGCTCTGCCAGTTGAGCTAGCGGTGCGCGCGAAGAGAAACACTACCGATCTCTCCCGCTCGGTGCAAATCCGTTCCGCGTGGGTGAACGGAATCACAGATACAGACCCGTGTGCCCCTCCGAGAGCCGTTCTGCGGCGACCGCATGGAGATCGCGTTCGCGCAGGAGGACATAGTCCTTGCCGCGAACCTCGACCTCGGCCCGATCCTGGGGGTCGAAGAGGACACGATCGGCAACCTTCACCGCGCGTACGCTTCCGCCCGCCGCGACCACCTTGCCCCAGGTGAGCCGACGGCCCATCTGGACGGTCGCGGGAATCAGGATGCCGCCGCCGCTGCGTCGCTCGCCGGCCTCGCCCTCGGTGGTGACGAGGACGCGATCGTGCAGCATGCGGATCGGCAGGGAGTCATCGCTCACCTGACGAGCTCACCCTTGACCTTGCCGCGTCGCACGATGCTGCGGAGGACGACGACCAGCACGACGGCACCGACGACCGAGCCGCCGATCATCGCGATGCGATCCATGCGCCACTCGCCCGTGCGGGTCTTGATCTGGTCCTTCACGTTCTGGAACTCACCCTGGGCAAGCGTCTTGATCGTGGCGACCTGGCGTTCCTTCACCCGAGTCGGATGGACCTGGTCGACAAGGTCTTCCAGGCTCCGGGAGAGTCGGGCGCGGGTTGCCGCGAGGTCGGCCTCGATCTGAGACCGGCTCTTGTGGGTCTGATCAGCCATGCTCCCAAGCACTCCTGTCGCTGGTCCTGCAGTCATTCCGGTGCGCCGATTCCCCCGGCGCCCTCGACAGCCTATACAGCAGCATCCCCGCGCGACCAGCAGCCCACCGCCCATGGTCACAAGGCGGTCCGGGACAGGGGCTAGGGTGAGCCCATGACGACCAGATTGACCCCGGGCGACGCTGCCCCGGCCTTCAGCCTGCCCGCCTCCGACGGCTCGCCTGTCTCGCTCTCCGACTTCCCGGGGAAGCGGGTGGTCGTCTATTTCTATCCGGCCGCCATGACCCCGGGCTGCACGCGCCAGGCAGTCGATTTCACCGCCGCCGATGCCGAGTTCGAGGGTGCCGGGGTCGAGGTGCTCGGAATCTCGCCGGACAAGGAGCCCAAGCTGGCCAAGTTCGTCGAGAAGGAGTCGATCAGCTTCCCGTTGCTGTCGGACGCCGACCGCGAGGTGATGAAGTCCTATGGTGCCTTCGGCCTCAAGAAGCTCTACGGCAAGGAGGTCGAGGGCGTGATCCGGTCCACCTTCGTCATCGATGTCGACGAGAACGGGGCCGGAACCGTCGCGATCGCCCAATACAACATCAAGGCCACCGGCCACGTGGAGCGCCTGCGCCGCGAGCTGGGCATCTGATCGCCCTATAACTACATAGGCAATTCGCTACACCCGCCCTCTACACTGTTCCCGAGCCGAAGTGGTGGAACTGGCAGACACGCAGGATTTAGGTTCCTGTGCGCATTGCGCGTGAGGGTTCGAGTCCCTTCTTCGGCACCCTCAGCCACGCCCCCACGAGCAGGAGGTCCACAAACGTGGAGATCATCAAGACACGCGATGCGTCGGCAGCCGACCGTGCCGCCCACATCTGGGCCCACGCGACAGCCAAGCGCGACGAGACAGCCCCCGGGACCGTGGAATACGAGGCGGCGATCCCGCTGATCCAGGAAGTGCTGGATCACTCGGATCGTTCCTTCCTGCTGACCCTGACCGAGGACGACGAAATGCTCGTCTTCATCGCGGTGGAGCCGTCGCGGGCCGAGACCGACGAGACCATCGGCGAGATGCGCTACATGGGTGTCGCCCCCGGCCACTGGGGCGAGGGCTGGGCCCGCCGCATCCTGGTCGCGCTGCCCGAGGCGATGCGCGAGAGCGGCTTCGACCAGGGTGAGCTGTGGGTCTATGCCGACAACATCCGTGCGATCTTCGTCTATGAGGCCATGGGGTGGCAGGGCACCAACCAGACCCGCCGCCACAGCGTGACCGACCGCGTCGAGCAGAAGTTCGTCCGCAGGCTCACCTGAGGTCAGCGGCGCTCATAGCGCACCCAGCTGAAGCCGGGTCGATCCTCGCGGGCTGTTTCCTGCCAGTCCGCGGGGTCGATCTCGGGAAAGTGTGCATCCCCGGCGTGTTCCGCGTGCACGTGGGTGATCTCCAGGGCCTGCGTACGCCCCCAGGTGGCGCGATAGATCTCCCCGCCCCCGAACACCCACACCTGCTTCCCCGTCGCCACGGCGGCGTCCAGGGCCGCGTCGACATCGTCGAAGACGGTTGTCCCTGCCGCCGACCAGACCGGGTTGCGCGTGACCACGAACGAGTCCCGCCCGGGCAGCGGCCGGCCGATCGACTCGAAGGTCCTCCGGCCCATGACGAGCACCCCGCCCATCGTCAGCTTCTTGAGCCGGGCAAAATCGCCGTCGAGCTTCCACGGGATCGCGTTGTCGGCACCGATCACACCGTTCTCCGCCACGGCCGCGATCGCGGTGATCGGCGTACGCCCGCTCACACGGCCACCGGCGCCTTGATCCCGGGATGGGGGTCATAGCCCTCGACCACGATGTCGTCGAACCCGAAACCGTCGATGTCGCTAACCTCCGGGTTCAGCACCAGCGTCGGCAGTGGGCGCGGGTCGCGCGCCAGCTGGGTGCGGACCTGCTCGAGGTGGTTCAGATAAATGTGGGCATCGCCGAACGTGTGCACGAAGTCGCCGACCCGCAGGTCACAGACCTGGGCCACCATGTGGGTCAGCAGCGCATAGGAGGCGATGTTGAACGGGACGCCGAGGAACAGGTCCGCCGAGCGCTGATAGAGCTGGCACGACAACCGCCCCCGCTGGTCGGGATCATCGTCGACGGCCGGCGCAACATAGAACTGGAAGAACGCGTGGCAGGGCGGGAGCGCCATATTGTCCAACTCGGCCACGTTCCAGGCGCTCACCAGATGGCGCCGCGAATCGGGGCTGCGACGGATGCCATCGACGACCTGACGGATCTGGTCGATGTGTTCCCCGGCCGGGGTCGGCCACGACCGCCACTGCACGCCATAGACCGGCCCGAGCTCGCCCGCCTCGTCGGCCCACTCGTCCCAGATCGTCACCTTGTTGTCGCGCAGCCACGCGACGTTCGAGTCGCCGCGCAGAAACCACAGCAACTCCCCCACGACCGACCTGAAGTGGACTTTCTTGGTGGTGACGAGCGGGAAGCCCTTGGCCAGGTCGAACCTCAGCTGATGGCCGAAGATGCTGATCGTCCCGGTCCCGGTGCGGTCGGTCTTGGTCACGCCTTCGTCGAGCACCTGCTGGAGCAGGTCGAGATAGGCCCTCATTCGCCCTTCCCCGCCTTGACCTTGTCGAGCGCGGCGGTCAGCAACGGCACCATGGCCCGGATCGCCCGGCCGCGATGGCTGATGGCGTCCTTCTCCGACGGGCCCATCTCTGCGGTCGTCTGCTCCGACCCCTCGGGCAGGAAGATCGGGTCATAACCGAACCCGTTCACTCCCCGCGGAGCGAGGGTGAGCCGGCCGGGCATCTCGCCGTGGGTGACCTCGGCAGTGCCGTCCGGGAGCACCAGGGCCAGAGCGCAGACAAACTTGGCCGCCCGCCTCTCCTCCGGCACGTCGGCCAGCTGGCGCAGGAGCAGGTCCAGGTTCTCCTGGTCGGTCGAGCCGGGCCCGGCCCAGCGTGCCGAGCGTACGCCCGGCATCCCGGCCAGCACCTCCACCGACAGACCCGAGTCATCGGCAAGGGCGGGCAGGCCGGTCGCCAGCGCACAGGCCTTCGCCTTGAGGACCGCATTGCCCTGGAAGGTCAGTTCGGTCTCCGGCGGGTCGAGGCTCGCCTCGACATCGGCCAGGCCGAGCACCTCGATGCCCTGGGCCGACAGGATGCGACGGAGCTCGCGGAGCTTCTTGACGTTGTTGGTCGCCAGCACCACGCGGGGATTCCCGTCGGTGGCTTCCTGTTCGGTCGTCGGTTCCGTGCTCATCGGTTGAGGGCCTCCTGCTGCAGTCGGTCGAGTTCGGCGCAGCCCTTGGCCGCAAGGTCGAGCAGATCGTCCATCACCGAGCGCTCGAACGGTTGCTGTTCGGCGGTGCCCTGCACCTCGATATAGCGCTCCCCCGACATCACGACGTTCATGTCGGTGTCGGCGGTGGAATCCTCCGAATAGGCCAGGTCGAGCATGGGCGTACCCGCCACGATCCCGACCGAGACCGCCTGGACCGACCCGGTCAGCGGCTCGGCGACGAGCAGATTGCGCTGGCGCAGCCAGGCGACCGCATCGCAGAGGGCGACATAGGCGCCGGTGATCGCTGCAGTGCGCGTACCGCCGTCGGCCTGCAGCACGTCGCAGTCGAGCACGATCGTGTTCTCACCCAGCGCCTGATAGTCGATCACCGCGCGCAGGCTGCGGCCGATCAGGCGGGAGATCTCATGCGTACGCCCGCCGATGCGGCCCTTCACCGATTCGCGATCGGAGCGGTCATGGGTGGCACGGGGCAGCATGGCGTACTCCGCCGTGACCCAGCCCAGGCCGGATCCGCGCCGCCAGCGCGGCACGCCCTCGGTGACCGAGGCGGCGATGAGCACGCGGGTCTTGCCGTATTCGACCAGCACCGATCCCTCGGCGTGATCGAGCCAACTGCGCGTGAACCGCACCTCGCGAAGTTGATCAAGAGCCCGGCCGTCACCACGTGTCGTCATGGCTCCGGAGTCTAGGCCAGCGGGACAGTAAGCCCGGGACGGGCCAGCACGAGGTCACCGTCGAAATGAGGCCGGGCCTCGGCGTACGCCTCCTCGGGCGAATGCCACGGCGGCACATGGGTCAGGACCAGCGTGCGTACCCCCGCAGCGGTCGCGTGTTCGGCCGCCTGCCGCGCGGACAGGTGGCTATCGGCGGGCAGATCGTCGGAGTGGATGAAACTGGCCTCGGCGAGCAGCACGTCGGCGCCGCGGGCCAGGTCGACGAGGTCGGGGCTCGGGCCGGTATCGCCCGAATAGACCAGGCTCGCGCCGTCCGCGTCCAGGCGCAGCGAATAGGCCTCGGTCGAATGCCGCGCGGGCACCAACGACACGGTGAACGGCCCGATCCGTTGGACCGGCTGCCAGGTCACGAAATCGACGGCCCACTCGGACTCATCGCCGGGCACGGGCTCGTACGCGGCGGTCAGGCGGGCCCGGGTGTGGGCGGGGCCGAACAGCGGAATCCGCGGCCAGGGCGCATCGGGTGCATAGAGCGCTCCCACATTGAACGCGCACACGTCGAGGCAGTGATCGGGGTGCAGGTGGCTCAGCGCGATGGCGTCGAGCTCGCGGGGATGGAGCTCACCCCAGAGCCCGCCGAACGCCCCCGGCCCCATGTCGAGCAGGAGCGCGAAACCGTCGTGGCGGACGAGATAACTGCTCGCGGGATTGCCGGGCCCGGACGCCGAACCGGAACAACCGATGATCGTGAGATCCACGGTGCCACCGTAGCGAGCAGATCAGGCGAACTGCTCCACATCGGCGACGAGTCCGCCGATCAGGCGTCGCCCGATGCCCTCGAACTTCTCCGGGTTGCCCGTGGTGAGGAACCGGTGCTTCGCCTCGCGGGGTTCCGGGTGGAGCAGGTCGAGAGCGGTCAGGCGGGCGTACGTCGCCTTGGCGCACTCCTCCGCACTCGACACCAGCGTGACCCCGTCACCGAGGATGTAGGAGATCGGAGCGCTCAACAGCGGATAGTGCGTGCAGCCCAGGATCAGGGTGTCGATCTCGGCGGCCTGCAGCGGGGCTAGATACTCGCCTGCGACGCCCAGCAGTTCCGGACCACTGGTGATGCCGGCCTCGACGAACTCGACGAACCGCGGGCAGGCCTTGGTGTGCAGGTCGATCTGGGGAGCGGCGACGAGCGCATCGTCGTAGGACCGCGAGTTGGCGGTGGCCTCGGTGCAGATCACGCCGACCTGGCCGGAGCGGGTGGCCCCGACGGTACGCCGGGCAGCCGGCAGGATCACATCGACCACCGGGACCGGATAGCGCTCGCGCGCATCGCGGAGCACGGCCGAGGACGCCGAGTTGCAGGCGATGACCAGAGCTTTCACCCCGAGCGACATCAGGTGGTCGAGGCATTCGAGGGCGTACTCGCGGACCTCCGCGATCGTCTTCTCGCCATAGGGCGAGCGCGCGGTGTCACCCAGATAGATGATGTCCTCGTTCGGCAGCTGGTCGACCACGGCGCGCATGACCGTCAATCCCCCGAAGCCGGAGTCGAAGATGCCGATGGGCGCCTCGCGGTCGATCTGGGAGAAGTCGAAGTGCTGGGTCACGGTCGTCCATTGTGCCCCGTCGCGGACGGGAATCGACAGGCGTCCCGCTCTCAGGGAGTACGCCGCACCGAAAGCGCGATCGGCACCGGTCCCACCCGCGTGACCGAGGGGCCGGTCGCACCGCAGCCGGCCTGCCCGTCCGAGGTCCCCGACGCACAGCCGCCGCAGCCGTCCGTCGGGCATCCGCTGCCGAGCGTCGTGGCGTCCAGGCGCCCCATCGCGATGAGCCGTTCGACGGCCAGGTCGACGGTGTCGCGGCTGAGGCCGGTCTCCTCGGCGACCGCTCCCAGCGACGTCGCTCCCCCAGCGAGGGAGTTGAGAACCGCGCTCAGCGGACCCGGCGTACTCACCAGAACAACCGCCCGATCTGGAAGACCGCCACGGCCATAACCCAGGCGATGACGAGTTGTACGCCGAACCCGATCGCGGTCCAGCGCCATCCGATCTCGCGTTTCTGGGCGGCGAGGGTGGCGACACAGGGCGTGTACGCCAGCAGGAAGACCATGAAGGCCGCCACAGCCGGGAGCACGTGGCCGCCGGACGACATCTGGAAGGCGTGCATAACCTGCTCCCCCAGTGCGCCGGTCCCGGCACCGGCCGTGGGATCGGCGACGGCGTAGGTCTGGGCCCAGGAGCTGATCACCGCTTCCTTGGCGATGAACCCGACGACCAGGGCCGAGACCGTCTGCCACTGGGCGAATCCGGTGGGTTCGAAGATCGGCGTGATCCCGCGGGCCAGCAGGCCATAGACGCTGTCGACGACGGGTACGTCGGCGAAGCCATGGCCCGCCACCACCGGGATCGACTGCAGGACCCAGACGACCATGACGGTGACGACGATGATGCCGGCGGCCGTACGCAGGAAGCCCTGCAGGCGCTGCCACGCCACGGACAACGTGAGCCGCAGGGTGGGTCGCTGATAGGGCGGCAGACAGATGACGAGTGGGTCGGCACCGAGCGCCCGGATCAGGGTGCCGCGCAGCAAGAGGCCGACGCCGATGACGAAGGCGATGGAGACGAGATACATCACGAAGACCGCTGTGCCGGCCCAGCGGCCGAAGAACACCGTGCCGAGCATCACGAACACCGTGAGGCGGGCGCTGCAGGCCGTGAACGGGACGAGCAGCGTGGTGAGCAACCGCTGCCGGGCCTGCGGCAGGATCCGCGTCGCGCTGATGGCCGGGACATTGCAGCCGAACCCCACGACGAGCGGCAGGAAGGCGCGACCGGGCAGGCCGATCGCCCGCATGACCCGATCGGTGACGACCGCGGCGCGGGCCAGATAGCCGGAGTCCTCGAGGATCGCCAACAGGATGAACATCAGCGCCATGAGCGGCACGAAGGTGAGCACCATCCCGACGCCGGCGATGAGGCCGTTCACGATGAGGCCCTCGACCCAGGTGCCACCGAGGCCGATCGCACCGAGTGCGGCCGACGCGCCCGCGCTGACCGGTCCCGAGAACAATCCGTCGAGGGCATCCTGCAGCGGTGCGGCCACGGTGGTGGTGATCTGGAAGACGAGCCACATCACGACGAGGAAGACGATCGGCCCGAGCACGGGTGCGGTGACGATCCGGTCGATGCGGTCCGACCAGTTGACCCGGGCGTGGCCCGTGCCGCGCGTACCCGCGACGGCGGCCGCCTCGAGCCAGGCGAACCGTTCGTCCTCGACGGCGAGTTCGTCTGCGTCCTTGGGCAGATCGCTCGGACGGGGATCGGGTGCCGGCCCGGCGAGCGCCACATGGACGGCAGTGGCGAGGTTGTGCAGACCGTCACGTCGTCGCGGGTCCACGGCGACGACCGGGCAGCCGAGTGATTCGCCGAGGGCCCAGGTGTCGATCTCGATGCCCCGATGCCGGGCAACGTCGAGCATGCTGAGGGCGACGACGACGCGCTGGCGGCGTTCGCGGATCTGGGTGACCAGATAGAGGCTGCGCGCCAGGTGGGCGGCATCGACGATGACCACAACCAGGTCGGGGGCCTCGTCGGCCGGCACATCGACGATCAGGGCCTTGGTGAGCGCCTCATCGGGGGATGACGGGTCCAGCGAATAGGCACCCGGCAGGTCGATCATCGTGTAGTCCGCGTCCAGCGGATGACTGCCCGTGCACGTGTTTGTGTCACACGCGCAGCCGACCGCCGAGCAGTCGGCGTTCCCGCGGGAACGCCAGACGCCCCGGGACACCTCGACCGTGGTCCCCGGCCAATTGCCCATCGTCACCCGGGCGCCGGTGAGCGCGTTGAAGAGAGTCGACTTGCCGACGTTCGGCGTACCCGCCAGCGCGATCACCGGCGCATCCGGCCCCGCCGTGATCCCCGGGCCCGCCGCATGGCAGCTCGGGACCGACGTGGTCGGAGGTTGCTTCTTTGCGAGGCTCATCGGGTGACCTCATCCGGTGTTGCGGCCGACTCCTCGCCGACCACATCCCTGACCTCGATGTCCCCCAGCACGCGCCGATCCAGCGCCAACCGGGCACCGGCCACGCCGATGACCCGTCCACCACCGCTGGCGTTGTGGAGCACCTCGACCTGCACGCCGGGGCGTACGCCCAGGGCCCCGAGTCGGCGAGCCAGATCAGCCGGGGTACGCAGGCGTACCACCACGAGACGCGACCGTGCAGGCGCGCCGGCCAGCGTGAGCTGGCCCGATTCATCCTTGATCCGAGGCACGTTTCGAAGCATAAGCCCGCAACTTAGGCTTGCCTAATAGATGGAGTGCTTTCCTGACCTGGCGAGCACGTGAGATCCATCACGCCTGCGTTGCGCCGGGGGCCTGAGCGACAGCACCTATTCCAGTCCGGGCATGACGAGCTCGATGATGACGCCCTGGAGGTACGCCAGCCAGTCCATGACTCCGAGCATCAGCGCCCGCGGATCCGAGTCGTCGGCCTCGTGGAGTTCGTCCATTGCCTTCTCGTCGTCGATGCCGAGGCGGCTCGCCAGAACGAGACGCAGGGCATTGAGCGTCCTGAGCCAGGGATCGACCTGGTCCTTCGGAAGGCGGATGGGAGGTGCCTCGGCGAGCCCGCGCCGCAGGGTCCGGGCATCCTCGATCTTGGCCCGACGGTTGTCGGACTCCGTATAGCGCCGGAAGTCGAACGCCGCGCGGGCGTCGTTGGGATAGGGGTTGGGAAAGAGGCGCTGCAGAGCGGGGTCCTCGGGCGGTTCCGAATCCTCGGGCTCGTGGGCCAGATCCGCCTCCCACATCGAGAACGGATCGTCGGGATCGACTTCCGGCGAGGCCGGGGCGCTGTCGACCAACAGCTCGATCAGCTGCTCCGACAGGGAGTCGAGCAACTCCACATCGCCGTTGGTGAGATAGAGCGTGACGGTTTCACCGTCGAAGGCATAGCGCGCCACGGATCATTCCGCCCGATCCAGCGTGGCCCAGAGGCCGAACTGGTGCATGGCGTTGCAGTCGCGCTCCATCTCCTCGCGGCTGCCGGAGGCCACGACGGCCTTGCCCTCGTGGTGGACCTGGAGCATCAACTTGCGTGCCTTCGCCTTCGGATAGTGGAAATAGGTGACGAACACGTGGGTCACATAGATCTGGGTGTTGACGGGGTCGTCCCACACGATCGTGACCCACGGATGCTGGGCAACGGCTTCTTCCGCCGGGCGTTCGACGGTTGCGGTGCCTCCGCTGGGGTTGGGGCCAGCCGGTGTTTCGGACATAGTCGCCATTCTGGCAAATCCCCCCGTGCTTTCCCACGCATGACCGGGGCTTAGGCTGGCCGGGTGACCGCGAGCATGCCCAGCACCGCCCTCCTGACCGACCACTACGAGCTGACGATGGTCCGCGCCGCCCTGCGGTCCGGCACCGCGTTCCGCCGCTCGGTGTTCGATCTCTTTCCCCGTCGCCTCCCCGCGGGCCGCCGCTATGGCGTCGTCGCGGGCGTGGGTCGCGCCCTGGATGCGATCGAGAACTTCCGCTTCGGCGCCGAAGAACTCGACTTCCTGCGCGCCCACGACATCGTCGACGACGAGCTCGGCGAGTGGCTGGCCAACTATCGCTTCACCGGCGACATCTGGGGCTATCCCGAGGGTGAGATCTATTTCCCCGGCTCGCCGCTGATGGTCGTCGAGGGATCGTTCGCCGAGTGTGTCGTCCTCGAGACCGTGTTGCTCTCGATCTACAACTACGACTCCGCCGTTGCGTCGGCCGCCTCGCGCATGGTGGCGATGGCGCAGGGTCGACCCTGCATCGAGATGGGCTCGCGCCGCACCAATGAGGGCTCTGCAGTCGCGGCCGCGCGGGCGGCCTATGTCGCGGGCTTCGGCTCGACCTCCAACCTCGAGGCCGGCCGGCGCTATGGCGTACCCACCGCAGGCACCGCCGCCCACTCCTTCACCCTCCTCCACGACAACGAGGAAGAGGCGTTCAAGGCCCAGCTCGCCACGCTCGGGGAGAACACCACGCTGCTCGTCGACACCTATGACGTCGAGGAGGCCGTGCGGACGGGCGTACGCCTCACCGAACGCCGGCTCGGCGCCATCCGCCTCGACTCGGGCGACCTGCCGGAGATGTCCAAATGGGTACGCCAGCTGCTCGACTCCCTGGGCGCCACCGAAACCCGCATCATCGTGACCTCCGACCTCGACGAGTGGCAGCTTGCGGCCCTCGCCGGGGCGCCGGTCGACGGCTATGGGGTCGGCACGTCGCTCGTGACCGGTTCGGGCCACCCGACGTGTGGCTTCGTCTACAAGCTCGTCTCGCGCGCCGATTCGGATGCTGACGATGCCACGATGGTGCCGGTCGCCAAGAAGTCGAAGAACAAGGCCACGGTCGGCGGGCGCAAGTTCGCCCTGCGTCGCCTCGACGAGAAGGGCAAGGCCGAGGCGGAGGTCATCGGCGTCGGAACGCCGCCGGTCGGTGACCACAACGACCGTCCTCTCCTGGTCCCGCTGGTGACCGCGGGCGAGATCGTCGGGCGCGAACCACTCGCCGAGTCGCGCGAGCGTCACCTGAGTTCGTTCGCCGAGCTGCCGCTGGCCGCGCGCAAGATGTCGCGCGGCGAGGCTCTCGTGCCGACGCTCTATCTGGACGAGGACCACTGACGTGCACGCCCTGATCGTCGTGGACGTGCAGAACGATTTCTGTGAGGGCGGGTCGTTGGCCGTGACCGGCGGGGCTGCCACCGCTGCCGCCATCTCGGAAATGCTCACCTCTGATCACGGGTACGACCTCGTCGTCGCCACCCGCGACCACCACATCGACCCGGGCAGCCACTTCGCTGAGTCCCCTGACTTCGTCGACACCTGGCCGCCGCACTGCGTGGCGGGTACGCCGCGGGCAGACTTCCATCCCGCGCTGGAGTTCCGTGACTTCGACGCGGTGTTCTTCAAGGGTCAGCACGAGGCGGCCTATTCGGGCTACGAGGGCGCGACGACGTCGGGGACGCCGCTGGCCGAGTGGCTCATCGCCCGCGAGGTCGACGCGGTCGACGTGTGTGGGATCGCGACCGACCACTGCGTCCGAGCCACGGCTCTGGACGCGGCTGATGACTTCGAGACGACCGTCCTGCTCGGCCTCACCGCGGCGGTCTCACCCGAGCGGATGCCGGATGTCGAGGCCGAATTCGCTGAGGCCGGCGTGGCCACCGAGGGCACGTTGCCCCAGGTCACCACACCCCCTTCGGCCTGAACTGGATGCTGATCCTGGGCCCGACCACCTTGGCGGTCTTGGGCACCGCGTGCTCCCACGTCCGCTGACACGATCCGCCCATCACGACGAGATCGCCATGCCCCAGGGCGAACCGGTGGCGTACGCCGCCGCCCCCGCGGGGCCGCAACGCCAGCGTGCGCGACCAACCGAGGGACAAGATCGCCACCATCGTGTCCTCGTCCCGCCCGCGGCCGATCGTGTCGCCATGCCACGCCACCGAATCGGCGCCGGAGCGATAGAGGCAGAACCCGGCACTGGCGAATCGCTCCCCCAGCTCCGGCTCGTAATGGTCTGACAACAGATCGCGCGCCAGCCCCACCATCGGGTCGGGCAGGACGTCATCGCCGTCGAAATGCCGCGTCAGCCGCGGGACATCGACCTCCCGCGAATACATCCAGCGCCGCTCGGCCTGCCATGGCACATGGGCGAGGAGTTGTTCGAACAGCGCATCCGACCCTGCCAACCAGCCCGGCAGGTGGTCGACCCACGCCGTCGACGACAGCCGCGTGCGCTGCACGCCACGCAGGTCGGCGAAGCCATCACTCGGGACTGGCAGTTCCAGGTCCATCAGGGAAGACTGATATTCGAACATATGTTCACTCTACACCTGTATCGCTCCGCGGGCGACACAACCTGCACGACTCGATGACCAACGCTCCGACCGACCCGTTCAGGGTCGGCCAAGCAGGATGGGGAGATCCCGACCAGCGGCACGACTGGGTCGCGGTTTCGCGAGCCGGCCGAGCACGCTGAAGTCATGGATGATCTGTCGCTCGCCCGCGCACTGGTGCGCACGCTTACCGGCCGACTTGTCGACCGCTGCCTGCCTTCAGAACCCGCGCGCGTCGGGCGTACGCTCGTCGCCGATTCGGTCGGGATCACCTTGGCCGCGGCGACCGAGGGGCTCGCCGACCGCCTGCAGGCGGGGCTCGGGGCGCCGGGGCCGGTGGCGGCGGCGTTCGTGCACAGTGCGATGGCCCATACGCTCGACTTCGACGACATCCACGACCGGGCCCGGCTCCACGCCACGACCGTGACGTTTCCGGCGGCTCTGGCCGTGGCACAGGACGACACGCCGTGGGACGAGGTGGTCGCCGCCGCTATGCTCGGCAGCGAGCTGATGTGTCGGATCGGGGCCGCCTGCGCGCCCGGCGGCACCGGGTCGGGATCGTCGTGGTTCCTGACACAGTTGCTGGGATATGCCGGAGCCGCTCTTGCCTCCGGTCTGATCCTCGGGCTCAAGGAAGATGCGCTGGTATCCGCGCTGGGGCTGGCCTACATGCAGAGCGCCGGCGGCAAGGAGCCCGCCTTCGGCGTCGGGTCGTCGGCTCGGTCGCTCTATCCGGCCTTTGCCGCGATGGGTGGCGTGACCGCTGCCAGGCTTGCCAGTGTCGGAGTCGATGGACCCGAGGGATCGCTCGACGGCATCGCCGGGCTGTTGCCGCTTTATCTCGACCTGCCCGTGGCCGAGGAGCTGCGGGCCCGGTTGCTTCGGAGCGAGTGGGTGTTTCCTGCCACCCTGACCAAGCCCTGGCCCTGTTGCCGGTTGTCGCATTCCTATGTGGCCGCGGCGCTGCAGCTGGGGGCGAGTTCCATCGATCACATCAATACACTCGCCATCGGCGTGAACGCCTCGGCCGAACGCCTGTGCGTCCCTTTGGCTGCGCGGCAGCGCCCGGCGACGCTGCACGATGCGAAGTACAGCATTCCGTTCGTCACCGCCGCGACACTCGTGCATGGTCCCCCGCGCTGGCGACCATGACGGACGCCATCCTCACTGATGAGCGGGTGCTGGCACTGGCAGCGAAGGTGCGGATCGAGCCCGGACTGCCGGATCGACCCGGGAATCCGCCCGCCCGGGTCCGCGCCGAATGGACCGACGGGACCGTCATCGAGGCCGCAGCCGATGGGCCTCCCGAGCTCAACGTGGACGGTGTGCGGGCGAAGTTCCTGGAATGTACGGAGTTTGGCCGCCTGCCCGAGCCCGAAGGACTCTGGGACTGGCTCGCAGCCGCCGCAGGGACGGTCGGACAGTTCCGTTCCCGGGCGAACTGGCCCGGATAACCTCCCGGATGTCCCAACCAACCAAGATCATCGGGATTATTCGGATGATCTTGATAGGGAGTGACAACTCGGAGGGCCCACCGCGCCGTTCCCCGCCCTCTTCAGTAGGTTGGATCGATCAGGACAAAGGAGGCCGCAGATGTCCTTCAGCACCACCATCGACGAGGCCGTCGGGCCGCTCGTCCTCGCCCTCGATGTGGGCTCCACCGGCACACGCGGCGGCCTCTATGACGCGCGCGGCCTGCCGGTGAAGGGGGCCCGACTCAAGATCCTGCACTCCTTCACCACCGCCGGCGACGGCACGTCGACGATGGACGCCGACCAGGTCACCGACGAGATCCGAGCCTGCATCGACCACTGCGCCACGCAGTTCGACGCTCCCATCGCCGGCGTCGCGCTGGACACGTTCGCGGCCTCGCTCGTGGGCGTCGACGCCGAGCACCGGGCCATCACCCCGACGTTCACCTATGCCGACTCGCGCTGCGCGCCGCAGGTCAGCTATCTGCGTGCCACGCTCGACGAGGACGAGACCCAGCAGCACACCGGCACGCGTCAGCACACGAGCTATCTCCCACCGCGTTTCCTGTGGCTGAAGGAGAATCACGCGGACGCGTTCGGTCGGGCGCGGCGCTGGTTGTCCCTCGGCGAGTACGCCTGGCTGCGAATCATCGGCACGACCGCCGCAGGCACCTCAACGGCCGCCTGGACCGGCATGCTGAACCGTCACACCTGCACCTGGGACGAGCCCCTCGCCGCGACGGTCGGCGTACCCATCGAGAAACTGAGCCCGGTCGCCCATCCCTCACAACCGCTGCGACCGGCCATCGACATCGCGCAGACGTGGCCCACGCTCGCCGACGCGATGTGGTTCGCGCCGGTGTCGGACGGGCACACGCAGTCCTTCGGGGCCGGCGCGACGGACAGTTCCCGGCTCGTCCTCTCGGCCGCCACCTCGGGGGCTCTGCGCCGCGTCATCACCGGAGCCGTCGACGATCTCCCCCGCGGGCTGTGGTGCTATCGCCTCGACGAGGAGCGCTCGATCCTCGGCGGCGCCATCAACGATGTCGGCCGCGCCATGACGTGGCTGGAGAACACGTTCCAGCTCCCCGAGCCGGAGGTCGTCATCGATTATCTGAACGGCGACCCGCACACCGACACACCACTGGTGCTCCCCTGGTTCACCGGCGAGCGATCGACCGGCTGGATCGGGGACGCGCGGGCTGTCCTGTCCGGGGTGTCGGCCGCCACGACCCCGCTGGAGCTCTATCGCGGCACGGTCGAGGGCATCGCCCTCGCCTATCAGCGCATGCTGACCGAGCTGTTGCTGGTCGAGGGTCGTCCCGCCGAGATCGTCGGCACCGGACGCGTCACGCTCGACCACCCCGGCCTGCTGCAGATGATCGCCGACGCCACAGGTGCCCCCGTGACCCCGGTGACGATCAAGCGCTCGACCCTGCACGGGACCGCCCTGCACGCGCTCGACGTCCTCGCGCCCCACGTCGAGCGCGCCGACGTCACCCGGGCCGAGACCCTCCGCCCGCATCCCGAGCGACGCGGCTACTACCGGCGCCGGGTCGAGCGGTTCCGGGTGCTCTACGACAAGGTGTACGCCCGCTGAGCCGCTGACCTGCGCGAGGACTGCGAGGATCTGGACGAAACGCCCGGGTGCGGACATGTACGGGGTGACAGCATCCTCACAAGAAGGACCCCTGACATGAACCTCGACGAGTTGTTGCGTGATTCACGCCCCCCGGTCTCGCCCCGCACGGACGCGCTGCACGATGAACTCAACGCCGTCGTCCTGGCCACCCAAGCTGCGGCTCGACCCCGGCGGCGCGGTTGGCGAATCGGCGTGGCCTCGGTGGTGACGAGCGCCGCGTTGGTCTTCGGCACGGCGGCCGGCGTGATCCCCGCGCCGGAGTGGCTGCCCTGGGTGACGAAATCGGGTAGCCAGTGCGAGATGTATTTCACGGTCGAGCCCAGCGTCCTACCCAACGGCCAGACCCAGGGCGAGCCGCTCACCCGGGCGTACACCCCCGCCGAATCCGCGCATGCCGTCGCCGTGTCCCGGGCCTTCCTGGCTTCCTATGACTACGCAGCGATCGACGAGGCAGCGGCGATCAGGGAATGGCAGCGCAAGGAGGACAAAGCCATCGCGGCGCAGCCCGACCCCGCCGAACGCCAACCCAGAATGACAGGCGACGACCTGACCATCATGGCGGTCGGTGATGTGGTCTTTCGCGATCTCCGGCAGCATCTCGAACAACAGGGCATCCCGAGCGAGCTGGTCCTTTCCGAGCAGGGCTGGCGGTGCGGCGAATGACACCGGAAGCGACTGCGGTGTTCCGCACGCTGCTGCGCGAGACCGCCGATGCCCTCCTGGCGTACTTCGAGCGGCGCGTCACTCCGCGCGAGGATGCCGCGGACCTGCTTGCCGAGACCATGCTCCAGGCGTGGCGCCGAGCATCCTCGCTGCCCGCACCCGAGCATCGCCGCGCGTGGCTGTTCACGATCGCGGCGAACGTGCTCAAGAACCACCGGCGTACCCTCCGTCGCCGGGTCGCTCTCGCCGAGCGTCTCCGGCTCCACCTCCGACCTCCGGTGGAATCGGATCACGCCGAGGCGAGCGCGGTCCGCGATCTCGTACGCCGGCTTCCCGGCCCCCAACGCGAGCTGGTCATGCTGGTCCACTGGGACGGCTTTGCGCTGGTCGAGGCCGCCGAGATCCTCGGCGTCAACCCGTCCACGGCCCGGAGCCGCTACGCCGCCGCCCGCGAGACGCTGCGGACCGCACTGACAGCAGAAGTCAACGCGCCGCGTTGAGCTCCTCGCACAGGGCGGCGGCACGCTCGGACGCGAACACGTCCTCCAACAGCATCGGCTCCCCGGCAGGTCCCGTGAGGGGCACCCGCCAGTTGGGATATTCGTCGACTGTGCCCGGCTGGTTCTGCGTACGCCGATCGCCGACCGCGTCGACCAGGGCGATGTTGCGCATCCGCGACGGGGTGCGCACGAGATAGCGATGGAGGGCCAGCAGCACCGCGTCGGGATCGTCGACGCCCTCGGCCAGGAGGCCCTGGTGGCGGAGTTCGGCCAGCCATTCCTGCCGCTCGCGCGCGTCGTGGGCGAGCTCTTCATCGAGGGACTCCGTCAACAGGCCCAGCCGGTGCCGCAGTCGGACATGGTCGCCGGCGAGATAGCCCAGCGTCGGCGGCAGGTCGTGCGTCGTCACCGAGGCGAGGCAGTATTCGCGCCAGCGCTCCGGCGGGAACGGCTTGCCGCCGGGCACATCCCAGTCCTGCTCGAACCACAGCACCGATGTGCCGAGGATGCCTCGATCACTCAGATAGTCGCGCACCCACGGCTCGACCGTCCCCAGGTCCTCCCCGACGACCAGCGCGCCGGAACGATGGGCCTCGAGCGCGAGGATGCCGATCATCGCCTCGTGGTCATAGCGCACATAGGTGCCCTGGGTCGCGGGCATCCCCTGCGGCACCCACCACAGCCGGAACAACCCGATGATGTGGTCGACGCGGACGCCTCCGGAATGGCGGAGGATGCCGGCGACCAGGTCGCGATAGGGCTGGTACGCCAGCTCGGCCAGCCGGTCGGGCCGCAGCGGCGGCTGCCCCCAGTCCTGCCCGAGCTGGGTGAACTGGTCAGGCGGTGCGCCGACGTTGACGCCGCGCGCGAGGGCGCTGCCGAGCGACCAGGCATCGGACCCGGCCGGGCTCACCCCGACCGCCAGGTCATGCACGATGCCCAACTCCATGCCGGCATCGACAGCAGCCGCCTGGGCCGCCCGCAGCTGTTCATCGGTGCACCATTGCAGCCACGAGTGGAAGTCGATCTCGGCGATGTTCTCGGCCCGGAACCGCCTCACCTCGGGGCTCGCCGGGTCGCGATATTCCTCCGGCCACAAGCGCCAGTCCCGCCCGAGGGCTTCGCTCAGGACGCAGAAGGTCGCGTGGGCCAACAGCCCCTCGCCCTCGTTCGCGCAGTACGCCCGGAACGCGATCTCGCGGCCCGCGCTGCGGCCGGCGGCGAAGATGGTCCGCAGCGCCTGCTCCTTGGCAGTCCAGGACTGGTTGCGGTCGATGGTGTCCAAGGCCCCGACGCGGTCGCGCAGGTCGGCCCCCAGCAGGCGTACGCGGGCCAGGTCGGAGGCGGCCAACTCGGCGTACTCCGGGATCCGCTCGACCCGCAGATAGAGCGGATTGAAGAACCGACGACTGGACGGGAGATAGGGCGAGGGTTCCATCGGCAGCACGGGTTCAGCGGCGTGCAGCGGGTTGACGAGCACATAGCCCGCGCCGTGGCGGCCGGCCGACCACACAGCCAGGTCGGTGAGGTCGGTCAGATCGCCGACTCCCCAGGAGTCGGAGGATCGGACGCTGTAGAGCTGCGTGGCCAGGCCCCAGGTCGCCCGATCACCCATGGCCTCGGGGAAGCCGAGGAACCGCGGGGTGATGATGACGGTGCTCGCGGCGATCTCGCCCTCGGAGTCGGCCATCAGCCGGTGATAGCCGAGCGGAAGCTGATCGGGCAGTTCGAAGGTGGCCTCCCCGACCCAGCGGCCGTCGACCTCACGATCGGACTCCCAGTTGTCGACCTGGTGGGCCTCGGCCTCGCCTCCCGTCTCCAGTTCGACCCACACGCGTACGCCGGCCCCGGCGCGCACGTGGACGTCGAACCGGACGGGGATGCCCTCCCGGCTGACCAGACAGGGCGGGAGCAGGCGTCGCCAGGGAGCGAGGCGCCGGTCCTCGAGGGCCTGCGCCACGTCGTCGGGGGTGTCGGTGACCACGTCGAGCGCGGCCAGCACGGCCCGCAGGGACTCGGCCGACACCTCGGTGTCGCGCCCTTTCCAGTCGGTGAATCGATCGGCGACGCCATAGGCGGCGGCGAGGGCTGTCAGGGCTGCGTCAGGGCTGGAGCTCACGGATCACTGTCTTCTCGTCGGCGGCGTGGGCTTCAGCGTATCGCCGCTCACCGGACAGGGCGGGCAGGACCGAGCGTTGATGCGCGGCACCTCAGCGCCAGTTCGGTCGCTTCGGCTCGCGGACCACCTGGGTGCCGGCGATCTTGTCGTGCAGCGTCTGCTTGCGGCGGTCCCACAGCGGGAACAGCACGTCGATCAGACCGACCAGCGGGATGAAGGCCAGCAGTTCGGTCATCACCGGCCGGAGCCAGGAGCGGCGCTTGTCCAACGCCGGCCCGCCCTGCCCCTGGTCGAGGGGCACGACGCGCAATCGGCAGACCATCTTGCCGAGCGTGGCACCCCGGCTCGACAGCATCAGGCCGGAATAGACGATGAACAGGACGGTGCTGATCACCGAGACGGTCATGGACGCGGGGGTGTTCAGCAGCCCGATCGCGTGGCCCAGATCAGGGGTGGCACCCGTGGTGAGCACCTCGATGAGATAGGCCTGATATTCACGAGAGGCCTGATCGATGCGCGCCGCCAGCCCGGTCACGGCCGCGATGATCTGGACGACGGCGGAGAGCAGGAAATAGTCGATGGCGTACGCGAGCGCTCGCCACCACCAGCTCGCCAGCGGCACACCATCGGCCGTGGTCGGCACCGCCAGATAGCCGGGCGGGGCGTACCCCTGCGGCGGATAGCCCGGCGGGAACTGTCCATAGGGTCCCGGCTGGCCCATCGACTGCTGGGGCTGCGAGAAACCGTGCGGCGCGGGCGGAGGCGGGGGCGCCGCGGCGGGCGCGGCCCCACGGCGCGGTCGCACGTTGCGGGTCCACTGCCAACCGTCCCAATAACGCTCGCGCGACCCGTCGACCGGGTCGGCGTACCACCCGCCCGGGGCAGCGTGGCGGCCGGGCGGCGCAGGGGGACTCCCGACAGGGATCTCGTCGCTCACCCTGCCAGCATGCCATGCGATCCCATGCCCACCCGGATGTCGGACGCCGGGGAACACGATCCGGCCGCGAGCCGTCCTTGGGACACAATGATGATCACCATGGAACGAATTGGTCGCTATCGCCTCGTGCGCCGATTGGGCGCCGGGTCCTTCGCGACCGTGTGGCTCGGCCGTGACGATGACCTCGATGTCGATGTCGCGGTGAAGATCCTCGCCGAGAACTGGACCGTCAACGACGATGTCCGCAACCGCTTCCTGGCCGAGGCCCGGCTGATGCGCCGGATCCGTGACGACCGCATCGTCCGGGTCTATGACATCGGCACCCTGCCCGATTCCCGCCCCTACTTCGTCATGGACTACTGCGACGCCGGGTCACTGGCCGACCTGCGGCGCTCCCCGGGTGACCCGATCCAGACTCTCCGCCTCTGTGCCGAGGCCTGCCGCGCGCTCGACGTGCTCCACCGTCACCAGGTCGTTCACCGCGATGTGACACCCGGCAACCTCCTACTCGACTCGATGCCCGACGGTTCCGTGCGCGTGCTGCTCGCGGATCTCGGGGTGGCGAAGGAGATGATCGGCCAGCAGGGCATGACCATGACGGCGGGTACGCCGGCCTTCATGGCACCCGAGCAGGCCACTGGCCAGCCCCTCGATCCCCGCGCCGATATCTATGCGATGGCCTGTGTCACCTACGCGGTGCTGACCGGGCAGCCACCGTTCCGGGTGAGCAACGTCCAGCAGGTCATGGCGCGTCACCCCGAGGAACAGCCGGTGCCGATCGCCGCCCGCATCGCAGCTCCGCCCCATCTCGACGGGCTCCTCCAGGCGGCGCTCTCCCCCGACCCGCATCGTCGCCCACCGACCGCCGAGGTGATGGCCACCGCCCTCGACCAGATCGCCGATTCGATGCCGGTGCAGACGCAGCCGTCAGGAGCCATCGGCGAACAGGCCATCGCGACGAACGTGCGCCCGCGACCGATCCTCGCGGCTCCCAGCGGCCCTTCTCCGGGTACGCCCCAGCCCACCCCCGCGGCCGTCGCGATGGCGCAGCCGCAGCCGTTCGTGAGTCACCCCTCGGGTATCGAACCCGCAGCTGTCCATGGCCCGCTGCTCACAGCCACCGCCGCACCGGTGGCCGGGCGGGCCCCCGGCTGGCAGTTCTGGACGCTGATCGGCCTGTGCGGGCTGTTCGTCTTTCTCGGGGTGCTGTTCCTGACCCTGCTGATCCTGGGCTGAGTCCCTCCGGTCAGCTCTTGCGGGTGACCGCCCACTGGCGGATCAGGTCGATGCGCTGTTGCAGCTGATCGGCATCGGCCGCCGCGGTCGGCGGTCCGCCCGTCGAATCCCGCAACTGGGCGTGGATGACCCCGTGGGGCTGGTTGGTGCGGTGATGCCAGGCGCCGACCAGCCCGTTGAGTTCCTTGCGGAGTTCCCGAAGTCGCTGATGGGTCGCCTGGTCGGCAGCGCGAGCGGCGGCGTCCGGGCCGGAGGAGGTGGAGCGATCGAGGTGCTCGGCCTGGCGGCGACGCAGCAGGTCCTTCACCTGGTCGGGCTCGAGCAGGCCGGGCAATCCCAGATAGTCCTGCTCCTCGGCCGAACCGGCCATCGCCTGCAGGCCGAACTCACCGCCGTCGAACAGCACCCTGTCGAAGTCGGCCTCGCTCGCGAGGGCGGTGAACTCGCCCAGTTCTTCCTCGACGAGTTCGGAGCTCGCCTTCTCCTCCCGCTGGGCGGCAGCGAGGAGGAGCTCTTCCTCGTTGACGACTCCACCAGAGATCTTCAGGACATGGTCGCGCTGGGTCTCCATCTCGGACGCGAAGGTCAGCAGCCTCGACACGCTCGGGACGAAGACCGACGCGGTTTCGCCCTTGGCCCTGGCCCGCACGAAGCGGCCGACGGCCTGGGCGAAGAACAGGGGCGTGAGTGTGGTGGTGGCGTACACGCCGACGGCGAGGCGCGGCACGTCGACCCCCTCCGACACCATGCGGACCGCCACCATCCAGCGCTGGTCGGACTCCGAGAAGGCAGTGATCTTCTTGCTCGAGCCGGGCTCGTCCGACAGCACGAGGGCAGGGCGGTGATGCGTGAGCGCGTGGAGGATCTTGGCGTACTCCCGCGCCTTCTCCTGATCGGAGGCAATCACCAGCCCGCCGGCATCGGGGACATGGCGGCGGACCTCGGTGAGCCGCGTGTCCGCGGCCTTCAGTACGGCCGGGATCCAGGCCCCGTGGGGATCCAGGGCCGTGCGCAGCGCCTGGGATTCGAGGTCCCGGGTCAGGGGCGTACCCAATCGGGCGGCGATCTCGTCGCCCGCCCGGGTACGCCAGTGCATGTCGCCGGAATAGGACATGAACAGCACGGGCCGGACGATGCCGTCGGCGAGGGCCTCGCCGTAGCCATAGCTGAAGTCGGCCGCCGAGCGGAGCCCGCCGGCACCGTCGGATTCGTAGCGCACGAACGGGATGGGGTTGGCGTCGGAGCGGAACGGCGTACCCGTCAGCGCCAGCCGCCGCTTCGCCGGGTCGAATGCCTCGCGGACCGCGTCACCCCAGGTCAGCGCGTCGCCCGCGTGGTGGATCTCGTCGAGGATGACGAGGGTCGACTGTTGCTCGACCCGGATCCGCAGCGCGAGCGGATTGACTGCGACGCCGGCATAGGTCAGGGCGAAGCCGTCGAAGGCCTTGGAGGTCTTGCCCTGCTTGGTGCCGAACTCGGGGTCGATGTTGATGCCGACTCGATGCGCGGCCTCGGCCCACTGGGTCTTGAGGTGTTCAGTGGGCGCGACCACCACGATGCGTTGCACGATGCGGCGGGCGAGCAGGTCCGCGGCCAGGGTCAGCGCGAACGAGGTCTTTCCCGCGCCCGGGGTCGCGACGACCATGAAGTCCTTGGGGTTCTCCTCGCGATATTGCGCCAGAGCCGCCGCCTGCCAGGCACGCAGACTCTTCACCGTGCCCCAGGCAGCCTTCGCCGGGAAGGCGGGCGAGAGGCCCTTGGCCCGGAGATCCGGGAGTTCCCCGACCGAAAACAGGTCGGGCGTCTGGCCTGCCCGGGTCGGATCGCTCGAAGTCACCGGGCCCATGTTAGGAGCCCTGACCGACCACGCCGAATCCGTGGACGAACCGGTTGCGCTGTGGCATGGAACGCTGTTGGATCGAATACCCCTTGGGGTATAAGATCGCCTCATGCGAGTGGTCATCATCGGAGGAGTCGCCGGCGGCATGAGCGCGGCGGCACGGTTGCGCAGGGTTGCCGAGGACGCGGAGATCGTCGTCATTGAGCGGAGCGGCCATGTGTCGTTCGCGAATTGTGGCCTGCCCTATCACGTCGGCGGCGTCATCACCGAACGTTCGGCTCTGCTGCTGCAGACGCCCGAGTCACTGGCTGCGCGGTTCCGGATCGACGTGCGTGTGCTGACCGAGGTCACCAGGATCGACCGCGACGGCAAGGTCGTCTGCGTGCGCAACCTGACCACGGGCGAGGAATCGGAGATTGCGTTCGACAAGCTCGTCCTCTCCCCCGGCGCCCAGCCGGTGCGCCCGCCGATTCCCGGCATCGAGCGCGCACTGTCGCTGCGCGATGTCGAGGACACCGACGCCCTCGTCGCCGCGACCGCAGACGCGAAGACCGCTGTCGTGATCGGTGGCGGCTTCATCGGTCTGGAGATGGCCGAGAATCTGCTCCACAAAGGTTTGCGGGTCTCGCTCGTCGAGGCGGCCGACCAGATCATGGCGCCGATCGATCCCGAGATGGTCGCCCCGGTGCAGGCCCTGCTCCGCGATTCCGGCATCGATCTCCACCTGTCCGCGTCCGCGACCGCCATCGGCGAGCAGTCGGTGACCCTCAGCTCGGGTGCGGAACTCCCCGCCGACCTGGTGGTCGCCGCGATCGGCGTACGCCCGGACAGCCGCCTGGCGGCCGACGCCGGGCTGGCCGTCGGCGAGCGTGGCGGCATCGTGGTCGATGACCATCACCTCACGTCCGATCCTGCGATCTATGCCGTCGGGGATGCCGTGGAGAAGGTCGACGCCATCGACGGTTCGGCCGCGATGATCCCGCTGGCCAACACGGCCAACCTTCAGGGCCGTCGGGTCGCCGACCACATCGCCGGGCTGTCCGGTGCCGGTCGCCCGACCCTCGGCACCGCGATCGTCGGCATCCTCGGCCTGCAGGTCGCCTCGACCGGCTGGAACGAGAAGCGGCTCAGGGCCGCGGGGCGTGACTACCTGGCGATCCACACCCATCCGGCCTCGCACGCGACCTACTATCCGGGCGCCGAAACCATGGCGCTCAAGCTGCTGGTCGATCCGGCCACCGATGAGATCCTCGGTGCGCAGGGCGTCGGCAAGGAAGGGGTCGACACCCGCATCGACGTGATCGCCACGGCTATCCGCGGCGGCCTGAAGGCCAGCGAACTGGCGGAGCTCGAGCTGGCGTACGCGCCTCAGTTCTCCTCCGCCAAGGACCCCGTCAACATGCTCGGCTTCATCGCGGAGAACCACCGCACGGGCATGACGGCGAGCATCCAGTGGCACGAGCTGACCGACGCCCTGGTGGGCGGGGCGCACCTGATCGACGTGCGTACGCCGGGTGAATTCGAGGCCGGCGCCATCCCAGGTGCGATCAACATTCCGGTCGACGAGCTCCGGGATCGCCTCGACGAGCTCCCGGACGGGGAGCTGATCGTGCACTGCGCGGTCGGCATCCGTGGTCACATCGCGACCCGGCTCCTGGCCTCGCACGGACGCTCTGCACGCAACCTCGATGGTGGCTACCGCACCTGGGCGGCCATCTCCGCCTGAACCTGCGTTCGGGTCGGTCGGGTCAGTCGGGTCAGTCAGCGTTCATCGACCGCACCGGGCCGATGCGAGAGGCCGTGAGAATCCCGACCGCACCGATCACGGCCATCGCCAGCAGCGGAATCGCGAAGCTGGTGGTGGCCGCAGCGGAGTGATGCAGCAGTGCGAACAGCGTGCCGGCCAGACCGGTGATGATCGAGTTGCCCAGGGACTCACCGGAGGTCAGTGCGGAGGCATTGCGCCCCTGTTCGGCGGGTGCGGAGAGAGTGATCTGGGCCAGGCCGGTGCTGGCCACGAGCAGGCCCATGCCGAGCCCCGCGAACGGCCACAGGAGCCAGGCCACCCCGACCCACAACCCGGACCACCAGGCCACGGCGACACAGCCGAGGATCCCGAAGGACACCGCCGCCGCGCCGATGACGATCATCATGTGTCGTTCGACCCGGAACCAGGGCCTCGACTGGAGCCACGACCCGACGAACCACCCCACCGAGCCGATCGTCAGCATCATGCCGGCGAGGGTGAGGGACTGCTGGCGGGTTTCGACCAGCATCAGGGGCAGGAACGCCTCGGTTCCGAAGAAGGCCCCGGCCACGAGCGCACGCGAGATCATGACGGCCGGCAGTCCGCGGCCGCCGGTGAGAAACCCCCTGGGCATCAATCGGGGCAGGGCGATCCAGAGCAGCACCACGCCGCCGGTCGCTGCGACCGCCACCAGCACGTCGGGCCGCATCGCGAAGCGCTGGCCGGCGTACTGGATCGCGACCGCGGCCAGCGACAGCACCAGCCCGACCCAGGCCGGGACCGGGTTCGCAGCCCCCGCCTCATGGCGGGCCTGCAGCCGGGCGAGCGGCGGCAGCGCCAGCAACCCGGCGATCACGAGCAGCGGAACCACCCCGAGAAACACCCAGTGCCACGACCAGGTCGTCGTCACGAAGGCCGCGATGGGCGGGCCGACGAAGGCCGGCAGGATCCAGCAGGCCGAGAAGGCAGTCATCATGACCGCGCGCTTCTCCTCGGGAAAGGCGCGCGCGATCACCACATAGAGGCCCACATTGAGCGCGCCGCCGCCGAGCCCCTGGATGAGCCGGCCGAGCAGGAGCACCAGCATCGTCGGCGCGAATCCGGCCACGAAGAGCCCGATGAGCATGACGGCGAATCCGAGTGCGAGCGCCGGGAACGTGCCGCGGCGGTCGGCGATGCGGCCGGCGCTCACCGAGCCGGTGAGCATGCCGACCATATAGAGACTGAACGCCCAGGCATAGAGCTCGACCTGCCCCAGGTCAGCGGCTGCCGCCGGCATGGCCGTGGCCACCGCGATCGCCTCGAACGCCGTTGCCACGACGCCCGCCATCATGCCGATCGCGAGCGGGCGCAGATCCGGGCTGTCGGGTGACGTTCGCACCGGCCCATCCTTCCCGAGACTGCTGGGCTTGTCGAAAGCGCCCCCGGGGTGCCTCGGCCCGGTCGCGTACGATGACGATGTGACCGAGCAGAAGTTGAGCCCCGGAGCCCAGACCATCCTCGACGAGCGGACTGACTACCGCTACGAGGAAGGCGATCACGAGCGGTTCTCCCACTACGTTCCGAAGGACAAGCTCACCGAGGCGATGGTGATGGGTACGCCGGTGGTCGCGCTGTGCGGCAAGATCTGGGTGCCCTCCCGCAACCCCGACCGCTTCCCGGTCTGCCCGCAATGCAAGGAAATCTGGCAGTCGATGCGCCCCGGCGAGGGCGACGGCAAGGGCGATGACTCGAATGGGGATTCCTGAGGTCACGCCGGGGGCCGGCAACCGCACGCTGGTGCTGATGCGGCACGCCAAGTCGAGCTGGTCGACGCCCCTGCCTGATCACGAACGACCGTTGTCGGCGCGTGGTCGGCGCGACGGCCTGGTGGCCGGTGCCTGGCTCAGCGAACGCCAGCTCGAACCACAGCTCGCCCTGATCTCCGATTCGACCCGGACGCGCGAGACCGCCGAGCGCCTGATGCTCGGCGGCCTCAAGCTCCCGGACGCGCATTACGAGCGCGAAATCTATGACGGGAACGAACGCGACCTGGTGCGCCTGATCCGGCGTACGCCCGACGAGGTCACCACCCTGCTCCTGATCGGGCACAACCCGACCCTCGAGGAAACGCTGCACCTGCTCGCGCGACGCGTCGGCAACCACGCCTGGTGGGCGGCCATCGATGAGAAATTCCCGACCTCGGCCATCGCCGTCCTTGGCTTCGAAGGCGGCTGGGCCGATGTCGAGGCCGGTGTCGGGGCGCTGCTCGCCTATGAGGTGCCGCGCGGCTGACCGCCGCGACTGCCCCCACAGCGATGCTCAGTAGCGGTAGGTATCCGGCTTGAACGGCCCCTCGACCGACACCCCGAGATAGTCGGCCTGCTTCGGGGTGAGTTCGGTCAGGCGTACGCCCAGCGAATCGAGATGGAGGCGGGCGACCTCCTCGTCGAGATGCTTCGGCAGGACGTAGACACCCGTCGGATAGTCGGCCGTCTTGGCATAGAGCTCGATCTGGGCGAGCACCTGGTTGGTGAACGAGTTGCTCATGACGAAGCTCGGGTGGCCGGTGGCATTGCCGAGGTTGAGCAGACGGCCCTCCGAGAGCACCAGGATCGAATGGCCATCGGGGAACCGCCACTCATGGACCTGGGGCTTGATCTCGATGCGTTCGACACCCTCGAGCCGGGCCAGCCCGGCCATGTCGATCTCGTTGTCGAAGTGGCCGATGTTGCCGACGATGGCCTGATGCTTCATGCGCGCCATCTGGTCGGCGGTGATCACGTCGAGGTTTCCGGTGGCGGTCACGAAGATGTCGCCCTGCTCGACGACGTCGTCCAGCGTCGCGACCTGATAGCCGTCCATGGCCGCCTGCAGCGCGCAGATCGGGTCGATCTCGGTCACGATCACCCGCGCACCCTGACCCCGCAGCGACTCGGCGCACCCCTTGCCAACGTCGCCATAGCCACAGACCACCGCGACCTTGCCGCCGATGAGCACGTCGGTCGCCCGATTGATGCCGTCGATGAGCGAGTGGCGGCAGCCATATTTGTTGTCGAACTTCGACTTGGTGACCGAGTCGTTCACGTTGATCGCCGGGAACAGCAGCGAGCCCGCGCGCTCCATGTCATAGAGCCGCAGCACGCCGGTCGTGGTCTCCTCGGTGACACCGCGGACCTCGTTGGCCAGGGCGACCCAGTCGGTCGTGCCGGCCGCGATGTTGCGCGCGATCAGCGCGCAGATGACGCGCCACTCCTCCGAGTCGTCCTCGGTCGCCTCCGGCAGCTCGCCGGATTTCACTGCCTCGACCGCCCGGTGGACCAGCAGGGTCGCGTCGCCGCCGTCGTCGAGGATCATGTTGGGCGGCTGGCCGTCCGGCCAGGTCAGGATCTGTTCCGTGCAGTCCCAGTATTCCTCCAGGGTCTCGCCCTTCCAGGCGAACACCGGGACACCGCTCGGCGCCTCCGGCGTGCCGTTCGGGCCGACGACCATGGCAGCCGCAGCGTGGTCCTGGGTGGAGAAGATGTTGCACGACGCCCAGCGGACCTCGGCTCCCAGCGCGACGAGCGTCTCGATGAGCACCGCGGTCTGGATGGTCATGTGGAGCGAACCGGCGATGCGCGCCCCGGCCAGCGGCTTGGCCTCGCCATAGCGAGCCCGCATGGCCATCAACCCGGGCATCTCGTGCTCGGCGAGGGTGATCTCCTTGCGGCCGAACTCGGCCAGGCTCAGGTCTGCAACGCGGTAATCCATGAGGGGAACCCTAGTCCGCCGCACCGACAGTTCTGCAATCGTGCCGAAGGGCGTCAGCACGTCCCGGGATCAGCGCCGATCGAAGTCGTCGTCGGCGGTGAGCCCGACCTCGAGGTACGCCGCAGCGAACCAACCGGTCGCCAGCAGCGCGGCATACCGTTCGATCTCGGAACCGTCGTGATGGCTGATCAGGCTGACTCGCACGTCGCGGCCCTCGGCCATGGCGATCAGCCGGTTGCGCGCGACATGGACGGCCTCGGCCCCCAGCCCGTCGTCGAGGATCAACAGCACGGGTCGGCGGTCGCTGACGACCTGTTCGAACGGATCCTCGAACGGGTCGCGGCTGCTGGCCGCGTCGAGCACGATGAGCAGTTCGTCGGCGTCGGCGCTGAGCGCAGGCCTTCCCGAGGCTGCGCGCAGGGCTTCCGCGACCCGACGCCCGGCACGGGCGGCGAGGACCGAGCCACCCCAGACCAGGGGCTGGGAATCCGCCAGGGCCAACGCCAGATCCTTGGCGGGGTTGATCGCCAGGTCGACGAAGGGAGAACACTCCTCCGCCACCTTGTCCATCGCATCGGCGACCTGCTGCGGGTCGACATCGGGCCCGAGGCCCAGCCGGGACAGGGCATGGAACATCTGCACGGCCACGGCCAACGGGTCGCCGGTGCAGGTCGGGAGCAGGGTGGTCGCGCGCGAGCCGGCGTACTCGGCGATGGCCGAACCGGGCGGGCACGCGATCAGGAGCATGCAGCCGCGGCGTACGCCCTCGTGCACGGTCGCGACGAGATCGGGCGAGCCGCCCTCGGGGGCCATGACCACGACGAGGTCGAGCGGGCCGACCCAGCCGGGGAGGCCATGGCGCGGCCACGCGACGAAGGGGACGGGGCAGGTGGGTTCGAGCATGGCCCGGACGAGGCGGGCCTCGGTGCCCACGGCGATGATCGCGCGCGGTTTGGTGGGCTCGAGCGAGGCGATCGGCTCGGCCGACTTCTCGGCCTCGATGCGGATGCGGGCACCGGCACCGGCGACGCGGCGCAGGACCTCGTCGGCGCGGGCGAGGGCGGCCGGATCCTCCAGGCGCGCGTCGTCGAACTCAGCCATGATCTGCGACGCGCTCATCCGCTCCGGGCTGACGGGCCTCATCGATGAGCAGATGGGGGAAGCCGTCGCGGAACGGATAGATCAGGCCGCAGCCCGGGCCCGTGCAGACGAACTCGTCCGAATCGGGATCGATCGCGAACGGCGCATGGCAGTTGGGGCAGGCCAGCGCCTCATACACCCGCGGGTCAAGATCCATCGTCATTCTCCTCGCACCAGCCCGAGCACCTCATCGCGCAACGACGCCATGAGCTCGGGATCGCGGGCTTCGACATTGAGTCGCAGCAGGGGTTCGGTATTGGACGGCCGCAGGTTGACCCACCAGTCATCGCCCTCGACGAGCAGGCCATCGGGGAAGTGCACATAGCCCCGGCCCTTGAACGCTGCGGCCACCTTGTTCATCGTCTCCTGGGCATCGGCGACGCTGGAGTTGATCTCTCCGGAGTTGGCATAGCGGTCGAAGCGCGCCACGAGCTGCGACAGCTTCTCGGAACTGCGGCCCAGCATGGCCAGGACGTGGAGGCCGGCCAGCATGCCGGTATCGGCGCCCCAGAACTCGCGGAAGTAGTAGTGGGCCGAATGCTCCCCACCGAAGATCGCGTCATGCTCCAGCATCATCGCCTTCACATAGGTGTGGCCGACGCGCGAGAGCACCAGCTCACCGCCCTCGTCCTCCACCACTTCCTTCACCGTTCGCGAGGTGATGGTATTGATGACGATCGTCGCCCCCGGCTCGCGGGCCATCTCCTGGCTCGCGATGAGGGCGGTCACGGCGGACGGGTTCACGACCTCGCCGGTCTCGTCGATGATGAAGCAGCGATCGGCGTCACCGTCGAAGACCAGCGCCAAGTCGGCCCCGTGCTCGATCACCGCACGCTGGGCATCCACGAGGTTCTCGGGCTCGAGCGGGTTGGGCTGGTGATTGGGGAAGCTGCCGTCGAGATCCATGAACAGGCCGATGACCTCGAGATCGAGCCCCTCCAGCACGGTCGGAACCGTGTGGCCGGCCATGCCGTTGCCGGCATCGATGACGACCTTGAGCGGACGCATGTCGTCGGTGTTGACGAGCGAGCGGACATGATCCGCGTACGCCTGCAGCAGGTCCTGGCTGCGGAGTCGACCGATCACCCGGTCATTGGGCTTGTTGTGGCGGGCCTCGAAGTCGTAGGCGCGGCGCGCGATCTCGATGAGCTGCTGGGCCGTGACGGGCCGGGCGCCGGTGAGGCAGAACTTGATGCCGTTGTAGGTCGCCGGATTGTGGGAGGCCGTGAACTGCACGCCGGGGAGCTCGAGCCGGCCGGACGCGAACCACAACTGGTCGGTGCTCGACAGGCCGATATCGATCACATCCACGCCGAGCGCCATGGCCCCGCGCGCGAACGCGGCGGACAGCTCCTCGCCCGTGGCGCGCATGTCGCGCCCGAGGACGAAGGCCTTCTCCTTGTTGGCCAGGTCGAGGGTCTCCACGAAGGCGACGCCCAGGGCATAGGCGCCGTCGGCATCCCATTGGGCATCGTCGCCACCAGCGAGACCGCGGATGTCGTTGGCTTTGAAGATCTCTTGCGTCAGCATCACGAGCAGCCTAGCGCCCCCGGGTCAGCGCCCGCCTCATCGCGGACGGCACGCCGTCACGCGTCGGGATCGGCCAGGACGGTGAGGTGGCGACGGCGGGCGAGCTCGATGACTCCGGTGCGATCCGGGTCGCGCGGCTCCTCCGGCGCATCGAACGAGAAACCCACCTCGCGCACGGCATTGGCCAGCGCCAGCAGGTCGTCGTCCGACCGGACCGGCTCGGTCATTTCCCCAACCGGAAGCCGGATGACCTCCCACCCCCGCGGGGCCGACAGCCCCGCCGAGTGGTGCTTGCACAGGTCATAACTGCCGGGTTCCGCACGCAGGGCAAGGGGCCCCAGCACCGCGGTCGAATCGGCATAGACATAGGTCAGAGTCGCCGATGCAGCACCGGTGCAGCCAGTCTTGGAGCACACCCTGGGTTTCACGCCAGTGAGATTAACCCGCGTGACCGTTCGCCCCGGGGAGCCACGCGGGAACGCCTCGACGGGTTCCGCGACGACTCACCCGTCGCCGTCGGCGTACCCCTCGGGATCGAGCGTCTCGCGCATCAGCCCGGTGAGCGCGGCGAGCTGCTCGACGATCGTCCGGTGCACGAGGATGCGCAGGCCGCGCGCGCTGTGGGCCCGATGCTCCAGAGGCCGTCGATAGACCACCACGCGGGCGGGACGGTCCTCGGTGGCCTCGACTGCGGCGGCCAGTGGGACCTGGTTGCCGCTCCAGGCGGTCGGCAGGTGGGGCACCTCCTCGATGCCCAACTCGACGCCCGTGAGGGCCTCCGGGCAGTGGCGGGAGATGCGGGCGGCGGAGGCCGCGACCGCCTCGGTGAACAACGCCTCCCGGCTCCGCGTACGGTTCAGCCGCGCAGTCGGACCCAGGTCATTGGGCAGCGCGAGCGGCCCGCGCAGGCCCCGGCTGTGGCGATCCCGCCGACGGGAACGGCTCATCGTCCTGCTCCCGGATCGAAGTCGGGTTCGATGCCGCCGCCCTGCTGTCGTTCGGGCACCGACAGGGGCGAGGTGGCGAGCCCGCCCACCGGGTCGGCGGACGAGGAGACCACGACGCCGGCCCAGAGCCGGGATCCCTCGGGCGCGTCGAGGCGGACCGAGGCGATCTCGGCCATCGCTTCCAGTCGCCACCCCGCGGTCGCCCCCGGCGGCACGACCAGTTCAGTGGCAGCGAGCTCGCCGCCATCGGCTCCGTCGGCGGTCAGTGGCACCACGACCTCCGCATCGCCGCCATTGGTGACGAGCACGTCGCCGGTGACACCGGGGGCTGCGGCCAGGGCGGCGATCCCGATTCCACTCACGGTCACCGAGGCGGGCTGGATCGCCACGTCGGCATCGGGCCCGTTCTCGGCGCTGCGGGCAACGACGGCGGCGACCAGGGGCTGATCGGCGACGACCCGGACCGCGCCGGGCTCCCCGCCAAGACCCGCGGTGAGCGACACCGAGGCCGTCGATTCGGCGTTGATGTCGATGCTCGCCGCGTCTGCGGGTGAGAAGACGCCCTGCGGTCCCAGCACCTCGATCGTGGCGGTCGTACGCCGCTGGTTCGGGTTGGACAGCACCAGGGTGCGTGGCCCCGGACCGCCGGGAACACCCGGCACGACCTGGGTCCCGGCGGGGGCTGTCGAGGAGACCTGCCAGTCGGTGCCGGTGGGCTGGACGCCGGCCGACACGTGCTGGCGTACGACGGCAGCCACTCGGCCGCGGTTGGCGCGGACTTCGACGCCGATCGGGTCGGGCCGGGTGAACAGACTTTCCAGCGCGACCGTGCGGACCGAGCGAGCGGGCACCGCGATGCCGCGGGTGCCGGCGGCCGTCTGGACACCCGACGGGCCGAACAGCACGAGGTCGATCTCGGCCTGGCCCTCGTCGGGGTTGATCAGCACCACCTCGCTGCGCAACCCCAGAACCGGATCGTCCGGATTGGAGACCAGACCGGTGAACCACAGGGAGGTCGCCGGTGTCCCGCAACGCGCCAGTCCGAGGCCGCGGCTCGGCCCGGCGGGCTCGCGTGCGAACGCGGACGCTGCCGACGCCTGGTTCTGGCGCCCCTCGGCGACCATCAGCATCGGAGCCGCGTTGTCGGTGAGCACGCTGCCGGTGCCGGTCGGGATGGTCCGCAGCCCTTCCTGCCCCACCTCGCGTACGCCGAGCGAGCCCCAGGCCGTCGTGGACGCCACCGAGATCGTGGGGGCGGCGGGACAGATCGTGACTGTGCGGCCATCCGGGTCGACCGGCCGCGCGGCGGCAGGTTCCCGCGTGGGCAGCAGAGATCCGCCGATCGTCAGGGCGGTGACCAGCAGGATCAGTCCGAGCACCGTGACGAGGCGCAAGAGGGTTCGGCTCATCGCTCTTCCTCCGCTCGCGGCAGGACCTGGGTGGGTTGGGTGGGTGGGTCCTCGGTGCGGCTCGACAACCCGGCGGCCCGGCGTCCGGGAGTCGTGGCCGCGCGGGCACCGACCTCGTCACGACGCCTGCGGTCGCCGGCCAACGAGGGCGCGGCCAGCACCAGCGCCACGATCACGAGGAGCAGTTGGGCCAGTGCCAGCCAGTCGTGCAGAGAGGCCCGCATCCCGACCTCGAGCGTGCCGGCCTGCGGCGGCAACTCGACCATCGTGCGGTCGGCCGCGGTCGTGACCGGCAGCCGTGCGCCGTTGAAGGTGATGCGCCAACGGGAATCGGTCGGCTCGTGGAGGATCAGGGTGCGACCGTGATCGGCGGCAGGCAGGTCGACCCTCGCCTCACCGCCGGGGCGGGAGGCCACCGCGACGGGCTCCGCGCCGCCCACGATCACGTAGCGCGCCACCGTTTGTGGCACCGTCCAGACGACCTGGTCGCCCAGGACGGCTTCCGCACCGAGACCCGGCGTGTTGTTGATGCGGGCCCGCTGCTCCTCGGTCGCGTCCCGCACCCAGATATGGCTGACCGCCAGGCTGGCGAGGTCTTCGGAGACCCGCTCATCGCCCGCGCCCGAGGCAAGGCGCGCGACCATGCTCGTCGTGCGTTGCTGCATGGTGCCGGAGCCGCCGAACGCCAGGCCGCGGTCGGCGTCACCCAACCGGTTCTGGTCGTCCGAGACCAGGGACCAGCGGGGGTTGGCATTGTCGGCACCCTCGTATTCGAGGACCAGCGTCCGGGTGCGGACGTCGGCCAACATGGCGTTGCGGATGAAGGGCGGAAGTTCGTTCACCTCAGTACGCCGCAGCGGTCCCGTCGCCCCTGCCAGCCCCCACCACACCACGCCGGCGAGGACCGCCACGATGGTCGCGAGGCTCGTGGCGATCACGCCGAGATGGGCAGGACCGAACGCGCGCCGAGTCAGACTTTCCGGCACCTTCGAGAAGCCGATGGCCGCCGCGAGGATCACCGCCCCGAAGCCCACCATGAGCAGGACCACGGCGTCGGGGCGGACCCGCGTTCCCTGCGGGAGCACCGTCGCCAACTCGCGCGACACCAGCATCGCCAGCGCGAACGCCCCGAGCGCGGTCAGCCACGCGGCGCGGACGCCGACGGACTCGGGCCTGATCAGTGCCCCCAGCAGGCCGAGCACCCAGATGACGGCGAACAGGGCGAGGCCGAGCCAGAGGGGCGGGAGGCCCGGGCCGGGCGTACGCCCCAGCAGGAGCGCCCACGACTCGCCCACCGCGACTCCGCGCAGGGCGGCATCGGGGCCGACGAGCAGGCGCGACCAGCTGTTGATGAGGCTGGGCAACCAGGGGGCGAGCAGGAGGACGGGCACGCCGACGGCGACACCGAGGCGGGCCAGCCGATCGCGGCGGCGCAGGAAGACGATCACCCCGACGATCGCGGCCACGAAGACCAGAGCGCTCAGCACCGGGGCGAACGCCAGGATGATCGCGAGCAGCAACCCTGTCGACCAGGCGCTGCGCCACGACTCGGGGCCGCTCGTGCGGCGCACCACGAGCGCCCGCACGGACACCGCCAGCAGCGGCAGCAGCAGGGCGACCAGGGCCACCTCGAGCAGCCCTCGGTTGACCACGCCGAGCAGGACGGGCACGAGGGCATAGAGAACGGCGGCGGCCAGGCGTACGCGCGCGTCATCGACGACGCGGCGGAGCAGGGTCATGGCGGCCAGGATCGCGAGGGGTACGCCCGCCAGGAGCACCACGCCGACGAACCAGTCGGGCTGGCCGAAGGTCAGCGTCGACCCGAGCGCCGTCCAGCCCAGCCACGGGGGCGGTGCCATCCCGGGCGCGCCGATGATGGGATCGAGGTAGGCCCCGAAGGCCGCGCCGAGGGTCGACCGGGCGGGCAGCAGGACATCGGAGCTGAGCGTGCCGGGGCGCAGGAAGGCGCGCCCGGCGATCAGGGCGATCAGACCGGTCAGCACGAGGCTCAGCAGCAACGGATTGGCGAGCCAATGGCGCTCGGGGCGATCGGAGGCCGAGGCGTATTCGTCACCGGTGAGCTCGTCGAGGCTCAGGTCGGCGTCGTGACCGAAGGTGCGCTGCCAGCGGTCGGAGAAGACGGAGACGAGCGCATCACCCGCCACCGCCAGACTCGACCACCACGGCGGACGCAGGGCAGCCACGCGGGCAGCTGCCTCCGCCGACACCGGGCGCCGGACCCGCTTCCGGAGCGTCGTGACCGGCCCGCGTCGGAGGAAGGCCCGCAGGGCCCGCAGCTCGGACATCGACCGATCGGGGGCCTTGGCCAGGAGGAACCCGAGCGCCCGGAGGAGGCAGCCCCAGATCAGCCGAAGACTGTCCAGCGGCCCCTTGTGGGCCGCGACGGTGCGCATGCCGAGCACGCGGTCAGTGGCGGCCGGATCGGATCCGATGAGCTGGCCGCGCCGCAGTCCGCTGCGCCCCGCCTGGCGGTGGACGATGACGGCCTCGGGGCAGGTGCGCACCCGATGACCCGCCGCCGTGGCCCGCCAACCGAACTCGACGCCGTCGCGGAACACCGGGATCTCGGAAGCGAACCCGTCCAGCGCCTCGAAGACGGATCGCTTCACGAGCATGCCGCACGTGCTGACAGCGAGGGTGTCCGAGGAGCTGTGCTGATTCTGGTCGATCTCGCCCGGGGAGAGTCCGAGCTCGCGCCGCGCGGTGTCGGAGATCGACACGCCCAGTTCGCTGAGTCGTCGGGGGCCGTCGCCTCGTCCGGGCTGGAGCAGCTTGGGGCCGATGACATCGGCCTCGGGGTGGGCGACCGCGCATTCGAGCAGCTTCTGCAGGGCATCCGGAGCCACGACCGCATCGTCGTGGAGGAGCCAGAGCCATTCGTCGCCAGTTGTCGGGGATGGAGCTGCCGACAGCGCCTTGGTGACGGCCACACCGAAGCTGTCCTTGCGGGAGGCCGACACGCCGAGGTCGAAAACCCCGGAATCCTTCAGTAGGTCAAGACTCTCGTCCGCCGATCCGGTATCGACGGCGATGAGCCGGTTCGGGCGATGGGTGAGCCGGCCCAGGGCCGAAAGGGTCTGGGGCAACCAGCCCGCCGCGTTGTGATTGACCAGGATGGCGGTCACCAGGAGGTGGCCGATCGGCACCTGCTCGGATTCGCGAGGCTCCCTGATCCAGTCCCAGGCTTCGTCGGCCACGATCTTCGTCGGCCGTGGCCGGGCCGGCATCGGGACTCCCTCAACTTCGCCCATGAGCGTGTTCTATCCCTCTCCCGCCGACTGTCCGGACTGCTCGCCCGCCGGCCGGAGACGGCTGAGGGGGCGTGCAACGCCCCCTCATGTTAGCCATCCGCCGTCAGACTGCCCGCTTCTTCAGCTTGCGGCGCTCCCGCTCACTGAGTCCGCCCCAGATCCCGAAGCGTTCGTCATGGGCCAGCGCATAGTCGAGGCACTCACTGCGCACCTCGCACGACGTGCAGACCTTCTTGGCCTCGCGCGTCGAACCGCCCTTTTCCGGAAAGAAGGCCTCGGGATCGGTCTGAGCGCACAGTGCGCGCTCCTGCCACCCGAGGCCATCGTCGTCTTCTTCTTCGCTGGTCACCACTGTCAGCAGTTCATACATCGCCCCTCCTCGCCCGATCCGTGGTATGGGCCGAGAAGGGCGATGCCGCCATCGTCCCGACCGAATAACGATGGTGGAATTACACCCATGTGGTTACCAGTAAGTCAAGCCAAAATTGTCAGATGCTCGGAATAGAGTGCTGCGGGGCGGGTTTTGCCCGATTCCACGTGGCTAGGAGGGGTCCTGCCCGGAAGATCGGTCCAGCGGAGTCCATCGCGGTGGCTCCCGGCGGCCCTCCGGCGTGATAGCGGGCGCCTCCCCCCTCGCCGACTCGGGCCTCGCCGAGTCAGGCGTTGCCGAACCGTATTGCTGGGCCAGCGCCTGCGGGCCGAACGTTTCCGGCTGCCGCGGCTGATGCACCGGCTGGGGCGTTCCCGGCGTCGCCAGGGCGGATTCGTCCGTCGCTCCGCTGCCGGGTCGGCTCGAGGGGCCCGCGGGCAGAGCTCCGGCGGTGGGAGCAGAACCGGCGGCCCACCCACCCCGCTCCCCCGGTCGGCCCCAGTTCTGGGCCGCGGCCCCCGACGCCGCAGCACCGGCGGTCTGCCAGTGGACACCCGACGCCTGGTCGGGCTTCCACACCGGCGCCCCCGCGGCAGGCTCGGGCTCAGCCGCGGGGAGAGCCGCCGGCGCGGTCGCTGCCCGCGGGGCAGCGAGCAGGCGTACCAGGACGACGATCGACACGATCGGCAGCACGATCGCGGCCAGCAGCTGCACGATCTCGGTGACCAGGCCCAACCCGTCGACGAGCTGCAGCACCGTCGATGCGCGATAGACCCAGAATCCGAGCTGCGCGAGCAGGCTGAGGGTGGCCACGACCAGGGCGATCACGGTCAGCGCGCGGCCGGCCTGCGCCCACAGCACCGCGGCCCCGACGACCGCGACCAGCGCGACGGCGAGCCAGGCCGGATAGGTCGTCACCCGGATGGCGAGGGCAGATCCGTCCACTCCGGCATCCGCTCCGGCGGCGCGCACGAACAGCAGCGCGCCTTGCACGGTCGTGAGCACGAGCGTGACGATCACTCCGATCGCCATCGCCACGGTCAGTCGCTTCCAGACGGTCATCGCCATGGTGGGCTCCTCGCAGACAGGGTTCATGGTCAGGCTAGCGATCCGGCGCAGATTCGGGCACGGCTACCGGCCCTGACACACTGGCCCGGTGAATCCTCGACGTATCGCTGTCCTCGCCGGTGGGGTCGGCGGCTCCCGTTTCGTCCGCGGCGTCCGCGCGGCTTATCCCGACGCCCGCATCGACGTGATCGTGAACACCGCTGACGATGTGACCCTGCACGGCCTGCGCATCTGTCCCGATATCGACACGATGCTGTATGCGCTCGGCGACGGCATCGACCCCGACAAGGGCTGGGGCCGCGCCGACGAGACCTGGTCGATCATGGCGGAGCTGAAGGACTATCGCGTCGAGCCGACCTGGTTCGCCCTCGGCGACCGCGACATCGCGACCCACCTGGTCCGCACCCAGTTGGTGGCGGCCGGCGCCACGTCGACCGAGATCACCGCCGCCCTGGCGACCCGCTGGATCACCGATCCGGCTCTGCACGTCCTGCCCATGACCGACGGCCGGGTCGAGACCCACGTCGTTGTCGTCGATCCCGATGCGCCCTCGGGACGGCGGGCGATGCACTTCCAGGAATTCTGGGTACGCCACCACGCCGAGCCCGAGGTCCTCGACATCGTGCAGGTCGGCATCGACGACGCCACCGCCACGCAGGAGGTGTCCGAGGCCCTCACCGCCGCCGATCTCGTGTTGGTCGGGCCGTCCAATCCGGTCGTGTCGATCGGCCCGATTCTCGCGACCCGCGGCGTACGCCCGGCACTGCGCGCGACTCCGGCCCGCGTGATCGGCTTCTCGGGCATCCTCGGGGGCTCCCCCGTCCTCGGCATGGCGCATCGGTTGCTGCCGGCCATCGGGGTGGAGGTCACGGCGGGTGCTGTCGGCCGGCACTACGGCACGCGCCGCTCCCCCGGCGGCATCCTCGACGCCTGGGTCGTGGACAGTCGCGACGAGGCCGAGGTGGTCGGGGTCGAGCGGGCGGGCCTGCCCACGCTCGTGGTGCCGCTGCTGATGACGTCCCCCGAAGCGACGGCCGAGTTCATCCGCGCCGGTGTGGAGTTCGCGTCGTGAGCGACACGATCGAGATCTTCGCCCCGAGGGGGATTCCGGGGGTCACTCCCGGTGCCGACCTGCCGGCGCTGATCCTTGCCGCTGTGGACGCCCACCACGCCGGCCCTCTGCGCGACGGCGACATCCTCGTGGTCACCTCCAAGGTGGTGTCGAAAGCGGAGGGCCGGGTGATCGATGTGGACGATCGGCAGGCGGCCCGCGCGACCGAATCCCGTCGCATCGTGGCGCGTCGCGGGGACACGGTGATCGTCGAGCACCGGCTCGGTCTCGTCCATGCGGCGGCGGGCATCGACACGTCCAATGTCGAACCCGGTTCGGCGTTGCTGCTCCCCGTCGACCCGGATGCCTCGGCGCGCGGAATCCGCCGCCGGCTGGCCGACGCGACCGGGCTGCGACTCGGCGTACTTATCTCGGACACCGCCGGCCGCGCCTGGCGCACCGGGCAGACCGACCTGACCATCGGCCTGGCAGGGGTCGTGGCGATCGATTCGCACATCGGGCGCACCGACCCGTTCGGCAACGACCTGCGGGTGACCGAGATCGCGGTGGCCGACGAACTGGCCGCAGCAGCCGACCTGGCCAAGACCAAGCTGGGCGGGCGGCCGGTGGCGGTGGTACGGGGACTGGCCCACCTCGTCACCGACGACGACGGCGCCTCGGCTCCCCTGCTCCGCGAGGAGTCGAAGGACTTCTTCCGGTTGGGGCGACGCGAGGCCGTGCTCGACGCGATCCTGAAGGCGACGGGTCAGTCGGAGCGCTACGCGGACGTGGTCGGACTCGACGGTGACGCGCTTGTGGCTGCAATCACCGCCGACGCCGCTGAGGCGGACCATGACTGGATCCGCCGGCTGCTCAACGCGGTTGCTCCGTCGAAATCGGCATAATCTGCGGCCAGATCCGGTCTCCCGGAGCATCGGCCCCAGTGGCGGAGGCCACGCCCAATTTGCGCCGCAAATTCTGCGGGATCAGGCGTACGCCGACCCGAGCTCCTCGGATGCCTTGCCCACGAGCTCCTTGATGCGCTCGGCCTGATCGACCGGGCAGACGAGGGTGACGTTGCCGCTGCGCACGACGATCGTGTCGGTCATGCCCAGCACGGCGATGACCGAACCGTCATCGGTCTTGTTGATGACCAGGTTGTCGCGCGCATCGAGCAACAGCGACTCGCCCTCGACGGCATTGCCGTCGGCATCACGCGGCAGGTGTTCGGCGAGCGAGGGGAAACCGCCCACGTCATGCCAGGTGATGGGCAGCCGGACGGCGACGACGTGCGTGCCCTGGGTGCCGCGGCCCTGGGAGGCGGGCTCCATGATCGCGTAGTCCACCGAGATACGCGGCAGGGTCGGGAAGATCTCCTCGAGCTTGTCGGGCTCGGCCGCCAGCTCGAGCACACCCGCGTGGCATTCGGGCACCAGCACCTCGAGCTGAGCAAGAAGGGTGGTCGCGCGCCAGACGAACATGCCGGCGTTCCACCAGTACTCGCCCGAGGAGACATAGCTCTCGGCCGTGGCGCGGTCGGGCTTCTCCTTGAACTCCAGCACTTCGAAAACCTCGGTCTGGCCCTCGACACCGGCACCGCGATGGAGATAGCCATAGCCCGTGTGGGGTGTGTTGGGAACCACGCCGAAGGTGACGAGCGCCGTGGCGTCGGCCTCGGCCACCTCGAATCCGGTCCGCAACGCGTCCTGGAAGGCCTCGACCGGCTGCATGATCTGGTCGGCGGTCACCATCGCGACGACAGCGTCGGGATCCTGCGCAGCCAGGACGGCAGCGGGCCAGGCGACGGCGTTCAGCGAGTCACGGCCGACCGGCTCACCGAGGATGTTGGCCTCCGGCAGCTCGGGCAATTCGGCGCGCACGGTGTCGGCATAGGCAGCGCCCGTGCACACCCAGACGTGATCGGCACCGACGACATCGACGACTCGGTCGAAGGCCATTCGCAACAGACTCGTGTCGCCCACCAGGGGGAGCATCTGCTTGGGGGTGCCCTGTCGCGACAACGGCCAGAGTCGCTTGCCGGACCCGCCGGCCATGATGACCACGTAACGCATGCGGCTCACCCTAGCCATCTCCGGGCCGCCTATGCTGACGGCGTGCTGCTCCATGAACACCTCCTTGATCGGGCGGCCCGCGATGGCTCGACGCCCTTCCTGACGCACTATCGGGCCGAGGATCGGACCGAGCTGTCGGCCCGGTCGTTCGCCAACTGGGTTGCCAAGACCGCCAACCTGCTGACCGACGAACTGGGGCTGGATCCCGGCGACCGGGTCGAGCTGCAGGTCGCTGCCGACCATCCCGGCCACTGGATGACGCTCGTCTGGGTGATGGCGACCTGGCAGGCCGGCCTGACGGTGGTCGATTCGGAGGGCGATCTGGTGGTCACGGGGCCGGATCCCGAAGGGGTGCCTGCCGGCCCGGCGCTGGCCTGTTCGCTGCATCCGCTCGGCCTCGGCCTGCGAGGACTGCCCGAGGGCTGGTCCGATTTCTCCACCCTCGCCCTCGCCCAACCCGATGCCTGGTTCGGCTCGGGACCGGACTCGCCGGACGACCGGGCCTGGGACGTGGCCGGGCGTACGCTCTCGTTCGCGCAGCTCACCACCGACGCACCCCAGTCGCGACGCGTCCTCGTGCGCGATCCCGAGGATGCGTGGGCCGCAGCGCACGCCTGCCTCATCGGGCCCCTGCTGGGCGGGGGCTCGAGCGTGATCGCATGTGACGTGTCCGACACCGCTTTGGCGCGGATCGCCGAAAGCGAGAGGGTGGACGCGTGACGATTCTTCTCACGTGGCCGGAGGGCACCTGGCCGGCAGTGTCCTTCGTGATGCCGGTCCTCAACGAGCGGCCCTATCTGGCCGATGCCGTGGCTGCGGTGCTCGGTCAGGACTATCCCGGGGAGACCGAGCTCGTTTTGGCCCTGGGGCCCTCCAACGACGGCACGACCGAGCTGGCTGAGCAACTGGCTGCGACCGAGCCGAGGCTCCGGCTGGTCCACAATCCCGTCGCTCACATCCCCGTCGCGCTCAATCTGGCGATCGCTGCCTCGCGCAACCCGGTGGTCATCCGCGTCGACGCCCACTCGGAGATCCCGCCGGGGTATGCCCGCACCGGGGTCGAAACGCTGCGGACGACCGGGGCGGCCAACTGCGGCGGCATCATGGCGGCCACCGGTCGCGGCCCCTATCAGTCCGCGGTGGCGCGGGCGTACAACTCGCCGCTCGGCCTCGGCGGCGGCGCCTATCACGGCGGCACCGAGGCCGGGGAGTGCGAGTCCGCCTATCTGGGCATCTTCCGGCGCGAGATCCTGACCGAGGTCGGTGGCTATGACGAGTCGGTACGCCGTGGGGAGGACTGGGAGCTCAACCTGCGCATCCGCGAGCGCGGCTATCTGGTCTGGTTCACCCCCGAGCTGCGCGTGACCTACTGGCCGCGGGACACACGCAAGCGTCTTTCCAAGCAGTTCTGGTCCACCGGGGTCTGGCGTGGCGACCTCGTGCGCGGTCTGGCCACCCGCACACCGCTGCGGTTCTTCGCGCCGCCTGCGCTCGTGGCCGGCCTGGGTGCGAGTGCGGCGGTGGCGACGGTTGATCGCGTACGCCCGCTCCGCGGCCCGACGCGCGTCCTGCGGGCCGCTCACCTGGTGCCGTTGGCGTACGCCGGCTTCCTCGCCCTCGTGGCGGGCCGAGAAGAGGGCTCTGCGCGTCAGAAGGCCCTCCTCGCCGAAGTGATCGCCACCATGCACCTCAGCTGGGGCGCGGGCTTCCTGTCGGGTGTCACCCGCGGCGGCGGTCAGACCGTCGACCGGTCGCGCCACTGACCTGACGCTCCGACAGGTCTTCTGGTCGTCAGGCAGACCGGTCGACAGGCCGACCGGCCGTCAGGCCGCCTGGCAGACGACGGAGAGGTCGCTCGTGTCGGCCGGGTTGGTGGCGGCCGGCGCAGGTGCCGGGGGTCGGGTCTGGGTCGGTGTCGGTGACGGCTTGGCCGTCCGCGCGCCTCGCCTGGTCGTGGCGGTCGCCGTCGGTTCCGGGGTCGGCTCGGCCGCGGTCTCCGCCGGGGCGGGCGCAGCCGGTTCGGCCGAGGGGGTGGCACTGCCTGCCTCGAAGGCCGCGATTCGGTCCCGCACGGTGGCGCGGATGACATTGAAGTCGGGCGCACCCGGATAGATCAGTGGGGGCACGAAGGATACGGAGCTGATCTTGGTCTCGCGCGCCTTGAGCGACAGGTCGAGCAGTCGATCGGTCTCGGTCGTCGGGATGTTGCTTTCCATGATCTGCTTGCCGGCATTCGCGATCTCCGTGAACCGCGTCGCCACGGTGAGCGGCTCGAGCTGGTTCAGCATGGCGTACATCACGCACTTCTGCCGCGCCATGCGCTCGTAGTCGTTGGAGTCGTGCCGCGAGCGGGCGAACCAGAGGGCGTCCTGGCCGTTGAGGTGGACGGCCTTGCCGGCGGGGATATAGCGGCCGACGTCGGTCGAGCCGCCACCCACGGGGACCGGCTTGTGGATGTCGATGTTGATGCCGCCGACGGCGTCGATCAGGCCCTTGAAGCCATCGAGGTCGACGAGGACGTAGTAGTTCACATCCAGGCCCGTGATCCATTCGACGGCCTCGACGGTGGCCACTGCGCCCGGGTCCTTCACGCCGGGATAGAGCCCCTTGTTCTCCATCGCCTTCGTATAGACGGCGTTGAGCATGCACTCGTGATTGGCGCAGCTGAACTTGTCGGGATAGAGGCGGGTCATCGGCGAGTATGCCGGGAAGGAGAAGTCCTCGAGATTGCGCGGGAGCGAGAGCAGGACGGTTTCACCGGTGCGTGCGTCGATGCTGGCGACCGTGAGCGAGTCGGGGCGCAGGCCCTCCCGGCCGTTGCCGGCGTCACCACCCATCAGCAGGATGTTGTAGCGACCGTCCTTGACCTGTGTGTCTCCCCCGCCGGCGAAGACGCTGCCGATGAAGTCGCCCTGGGCGTTGACGACCGATGCCGAGGCGAGGCCGGTGCCGGAGAGCGCGAGCGCGAGCGCGACGCTCACGGCCCCGAACCCGAGGCGGTGGCGCGGAGCCAGGGCGACCGGGTTGGACAGCTTCCACGCGTGCAGCAGCAGCGCGCCCCAGGCGACGCCGCCCAACGCCAGCGCAGCGGCGATGAGAACGGTCACGGGCTTGAACGTGATGACCGCGACGGCCGCGCCACGGTTGACCAGGAGCAGCAGGAACCAGGCGATGACGGTCAGGATCAGTCCGGCCCAGATGCGGATCGCCCAGCGACCGATGCGCTTGTCCCTGCCGAGCAGTTGGGCCGATCCCGGCACCAGCAGGGTCATCAGGACCCGTCCGAGGCCACGACCCAGCCGCAGCCGCTCGCTGCGCACCTGAGCCCGAGGACGATAGTCGGGAGGACGGCGAGTGGTGGTGCTGCCGGGCAGGTGGCGATCGGTCCGGGTTTCAGCCACGGGACGGGCCTTTCGTTACTGCTGGTGGGGAAGGTGACCCTCGTGGTGGAGCTTGTCGGAACCACGCCGAGAATCGTCGATTCAGTATGGATCCCCCGCACCGGACGACGCGGGACGCCACGCCGACGGCTGTGAGCCCCGGGGGTGATCCGGGGCAGGCCGACGCGCGCTGCACGAGGAAGTGCCCGGAGACCGACGACTGAGTACCTTTGAGCCATGGCATCCGGCCGCGACGACGACATGGACTGGCTCTATCGGTCCCCCGACAGGGGCGAGGGTCAGCCCTCCGCCGACGATCGATCCCGCTCCTCCGGCGATGCGTCCGGCCGCAGGCGGGCCTCATTCGGTGAGCCCGAGCCGGCCGAGCGAACGCGGATTGCCCAGCCCCCGCCCGAGGAGCGTACGCGGGTCGCGCCCGCCTCTCCGCCCAAGGCGCAGCGCCAGTCCCGATCCCAACCGCAGTCCCGATCGGCTCCGCCTGCCAAACCGCAGTCGCGGCGCCCGGCGGCCGCACCCACGCGCACCCGACGCCGGAAGCGTCGTCGCCCCGTGCGCAACTTCTTCGCCCTCGTGGCGACGCTCCTGACGCTGTGGCTGATCTTCACGATCGGTACGCCGATCTATGCCTGGTCCTCGACCACCAAGGCAGACGTCATGCCCAGCGGCGAGCGCCCGCCGCAGCAGCCGGGTGACCTCTGGCTCCTTGTCGGTTCGGACTCCCGCGAGGGACTGACCCCGGACGAGCGCAAGCGGCTCGGCACGGGCGACATCGAGGGCCAGCGCACCGACACGATGCTGCTGCTCTATGTGCCGCCGAGCGGCCGCCCGGCACTGGTGTCGATTCCGCGCGACTCCTACGTGCCCATCCCCGGTCACGGACGCAACAAGATCAACGCGGCGTACGCCTTCGGCGGCGCTCCCCTGCTCATCCAGACCGTCGAACAGAACACCGGCCTGCGCGTCGATCACTACGCGGAGATCGGGTTCGGTGGCTTCGTCAACGTCATCGATGCCCTCGGCGGCATCGAGATGTGCCCCCAGACCGCGATCAAGGACAAGTTCTCCCGCCTCGATATCCAGGCCGGCTGCCAGAACATGGACGGCGTGACGGCGCTGGGTTATGTGCGGATGCGGTACGCCGACCCCACCGGCGACCTCGGCCGCATGAACCGCCAGCGCGAAATGGTCGCGGGCGTCATCAAGAAGGCCGCGACGCCGGCCACTGTCGTGAACCCGATCCGCTGGTGGCAGATCAACCAGGGCGCCGCCCAGTCGCTCACGACAGACCAGGACACCGGTCTGATGAGCATGGTCGGCCTCGCGGGTCCCGGGTTGACCATCGGGCGTGGTGAGGGCGTTGCGGTCATGGTGCCCGTATCGAATCCCAACGCCCGCACCGCGGCCGGGTCGTCGATGCTCTGGGACAAGGAGAAATCCCAGGAGATGTTCTCCGAGATCGCCGCCGGCAACACCGCCAACCTCGACCGGTTCATCCGCAAGCCGGGCGAATAGGCGGGTTCGGGCACCCGTGTTGTCGGATCGCCCGGACCCTGCTCGCCCATTCCCACGTTGCGACATAGGAGCCACCTCCCGACCGTGCGCCATGTCGTGAGGAAGAAGCCATGTCGGAACCAGGTGAACCGCCCCGGGTTGCGTGGAGGGTCTGATTCCACGGAAGGATGCAGACCATGTCAGCACCACGTAAGTACCCTCAGGAGTTGAGGGAGCGGGCGATGCGGCTTGTGGCCGAGGCTCGTTTGGAGGATCCGGAGTTGTCGATGAACGCGGCGGTGAAGCGGATCGGCACTCGGGTGGGGGTGAATCCCGACACGCTGCGTGGGTGGGTGAAGCAGGCCGATATTGATGCAGGCACCCGGCCCGGCACCACCACGGAGGATGCCAGGAAGATCCGTGAGTTGGAGCAGGAAGTGCGGGAGTTGAAGCGGGCGAATGAGATCTTGTTGGCGGCTTCGAGTTTCTTCGCGCGGGAGCTCGACCCGCGTTTGCCGTGGTAGTCGCGTTCGTCGATGACCATCGGGACCGGTTCGGGGTCGAGCCGATCTGCCGTGTGCTGAGCGAGCATGGTGTGCCGATCGCCCCGTCTGGCTATTACGCCCACAAGCGGCGACCGGTGTCGAAACGTGCCTTGTCGGATGCGTATGTGTGGGAGCAGATCGAAGCGGTCCAGGCCGACAAGACGAAGGGTCGCGGGGTGGCGGGCTATCGCAAGATGTGGCACCTGCTGAAGCGTGATGGCGTCGCGGCGCCGCGTTGTCAGGTGGAGCGGTTGATGCGGACCCATGGGATGCAGGGTGTGGTGCGCGGCAAGCGGTTCAGCACTACGAAGTCGGATCCGTCCGCGCCCCGCCCAGAGGATCTGGTGCAACGCGATTTCACCGCTGCTCGGCCGAATCAGCTGTGGATCGTCGATTTCACCTACGTGCCCACGTGGTCGGGGATGGGTTTCACTGCGTTCGTCACAGACGTGTACAGCCGGCGGATTGTTGGTTGGCGGACCCATCACCGGATGCCGACCGAGCTGCCTCTGGATGCGTTGGAGATGGCGTTGTGGGTGCGGGAACGTGCCGGTCACGATCCTCGTGGGGTCGTGCACCACAGCGATGCCGGCACTCAGTACACGGCGATCCGCTACGCCGACCGACTCGCCGAAGCCGGCGCGCTCGCCTCGATCGGCACCGTGGGCGATTCCTATGACAATGCGATGGCTGAGTCGGTGATCGGTTTGTACAAGGCCGAGTGTGTGAAGATCGACGGCCCGTTCAAGACCGTTGATGAGCTCGAACTGGCGACCTTGATGTGGGTCGACTGGTACAACACCGGCCGACTCCACAGCAGCATCGGCTACGTCCCACCCACCGAGTACGAAGCGGCGTATTACGCTGCCGTCAACCCCCAGAACCAGCCGGTTCCGGGATAACACGCCCTCCACGCAACCCGGGGCGGTTCAAGGCCTTGATGTTGGAGGGTGGGCGGCACTCAGCGAGGCAGGTGGCGTACGCGTCGGGAAGTCCCGGCATTCACGTCGGGAGGTGCACACACCTGGGCCCAGGCTGGCGTACGCGTCGGGAAGTCCCGGCGTTCACGTCGGGAGGTGCAGACACCCGGGCCAACCTGGCGTACGCGTCGGGGAGTCCCCGCATTCACGTCGGGAAGTGCGAGGACCCGGGACCGGGTGGACTCAGGTGACGCCGACACGCCGAGAGACAGAACCACTCGTGCCATATGGCACGACGCACACCCCGACACCGCGCGCCCCAGCCCAACTCGTGCCATTTGGCACATCAGCCACCAGTCCCCGCTGTGTCGCATCCGGCTGGACCCGTCGGCGCCCGCGAGTCCACTCCGACCTCGTAGACACGAGACTCTGCTCGCCCATTCCCACGTTGCGACATAGGAGCCACCTCCCGACCGTGCGCCATGTCGTGAGGAAGAAGCCACGTCGGAACCAGGCCTTGATGTTGGAGGGTGGGCGGCACTCAGCGAGGCAGGTGGCGTACGCGTCGGGAAGTCCGGCCCTCACGTCGGGGGATGCAGACACCGGGGCCCAAGCTGGCGTACGCGTCGGGAAGTCGCCGCATTCACGTCCGGAAGTGCACACACCCGGGAGGGGCGGCCCAAGTGTCGGAACTACACCACAGCCAGGGCCCCATGCGCTTCCGCTGCGGGCGCCATTCCATAGCACGCCAACCCGCACCAGCAGGACCCCAACCCTTCGGCGCGTCGCCCCACAATCACCGCCCCTGCGGCAACCCGTTCAACAGCTGACGGCCCATGACGATGCGCTGGATCTGGTTGGTGCCCTCATAGATCTGGGTGATCTTGGCATCGCGCATCATGCGCTCGACAGGATATTCGCGCGTGTACCCATACCCACCGAGCAGCTGCACGGCATCGGTCGTGATCTCCATCGCGACATCGGAGGCGAAACACTTCGCTGCGGCACCGAAATAGGTCAGGTCCTCATCCGTACGCTCGGAGCGGCACGCCGCGGCGTACGTCAGCTGGCGCGCGGCCTCGAGCTTCATGCCCATGTCCGCCAGCATGAACTGGATGCCCTGGTTGTCGGCGATGGGGCGGCCGAACTGCTTGCGCTCCTTGACGTAGTCCAGTGCGAAGTCCAATGCGCCCTGGGCGATGCCGATGGCCTGGGCAGCGATCGTCACGCGGGTGTGGTCCAGCGTTTTCATCGCCGTGAAGAACCCTCGGTTGACCTCGCCGACGATCCGATCACCGGGGATGCGGACGTTGTCGAAGATGACCTGGCGCGTGGGTGAGCCCTGGATGCCGAGTTTCTTCTCCTTGGCCCCGAACGACACCCCCTCGTCGCCCTTCTCGACGACGAAGCACGAGATGCCCCGGGACTTGCGCTCGGGGTCGGTGGAGGCGAAAACCGTGTACCACTCCGACTCCCCCGCGTTCGTGATCCACGCCTTGGTGCCGTTGAGCACCCAGTCGTCACCGTCGGCGACGGCGCGGGTCTTCATCCCCGCCACATCCGACCCGGCATCCGGCTCGGAAAGGCAATACGACATCATCCCCTCGCCCCGGGCGACGCGCGGCAGGTAAGCCTGCTTGACCTCATCGGATCCGGCGAGCAGCAGCGGCACCGTTGCCAGCTTGTTGACCGCCGGGATCAACGACGAAGACGCACACGCGCGGGCGATCTCCTCGATGATGATCACCGTGGCGAGGGCATCGGCGCCGACGCCGTCGTACTCCTCGGGGATGTGCGGCGCGTGGAAATCTCCCGCTCGCAGGGCCTCCCACGCCACGCGCGGGAACTCGGCCTTTTCGTCGACCTCGGCAGCCGCCGGGGCAATTTTCTCCTCGGCGATCTCCCTGATCGCCGCGCGGAACATGTCGTGGTCCTCGGTAGGGCGATACATGTCGCTGAAGTCCGTCATGCGCCAACCCTACTGACCAGTAGCGAGCTTGGGTAGGACTCCGCCTATTTCCCTCGTCCGCCCTTTTCGGTACGCCCCGCCCCAGGCCCCGTGTCCTCGCCCCGCATCCGCCGCACGAGCAGAGTGGCACCCGCCACGGCCGCCGGAAACACCAACACCGCCACACCCGGAATCGACAACAACCAGAAGACGGGCACCCCGAATCCGAGCATCATCGCGCCGTGGCCCTGAAGCACCGGCCGGCGATCGGCGGTCTCGAGCAGGCCTCGCCTCTCGAGAGCCGGGCCGGTGATCTCACGCACCATCAGACGGCCGCCCAGCAACGCCGACGACACGGCTGCGAGCACACTCCCGACCACGGGGATGAGCCCAACCGCGAAGCACCCCACGGCGACCAGCAGCGACAGACCGATGGTCGCGCCGGACTGGCGTACCACTCTCCCGACCATCGCCCCCACCGGCTCGGAGGGCTCCGGCGGCAACGGCCCGAACTCGGCGTCCACGCGCCGGGAGATCTGCTCATAGATCGGATCGCCGAGCGCCAGGGTGATCGTGGTGAACGTGAGCACCATCAGCAGCACCGCGGCCCCGACGAGCACCACCCCGACCACCGCCCGCACGACCGATCCCACATCGCCCCAGGCCTGGGTGAAACCGGTCAGGGCGTCGACGATGCTGCCGAGGTTCATGCCGAGCATTACCAGCAGCACGACCATGAGCACCGACGTGATGAGCGGCGGGATCATGCCCAGCCAGAACAGCTTCGGCCGGGCCAGCACGAGACCGAGGCCCCGGGCCAACAGCCCGATCCCGGTGAACACGCCACCGACCCCGCCCGAACGTCCGGTCGCCCCTCGTGCCATGCGGATCAGGCGCCGTTCGTCGCGGCGCGCACCTTCTCGCCCTTGGCCTGGGCTGCTGCGCGCAACTCGTCCTGGAACTCCACCATGCGCCTGGTCAACCCGGAGTCTCCGGTCGCCAGGATCCTCACCGCCAACAGGCCCGCGTTGCGGGCGTTGCCGATGGCGACGGTCGCGACGGGTACGCCCGCCGGCATCTGCGCGATCGACAGCAATGAGTCCATGCCGTCGAGATATTTCAGCGGCACGGGTACGCCGATCACCGGCAGCGGCGTCACCGCAGCCAGCATCCCCGGCAGGTGGGCAGCGCCACCCGCACCGGCGATGATCACCTCGAGGCCCCGCTCATGGGCGGTGCGGCCGTAGTCGATCATCTCGGTGGGCATGCGGTGGGCCGACACCACGTCCGCCTCGAACGCGATGCCGAACTCCTTCAGGGCCTGCGCCGCCGCCTCCATGGTGGGCCAGTCGGAATCCGACCCCATGACGATCCCGACCCGGGCGCGCTCATCACCCTGTTTCACGATGCCCCGCCTGGCGTTGAGTGGACTCATGCTTCCTCGATCCCCATCAGATAGTCCGCCGCATGCCGCGCGCGCCGGCGTACCTCGTCGAGGTCGTCGCCGAACGCATTCACGTGACCGACTTTACGACCGGGCCTGACCTCCTTGCCGTACAGCTCAGCCCGCAGCCGTCGATCACGCGCGAAGCAGTGCAGCAGCGCGGAGGGCAGATCGGCCACCGATCCGCCGAGTACGTTGGCCATGACGGTCCAGCGCGCCCGCGGGGTCGGGTCCCCGAGCGGCAGGTCGACCACCGCGCGCAGGTGGTTCTCGAACTGGGACGTATGGGACCCGTCGATGGTCCAGTGGCCCGTGTTGTGGGGCCGCATGGCGAGTTCGTTGACGACCACGGAACCGTCGCGGCGCTGCATCAGTTCGACGGCCAGCATCCCAACGACTCCGAGCTCCTGCGCCACTCCGAGCGCGAGCTTCTGCGCCGCCATCGCCTGCTCCTCGGTCAGCTCGGGGGCCGGGGTCACGGTTTCGGTGCAGATGCCACCGGTCTGGACGGATTCCGAAACGGGGTACGCCACCGCCTGGCCGGATGGGGACCGCACGACGAGGGCTGAGAGTTCGCGGGCGAAGTCGACGAATTCCTCGGCGACGACGGGTACGCCGTCCGTGATTCCCTCGAACAACTCGACCGCATCGGCATCGGAGTCGATCTTCCAGACGCCCTTGCCGTCATAACCGCCCCGGGCGGCCTTGGCGACGACCGGATAGCCGCCGAGATCCGCGGCGAACGCCTGGAGCTCCGACGCATGCGCGACCACCCGCCAGGCCGGGCAGGGTACGCCGGCCTCGCTCAATCTCCGGCGCATGACCGCCTTGTCCTGGGCGTGCACGAGCGCATCGGGCCCGGGCCGCACCTGGACGCCGGCCGCCTCGAGGTCGTGCAGGATGCTCGTCGGCACGTGCTCGTGATCGAAGGTGATCACGTCACATCCCTCGGCGAACGTGCGCACGGTCTCGGGGTCGGTGTAATCCCCCACTGTCACATCGCGCACCACCTGGGCGGCGCTCACCTCCGGCCCCTCCGCGAGCAGGCGGACGGTGATGCCGAGCGAGACGGACGCGGCGTACATCATGCGGGCCAACTGGCCGCCACCGATGATGCCGACGACGAAGGAGCGGGGTTCAGACACCCCGACAGTCTGGCAGACCCGACCGACCTGTCCGGTCGTCGAACGTCGGCGTTAGGGTGGTCCGCGACTCACGAGATCGAGGAGAATCATGGTCCGGATCGACGACAACGCGGTGGTGTGGCGACAGGGCACGGGTGACGATCTCGTTCTCGCGATGCACGGGTTCGGCGCCGACGAGCGCGACCTGGCGGGAGTCGCGCCCTACCTGCCCGAGCAGTTCACCGTCGCCTCCCTGCGCGGCCCGCTCCCGAGCCCGATGGGCGGCGGTTATGCCTGGTTCGAGTTCAACCCGGCCGTGGACAGCACCGACCACACCATGGTCAAGGCCTCCGCCGAAGCGGTGCTGGAGTGGCTGGGGACGATCGGCGACAAGTACGCCCGCGTCCACGCTCTGGGCTTCTCCCAGGGCGGCGTCATGGCCGTGGAACTGGCCCGGCTGGCTCCGACCCGGTTCACGTCCGTGGTGCACCTGTCGAGCTTCGCCCACAACGGTGACCTGCCCGGCGATGCGGACCTGCTCGCGATGGACCCGAAGCTGCCGCTGTTCTCCGGCATCGGCCACGACGACAACGTGATCGCCGCCAACAAGCGCGAGCGCAGCATTCCGTGGCTGGATGCCCATTTCGATGTCGAACGGCATTACTACGAGCGCGGCCACACCATCACGATGGAGGAACTGCAGGACGTTTCCGCGTTCCTGAACCGCGTCTGATCTCTCAGTGGGCCTTGAAGATCACCCAGCGCTGGATCGCGAAGTTGCAGATGGTGGCGGCACCCTGCGCGATGACGAACGCGATGAACTGGGCGGTCGGATAGTCGAAGTGATCCATCAGCCAGGGGCGCGTGAGGGCGTACAGGCCGACCTGCAGGGCGAACGTCAGCAGGTAGGAGACCCAGACCAGGATCAGGCGCTTGGTCGAGGGCTCCGCGCGGAAGGTCCAGCGGCGGTTGATCGCGTACGCCGTGGACGTGCCCAGCACGAACGAGATCGCCTTCGCGAGGTTGTCGGGCAGACCCAGGAGGTGGGTCATGATCAACAGGGATCCGAAGTCGACGACCGCAGAGATGCCACCGGTCACGGTGAAGCGGAAGAGCTGCGTGAACAGGCCCGTATGCGTGGGCTGCTCGGTCGTGGGAACGGTCGTCACCAGATCAGGTTAAACGACCTCGGCCCCGGGGCCCCGGACCTCGTTCCATTCCCCCTGGCGTGCGTCGGGTCAACTCGACCGGTCGACCGGTCGGACCGAATGGCGATGGACCGTGCGGCCGAGAGCCTTCGCCGCCACCTGCAGAGCCGGGACGAAACGATGCTGCTGGGAAGTGCCGGTTGGATGGAGAAGAGACAGCGCCGCGATGGCTGCCCCGCTCCGGTCCAGCACCGGCACCGCGACGGCCTTGACCGCACCGCTGTCGCCCTCGGGATCACAGGCGAATCGATGGGCGCGCACTCCGGCCAGGTCCTCCGGCCGCGGCCGGCTCCTGTCGCGGGGCGTCGCAAAGGATGGGCCCAACACCTCCCTCACCACCTGATCCGTTGAGAACGCCAGGATCGCCCAACCGGCCGCTGTGGATCGGGCAGGCAACCGTCCCCCGGTGCGGGATGACAGGCCCTTGATCGGATTGACGATCTCCAGATAGACGACATCCGCCCCTTCGAGCACCGCCAGATGCATGGCTCCACCCGTCGCCTCGGAAAGATCGGTCAGGAAGGGTAGAGCTGCGACGCGCAAGGGCGAATGCAACGGCACCAACTGACCGATCTCGAACATGCGCAGCCCGATGCTCACCCCGGCGTCGGTGCGCTCCAGGATGCCGAGGTCGACCATCTCGCGGACTATGCGATGTCCCGTCGCCTTGCTCAGCCCCGTGCGCCGGGCGAGTTCGGTCGGCTGGACGGACACGTCGCCCGGACGAAACGCATTGAGGATCGCGAAACTGCGCGTGAGCATGCCGGGCCGACTGGTTGCGGTCGCCCGCATCGGTCGGCCCGGCGACGCCGAACCTTCATCGATCATCGGAAACCACCCCGGACGTCTGGAGCACCAGAGTATTCGGGCGGCCGGCTGATCAGAAGTCGAAGGCAGTGCAACAAATCACAGGAACCGTTCGGGGTGTCCCTCGAAGGGCAGGCCGACATACAACTCCGCGAAAGCTGCACGAGTGCTCTCGGACATGACGAGGTTCTGCAGACGGGCTTTCTGGAGCCTGGCTTCGAATTCGTTGCCCGGGACATGGTGCAGAAGCGCGGTCATGTGCCGGGAGAACTCCTGAGCCCGCCAGATCCGCCGCAATGCGGTGGAGGTGTACGCCTGCAACAGGTGGTCTCCGGTGCCGTGATAGTGCTCCATGAAGGCTTCCGAGAGCACCGAGATGTCCGACACCGCCAGGTTCAGGCCCTTGGCAGCCGTGGGGGGCACGATGTGGGCGGCGTCCCCGGCCAGGAACAGGCGACCATGTTGGAGCGGTTCGACCACGAACGACCGCATGGCCGTCACGCTCTTCTGGATGATCGGCCCCTCAGCCAGAACCCAGTCATCGTCTGTGCCGAGTCGTTTGTGCAGCTCCGCCCAGATCCAGTCGTCCGGCATCGCGGCGGCATCACAATCCGGCGGAACCTGCAGATACAACCGACTGAGCGTGGCTGACCGGCGGCTGTGCATTGCGAACCCGTCGTCGTGATGGGCATAGATGAGTTCCCGGGTCGAGGGAGGCACCTCGGCCAGGATGCCGAGCCACCCGAAGGGGTAGTCGCGCTGGAACTCCTTGCGGACATCGCCCGGCAGGCATCGACGGGACACCCCATGGAAACCGTCGCATCCGGCGACGAAGTCCGCGGTCACGACGTGCTCGGATCCATCCGGATCCCGGTAGGTCACCCGCGGTTGGGTGCCCTCCAGGTCGTGCAACGCCACGTCCAGCGCTTCGAACACGATCGGGTCACCGCTGTGATCGCGGGCCCGCAGCAGATCCTTCACAACTTCCTGCTGGGGATAGAGGACGGTCCGGTGTCCTCCGGTGAGGTCGGCGGTCGCGATCCATGTGCGTTGCCCCTCGAATCGGAGTTCGAATCCGTCATCGAACTGACCGTTTGAACGAAGTTGCCCATCGACCCCGGCCAGAGTGAGCATCTCGACCGTCGGGTGCTCGAGCAGCCCGGCCCGGATGCGCTCCTCCACATAGGTCCGGGTGCGCTGCTCGAGGACGATGTTGTCGATGCCGGCCAGGCCGAGCAGCCGACCGAGCAGCAGCCCGGCGGGCCCGGCTCCGATGATGGCGACGGAGGTTTTGACGTGTGTCATGGTGGCCTCACTCGGCGACTGCAGCGATGCAGTCGATCTCGACCAGGACCCCGGCCCGCGGCGGGTCCGCCCGGACGGTGGTGCGGGCCGGGAAGTGGCTGGCGTGAGCGAAGAAGGACCGATAGATGGGGTTGAACTTGGGGAAGTTCTCCATGTCGCGGATATAGACATTGCAGCGCAGGATGTCGTCCTTGGTGGAGCCCGCGGCCTCGACCACGCGCAGGAGGTTGGCCAGAGTCATCCGCGTCTGCTCCTCGAAATCGTCGGAGACAATGCTGTGGGTCGCGGGGTCGAGAGGCCCCTGACCGGAGACGAACAGCAGTCCGTTGAAGGCGATGGCCATGGACAGTGGCGCTTTGGTTCCTTCCGAGAAACCGGTGGTGGGTGCCTTGTCCGTCGTGATAACGCGAGGCGTGTTCTTGGTCATTTTGAACTCCTGATTCCTGTGATTGGGCATGGGCGACACTCCGGTCGTGCAGACGCACACCGGTGTCGGTCAGATTGATTGGAGGATCAGCTGATCTGCTGATCGGGGCGTGGCATTATGTGTCCACAGTGATCGCAGGTGCGGGCTTCGACAGAGTCAAAGAATCGCGCATAGGCCTTGGAAACCGGATCCTTCGTATAGTCATCCACCACGAATTCTTCTTCGTGGATAAACTCACCACATTCCGGGCAATACCAGCGGAAGCGATCGATTTCACCTTCGAGTCGGCCGCGCTCGATGATGAGCGCAAAGGCATCCGAGGGAAACCTGGGTGAGTGTTCCGTATTGGGCGGCATCCAGTTGATGGAGCCGGCAGGGATCACCGCCACACTCTCGACGCCCTCGGGAGTCCGATGGTGCAAACGCATCGTGCCGCGAATCATGTAGGTCACTTCATCGCTGGCATTGATATGGAATTCGCTCCTGTAGTCCCGCCCCTTGGCGACGAACGCCAGGGATCCGGGATATTGCCAGAGAACCTTGACCTGGCGTCCTGTTTCGATCAGTTCATCGGCCACTGCGTCCAGATCCAGAATGGGCAGATCCAAAGGCAAGATTTCTCGCTCCATGATTTCCTCCACCATTGTCAGAAGCCTGATCGTGAACACTCGGGCTCACAATCGGCACTTCGATGTGCCACTTCTTCGCCACCCGATTTATCGGGAAGTTTCTTGTGATCCCAAGTGAAACTCCGACCTTTCGGAGCGACAAGCAAAGGTCTCGCTGACTGAGACCTCAGTCACCAGGAAGGCCGCGGTGGATCGCCCGCCCGGCGACCCGGCCGACCGGTTGTCAGTGCGACATCGAACTCGGCGCCGCCGGTCGCAGATGCACGACATCGCCGGCGGAGAACGTGCGCTCCCCCGACGGCGTACGCACGATGAGCCCGCCCGCGGGATCGATCCCGAGTGCCCGACCCTCGACGTGCTGGTCGGACCCGAGCTGGATGCGGACGTCGAGGCCGATGGTGCGGCAGCGCTCGGCGTACCGCTGCGCGAGTTCGGCCGGGGCATCCCGCCACAGCCGGTACGCCCCGGCGAGTGCCCGGAGGACCTCGATCATCAGCTCGGTCTTGGACACCTCGGCACCCTCGAGCCGCAGTGAAATCGCGGTATCGACGGGCAGTTCCTCGGCGTCCATCGACACGTTGATACCGAAACCGAGCACGACCGCGGGCCCGGCGGAGGTCTCGACACGTTCGGCGAGGAGACCGCAGAGTTTGCGATCCCCGACCAGGACGTCGTTGGGCCATTTGAGCCGCACCGGGACGTCGCACACGGCCCGAATGCCGTCGACGAGCCCCACGCCGGTCATCAGCGACAGCCACGGCCAGCGCTCCGCGGGCACCCCGTCGGGTCGCAGCAACACCGAGCAGGCCACGGACACCCCCGGCGGGGTGGTCCAGGAACGATCCAGCCGCCCCCGGCCGGCTGTCTGGTTGTCGGTCATCAGGATCTGACCCGGTTCCGCGCCCCTGCGCGCGGCCGCGACGAGGTCGGCATTCGTGGACGCCGACTCGGTGACCACGGACACGGCGGTCCACGGCGACCCCGGGCGGACCAGGGCGTCGGTGAGCGCAACGGCATCGGGAGCCGGGGTGAAAGACATGGCGGGAGCATAACGGCGCGTGATCAACGGGTTTTCGAGCACGCCCACCTGCACCGGCACCCGGGGCTAGGCTGCGCTTTATGGAGATCGACATCCACACGACCGCCGGCAAACTGGCTGATCTCGCCCGCCGCACGGAGGAGGCCGTCAACGCAGGTTCTGCGGCGGCGGTCGAGAAGCAGCACGCGAAGGGCAAACTCACCGCCCGCGAACGCATCGAACTGCTGCTGGATCCCGGGACGTTCGCCGAACTCGACGAGTTCGCCCGCCACCGTTCCACGGCCTTCGGCATGGACAAGAAGCGTCCTTACGGCGACGGTGTCGTCACCGGTGTCGGCGCCATCCACGGTCGCCCGGTCTGTGTGTTCTCCCAGGACGTGACCGTGTTCGGCGGTTCGCTGGGGCAGGTCTACGGCGAGAAGATCGTGAAGATCATCGACTTCGCGCTCAAGACCGGCTGCCCGCTCATCGGCATCAACGAGGGTGGCGGTGCCCGCATCCAGGAGGGTGTGGTCTCCCTCGGTCTCTATGGCGAGATCTTCAAGCGCAACACGATCGCCTCGGGCGTCATCCCCCAGATCTCGCTGATCATGGGCGCGGCAGCGGGCGGTCACGTCTATTCGCCCGCTCTGACCGACTTCGTCGTGATGGTCGACCAGACCTCGCAGATGTTCATCACCGGCCCCGACGTGATCAAGACGGTCACGGGCGAGGACGTCTCGATGGAAGAGCTGGGCGGCGGGCGTACGCACAACACCAAGTCCGGCAACGCCCACTATCTGGCTGCCGACGAGGAGGACGCGATCGACTACGTCCGCGACCTGCTCAGCTTCCTCCCCCAGAACAACCTCGAGGACCCGGTGCTCTACGGCGACGACGAGGACGACCTGCAGGTGCTGGAACGCGACCGCCTGCTGGATTCGCTGATCCCGGACTCCCCGAACCAGCCCTATGACATGAAGACCGTCATCACCACGGTCCTGGATGACGACGACTTCCTCGAGACGTCGCCGCTGTTCGCGCCCAATATCGTCACCGGCTTCGGACGGGTCGAGGGCCGCTCGGTCGGCATCGTCGCCAACCAGCCGATGCACTTCGCCGGCTGCCTCGACATCGATGCCTCGGAAAAGGCCGCGCGCTTCGTCCGCACCTGCGATGCGTTCAACATCCCCGTCATCACCTTCGTCGATGTGCCCGGCTTCCTCCCCGGCGTCGATCAGGAGCACGCGGGCATCATCCGTCGCGGCGCCAAGCTGATCTACGCGTACGCCGAGGCGACCGTTCCCCTTGTCACCGTGATCACACGCAAGGCCTATGGCGGCGCCTATGACGTCATGGGCTCGAAGCACCTCGGCGCCGATGTGAACCTGGCGTGGCCGACCGCCCAGATCGCGGTCATGGGTGCCCAGGGTGCGGTCAACATCCTCTACCGCAAGGAACTCGCGGCGTCCTCGGATCCGGACGCCGAGCGTACGCGCCTGATCCAGGCCTACGACGACGAGCTGGCCAACCCCTATGTCGCGGCCGAGCGCGGTTATATCGACCAGGTCATCTATCCGCACGAGACGCGCTACGAGATCATCCGCATGCTCCGTCTGCTGCGGACCAAGCGCCAGTCGCTGCCGCCCAAGAAGCACGGCAACATCCCGCTCTGATCCCACTCACCGAAGCGAGCCAGTCATGAGCAATGACCAGCCGGTCATCACCGTGGTGTCGGGATCTCCGACACCGGAGGAAATGGCTGCCATCATCACCGTGCTGGCAGCCGGTTCGCAGTCCGCCACGGAGCCCCCGCCCCGGGAGCGCAAGCCGACCATGGGCGGCTGGAAGTCCTATGTGCGGACCCTGCGCCGGTCGTTCCATCCAGGCCCCGGAGCCTGGCGACACGGCGATCGTTGAGCCAGCCGGTGCCCGCGTCGCGGGCCGTCGGTCCGGCTGCTGAGGAATCCCTCACGAAGAGTGGGCACAGGTGCTCTCCGACCTGTCCGGTGCGTTCGCTACGGTGACGTCACACAAACCGGACGGTCAACGCGGCCGCCTGCAGTGAAAGGAACGCCCGTGGACGCAACGCAGGAGATCCTCAGCACGATTCCCCTCGACCAGCTCGCCGCCCAGCTCGGCACCGATGAAGCGACGGCCCAGAACCTCGCCAGCCAGCTGATTCCGGCCCTCATCGGCGGCATGTCTGCCAACGCCGCAGACGACAGCGGGGCCCGCTCCCTGGCGTCCGCGCTGTCCGACCACGCCAATTCCTCGCTCCTCGACGGCGGCGTCTCCCTCGATCGGGTCGACACCCAGGACGGCGAGGCCATCGTCCAGAACGTCTTCGGCGCCCGCACGCCCGATGTCACCCAGGCCCTCGGTCGCGGCGTCGCAGGCGGCAACAACGAGATGGTCCAGAAGCTGCTGCGCATCCTCGCGCCGATCGTGCTGGCCTATATCGCCTCCCAGCTGACCAGCGGGAAGAGCGGTGGCGCCGGTGGCGGTGCCGGCGGCGGAATCCTGGGAGGCATCCTCGACAGCATTCTGGGTGGCGGCCGCAAGCAGGCTCCGGCCCAGGTGCCCGAGCAGCCCACCGGTGGGAGCCTCCAGGACATCCTGCTCGACATGCTCGGTGGTGCCATGGGTGGCGGGGCCGCAGCCCCGCAGCGTCAGCCCCAGCAGGCGCCGCGCCAGCCCGATTTCCAGCAGCCGCGCCAGCAGCCGCAGCAGGCTCCGGGCAACCCTGACCTGGACGGCCCGGCCGCTCCGACGATCTCGATCGACGAGCCGACCGCCTCTCCCCAGGGCCGCCCGCAGCAGCAGCCCGGTGGCTTCGGCGGCCAGGGCGGCGGAATCCTGGGCGACCTCCTTGACGGGCTCCTCGGTGGAGGTCGTCGGGCCTGATGTCAGGCAGTTATCGCCTCATCCTTGCCTCGGCGTCCCCGGCCCGGCTGCAGACTCTGCGCCGGGCCGGGCTCGACCCCGAAGTCATGGTCTCGGGCGTCGACGAGGAGAGCGTCACTGCGATGCGGCCCGTGATCCTCGCCGCCATCCTCGCCGAGCGCAAGGCCCAGGTCGTCAACCAGCAGCTCGCCGGCCATGAGCCGGTAATCGTCATCGGCTGTGATTCGGTGCTGGAATTCGACGGCCGGGCACACGGCAAGCCGGCATCACCGGATGAGGCCATCGAGCGCTGGAAAGCAATGCGAGGCCGCACCGGCACGCTCCACACGGGCCATCACGTGATCCTGCGCCAACGCGGCGTACATCAGGTCACCGCGACCGGATCGACGCTGGTGCGCTTCGCGAAGATCTCCGACGACGAGATCGAGGCCTATGTGGCAACCGGCGAGCCCCTCGCCGTCGCTGGGGCGTTCACGATCGATGGTCTCGGTGGAGCCTACATCTCCGGCCTCGAAGGCGATCCCCACAACGTCGTCGGCCTCAGCCTGCCCCTCGTCCGTGATCTGCTCACCGAGCTCGGCGTGGCCTGGCACGATCTCTGGGCCGACCGCGACTGACCTGTTGCGGTGCCGTGGCTGACACCCCCCGCGTACGCCTGCCCCGCCCCCGGAGACCGGCACTTCGCAACCCGAAAGCATGCACTTCCCAACGCGTACGCCTGCTTTGCACCCGGAGGCCAGCACTTCGCAACCCGAAAGCATGCACTTCCCAACGCGTACGCCACCTCCCGCGCCGAAAGACGCGCACGTTCCGACATCACGGTCACATACCTACGTGAAGTTCACCTCGCAACCGTGCGCCACGTCGGAGAGTCGCTTCCACGTCGGAGAGTGCGGGGTTGGGGGCAGTGTCCGGCGCCCTTGGTCGGATACCGCGCTGGCGCAGGCCTGGGGTCCCTTCACCGTCATGGCCCCTGTTGGGTCGACACGCCCGGGAGCTGGGAGCAGATGTGCCGAAGGGCACGACTGGAGCCGCGGCACGCGGTGTCGTGCGTGCAGTCGTGCCAAATGGCACGAGTGCAGTCGGCGATGGGCGTGCCGTGGCCGAAACGGGCCAATGGTCGAAGCGGGCAATGGTCGAGCGTGCGGTCGAAGCGCAGGGACCGAACCACGAAGACCGAACCATCAAAGACCGCAGCGTCAGGACCGCACCACCAGGACCGCACCACCAGGTCCGAGGCCCCGACGCCCGAGACTCAACCCTGGTGCGTCGACCGACGCAGGGTCAGGGCGGCCTCGGCCCCACCACTGGTGAAGGCACCGTCCCAGCCATGACCCGTGAACACGAGTCCCCCGGCGTCGACCCCGGACGCGGTGATCGTGAAGCCAGCCCCGGGCAGGTGTTCCTGCAACCACTGGGCGATCACACTCGCCTCCGGCGCCGAGAACGTCATGGTCTGCATGTTCGGCTGGTCCACCCGAAGGTTCAGCCGCGCCCCGGCCGGCACGGTCACCCGATCGGCAGGCCCGTTGCCGAACCCGAGCTGCGCCAAAGACACTCCACCGGCAGGGACGGCGTACGCCTCAGCGGAGGCGGTCACGGGACTCGGTTCGGGGACGGGCGCCGGCCCCGAAGCACTACAACCGGCGACGAGAGCGGACGCCGACAGAACGAGCACTGCCGCACAGACACGTGTGCGCAGGGCGGCACGGAATGACACGTCGCCCACCGTAGTCGGCTAGCCTCAAAATCGTCATGAGTACTGAATCGCGCCCCGCGCTCCCCAGCCGCCAGATGCCTCCCAAGACGGTCCTGCCGGCGTGGTTGCGCGCCATGCGCCCGCGCCAGTGGATGAAGAACGTCCTGGTCTTCGCTGCCCCGCTCACCGCCGGGTTCCATACCCGCGGCAACTCGGATCACCTGCAGGTGCTGCTCAACGCCGCTCTCGCATTCGTGGCCTTCTCGCTCATCAGCGCGACGATCTATCTCCTCAACGACGCCAAGGATGTCGAAGAGGATCGCCTGCATCCCAAGAAGCGGTTCCGGCCGATCGCGGCGGGCGAACTCAAGGTATCGACGGCCTATGTGATGGCCGTGATCACCACCATTCTCAGCCTCGGGCTCGGCTTCTATGTCGCACCGATGCTGGGCGTGGTGCTGGTGGTCTACCTGGTGCTGCAGCTGATGTACACCCAGTTCCTGAAGCACCAGCCGATCATCGACCTGGCGATGGTGGCGTCAGGCTTCCTGCTCCGCATGATTGCGGGCGGCGTGGCCACCGGCATCGACCTGTCGGCCTGGTTCCTCCTGGTCGCCGCGTTCGGCTCGCTGTTCATGGTCTCGGGGAAGCGTTATTCGGAGATGGTCATCCTCGGTTCGGAGGCCGGCACCCGGAAGTCGTTGAAGGAATACACCGACACCTATCTGCGCTTCGCCTGGCACCTCTCGGCCGCCGTGACGCTCGTGGCCTACTGCCTGTGGGCAATCGGCGGCGGCGTGACTCCGGGCGCGCCCGCTCCCGGCGGCGGACTGTGGGGTCTGCCCTGGCTCGTGATCTCGATCATTCCGCTGACCCTCGGCCTGCTGCAGTACGCCCTCGAGGTCGACCGCGGCGATGCAGGCGAGCCCGAGGATGTGGTCCTCAACCACCGCGCCCTCCAGATCTCCGGCGCGCTCTGGGTCGTCACCCTCGTCCTGGGCATCTATTTCTGAGCCTCGGGGAGCACTCCCCAACTGAAGCCGGTCCGTGTGCAGCGGGCCGGCTTTCGTGATGGTGATCACATGCCTTTTCCTCTCCCGGGCATTGCGCAGCAGAGACGCTGAGATTTAGGTTCTCCTTACTTAGGCAAGCCTTGCCTAAGGGAAAGGTGGAACAGTGACGGCCAACCTGCTGATCGGGCTGCGGGAGGGACTGGAGGCGTCCCTCGTCGTGAGCATCCTGATCGCCTACCTGGTGAAAACCAACCGAAAACACCTCATCCCCCGCGTGTGGCTCGGCATCGCCCTCGCCGTTGGCGTGTCGCTCGCTTTCGGCGCCCTGCTGACCTTCGGCCCGAGGGGCCTGACGTTCGAGGCCCAGGAGCTCATCGGCGGGTCGCTGTCGATCATCGCGGTCGCCTTCGTGACGTGGATGATTTTCTGGATGGCCGGGGCCGCCCGGGGCCTGGCCGGAAAGCTCCGGGCTGCCGTCGATTCCGCCGTCGACCGTTCTCCCGGCGCACTTTCGGTCGTTGCCGCCCTCGCTGTCGGCAGGGAAGGCCTGGAGACCGCGCTGTTCCTGTGGGCGGCGACCCGCTCCGCCACCGCCGCCGGCACGTCCACGACCGTCCCACTCGTCGGCGCCCTGCTGGGCCTGGTGCTGGCCGTGCTCCTCGGTTACCTGATCTACAAGGGAGCGCTGAAGATCAACCTCACCCGGTTCTTCGCCATCACCGGCGGCTTCCTGATCCTCGTGGCGGCTGGCGTACTCGCGTACGGCATCCACGACCTCCAGGAGGCACGATTCCTGCCCGGCCTCGGGAGCCTGGCCTTCGACCTGTCCGCGCAGATCCCGCCGGGATCGGTTCTCGGAACCCTGCTGAAGGGCATCTTCAACTTCTCCCCGAGCACCACCTGGCTGCAGTTCCTCGCCTGGTGGGCCTACGTGGTCCCCGTCGGTTTCCTGTTCTGGCGCCGGATGCGAGGCCGACCGGCGTCGCCGGCGCCGAAGCAGCCCACACCCACCACCCATCCGATCGTTCCCACCGGAGACACCGCATGAACCGCCCGCACCGCCTACCCCTCGCCGTCATCGCCACCCTTCTCCTCGCGACGGCCTGCACCGACAACACCTCCGCGCCGAACGCAGCGGGAGACCCGCAGAAGCTCACAGTCGCCGCCTCCGACAGCGCATGCAGCCTGTCCGCCGGCGAGGCACCGGCGGGGAAGCTCACCTTCGCCGTCACCAACAACGGATCGAAGGTCAACGAGTTCTACGTCCTGGGCGACGACGGGCTGCGGATCATCGGCGAGGTCGAGAACATCGGCCCGGGCCTCACGCGGGAGCTCGTCCTGAGCGCCCAACCGGGCAACTATTTCACCGCCTGCAAGCCGGGCATGGTCGGCGACGGCATCCGGGCGGCGTTCACGGTGACTGGCCAAAGCATGCCCGTGAGCGCCGACGACAAGGCCCTGCTCGATCAGGCCAATGCGCAATACCAGTCCTATGTGAAGGACCAGACCGACCAGTTGCTCGCCAAGACGGAGCTCTTCGCCGAGGCCTATCGGACCGGCCAGGACGACCGCGCCCGACAGCTCTATCCCGACGCCCGGACGAACTGGGAGCGGATCGAGACGGTCGCCGAGTCGTTCGGTGACCTGGATCCGCGGATGGACGCGCGCGAGGCCGACCTGGAGGAGGGGCAGGAGTGGACCGGCTGGCACCGGATGGAGAAGGACCTCTGGCCCCAGCGGGCCGACAACTACACCCCGCTCACGCCCCAGGAACGCGCCCGGTACGCCGACCAGCTCGTCAGCGACACCCGGGACCTCCACACCCGCACCCGGGACCTGACCTTCACGGCTGACGTGATCGGCAACGGCGCCAAGGGCCTGCTCGACGAGGTTGCGACCGGCAAGGTCACGGGCGAGGAGGAATACTGGTCCCGCACCGACCTGTGGGACTTCCAGGCCAACGTCGACGGCGCCCGGGTCGCCTGGGAGGGCCTGCGGCCCCTGCTGCAACAGAAGAACCCCGACCTGGATCGCCAGATCGAGACCGATTTCGGTTCGCTGCAGGAACTGCTCGACCAGCATCGGGTCGGCACCGGATTCAAGACCTACGACCAGCTGGGCGACAACGAGATCCGGGAGCTTTCCGACGCGGTCAACGCGCTGTCCGAGCCCCTGTCCCAGCTCACCGCCGCGGTGATCTGATGCGAAGCACCCAGGACGGCTCCGGGAGACGAGGCCTCACCCGCCGCGGACTGCTCTCCGTCGCCGGTGCCGGTGCCGCGCTCGTGGGTGGCTCGGCGGCGGCCGGGTACGCCGTCGGCCACGAACCCGAACCGGGAGCGCGACCCGACCAGCCGGCGGGCCGGGCGTACCCCTTCCACGGACCGCACCAGGCCGGCATCGTCACGCCGGCGCAGGACCGCCTGCACTTCGCCGCTTTCGACGTCACCACCGACGACCGGCGCAAGCTGGTGCGCCTGCTGGAACGCTGGACGAGGGCTGCCGAACGCATGGTCCGGGGCGAGCCGGCCGGCACCGGGGGCACCTCCTATGACGCACCGCCGGACGATACGGGGGAGGCGATCGGTCTCCCACCGGCCGGGCTGACCATCACGTTCGGATTCGGCCCGACCCTGTTCCGGACCGACGACGGCATCGACCGATTCGGCCTCGCCGATCGGAAACCCGCCTCGCTCGCCAGGCTCCCCCACTTCTCGGGCGACATGTTGGAGCCCGCCCGCAGCGACGGGGACCTGTGCGTCCAGGCCTGTGCCGATGACCCACAGGTGGCCGTCCACGCCGTCCGCAACCTGGCCAGGATCGCCTTCGGGACCGCATCGGTGCGATGGTCCCAGCTCGGTTTCGGCCGGACGTCATCAACCTCGACCGCCCAGGACACACCGCGCAACCTCTTCGGATTCAAGGACGGCACGGCCAACCTGAAGGCCGAGGAAGCCGCCGAACTCGACAGCCACCTCTGGGTGCCGGCAGGTCGGGAAACCGCGGCGGACTGGCTGGCCGGTGGGACGTTCCTCGTCGCCCGACGGATCAACATGCACATCGAGACCTGGGATCGGGCTCCCCTGCGGGAACAGGAACTCCTGATCGGACGGTCCAAGGCCGAGGGTGCCCCGCTGTCCGGGGGCGGAGAATTCGCCACAGCTGATTTCACGCTCGCGGGCCGGGGCGGAAAGCCGCTGATCGACAGCGGTTCCCATGTGTCGGTCGCCCATCCGGATCACAACGGTGGCGTCCGCATGCTCCGCCGCGGCTACAACTTCGTCGACGGATCCACCGGTCTCGGACGCCTCGACGCGGGCCTGTTCTTCCTGGCGTTCGTGACCGACCCGGCGACCCACTACATCCCGATGCAGACCCGCATGCAGAGCCAGGACCGGCTGGTCGAGTACCTCCGCCACACCGGGTCCGGGCTGTGGGCGATTCCGCCCGGAGTGGCTCCCGGCGGGTTCATCGGTGAGACTCTGCTGTCCTAGAGGTCGCGGATCTCCGCGCACTCGATCACTGCGGTGAACGGTTCCTCGGTACCGGCGGCGGCGTTGGCGGAGTCGCTGGTGTGCAGGAGAGCGCCGTTCAGCTCGAAGCGCTTGTCGCTCCGCTGCACCGTCATCCTGCCCTCGCCGTCGCCCATCGCGAGCGTGGCGATATCGCCCGCGCCCAACTGCACAGCGTCCACCTCGGGCCTCGTCGCATCGGTCATCCGCACATACAGCGACGATGAGTTGGCCGATCCCGTGATCGTCAGCCCTTCGGGTGACCTGAAGCAGCTCAGCTTGTCGATCCGATAGGTCGTGCCCTCGACGGTGAACTCGCCCGAGCCACCTGCCAGGAACGAACAACCGGTGAGCAGGAGGGCGCCGAGGATGGCCGCAGGCGTACGCATGGCGTCACAGTAGCCGGATCGCGACGGTTCCCTGTCTGACCTGTCTTTTCCGTACCCTCCCCTCCGTGAGCTATCCCCCCGGAAACCCCTTCCAGCCGTGGTCGTCGGGCTCCGGCGGCGGGGGTACGCCCGGGAACCCGCCCAACCCGTTCGCCGGCGGGTCCGGGACACCATGGCCACCGGCCCCGGCACCCGGATCACCGTTCGGCGGCCCCGCAGCCAACCCGTTCAACCACCCCGGCCCGAGCGGACCGACACTGCTGCCGCCACCGAAGCCACCCCGTCGCTGGGGCCGGCTCGCCCTGATCGGTGGCGGCGCACTGGGTGCGGTGATCATCGTCATCGCGGTCCTGAGTGTGGTCCTCGGCAACCGAGCAGCCGAAATCACGACGACACCGCCCCCGCCACCGCTGCAGACGACAGCCCCGACACCGGCGGCCAGCCCTTCCCCGACCTCGGCCACCACCCCCGATCCGACACCGGGCACGACGCCCAGCAGGACACCCCGCCCGACCACCACGCCCCCCTCGCCACAGCCGACGCCGACCCGCCCGGGCGAACGCTCGCGCCCGGACGGGGTGGCGTACGAGAACGAGGATTACGAGGTCCCGGCACCGCCCGGGTCCGGGCCGGAGAGGGTGCTGTTCCCGCTGGACACGGCTCAGGCGAACGCCTGGACGCGATCCAACGCGACCTACGGCCAGCGCGTGGCGAACCCGGTCCGCTGCCCCTACGACCCGATCTGGTCGCTCAACGATGGGCATCTCACGGGACCCGAACTCGAGTCACGGGTCAATCGCTACGTCGATTGCCTGATGGTCTCGTGGCAACCGGCGGTGGAGAACGCCGGGTTCACGCTCACGAAACCGCAGGTGAGCTACTACCGCGGACAGATCTCGACGCCGTGCGGCACCAGCCCGGGCTATGCGGCGGGGTTCTATTGCTCGGCCAACGAATCGATCTATGTGAACGAATCCGAATACGCGCACGTGCGCAACGACGACGGGTTGATCACCTATCAGTTCGAGAACCTGCTCGCACACGAGTTCGCCCACCACGTGCAGGCCCGGACCGGCATCCTCGGCGCCTATGCCCGGCTGTTCCACGACAGCGGCGACCTCGAGGTGAACCGGCGCATGGAACTGCAGGCCAACTGCTATGCCGGGCTCGGCCTGTCGGCCCATTCCGTGTCGTTCGGCATGACCGACGCCGACCGGCGCGCGATCACGGCAGCCGAATATCGCACCGGCGACCAACCGGGCCGGGACCGTACGCACGGCCGGCCCGAGAACTTCGGCCGCTGGTTCGAGACCGGCTTCACCGGTGACGCCACCCCGGGACGCTGCAATACGTTCGTGGCCGCCTCCGACGAGGTGGCGTGACTCAGATCCAGTCGTTGCGGCGCAACATCACATAGACCACCAAGGTCAGCGCCACGATCATGCCCAGACTGAGCACCAGGCCGAGCGGTTCCCCGTTGCCGGGGAAGGGCACGTTCTGACCGAACCAGCCCGTGATGGCGGTCGGCACGGCAATGACGGCCGCCCAGCCGGCGAGCTTCTTCATCACCACGTTGAGCCGCGCATCCAGCAGCGAGACATGCGTTTCGAACAACGCGCTCACCATGTCCCGCAGCGACTCCGTCCACTCCGACGCCCGCATGACATGGTCATACAGATCGTCGAAATCCGCCGCCAGCGGGCCGGACTCGCCGAACTGCCGACGCAGCGTACCCACCACTTCGCGCAGCGGCAGCACCGCCCGCCGCAGGTGGACGAGCTCCTTGTGCAGGCGATAGAGCGATGCCTGCATCACCCGCCCCGACGGTAGTCGGTCGGCGAACAGATCGGTCTCGACATCCTCCGCCACATCGTCGACCTCCTGGATCGTGTCGAAGTGGCTGTCGACGACCAGGTCGACGAGCGTGTGGATCAGGCCGGCGGCTCCGGCTGCAATGAGGTCGGGTCGTTCCCGGAGCCGGTCGCGTACGCCGTCCAGCGAGAACCGGTCGTCCGCGCGCACCGTAAGGACCCCGTGGGGCAGCGCGAAAGCCGAGACCTGATGGAGCACGAGACGGGAATCATGGAGCTGGGGGCTGTCATCGACCAGCTCACTGGCGTGGCACGTCACAAAGAACTGGTCGCCGTGGCGACTTGCCTTCGGTCGCTCCCCCGGCGTCAGGGCGTCCTCGACCGCCCGCGGGTCCAGACCCACCTGATCGGCCAGGTCGTGCAGCACTGCCGGATCCGCGCCGGCCAGGTCGACCCAGACGATCGTGCGGGGATCCGACAGGGCGAACGCGAGGTCATCGGGCGGCCTGACTTCGGCGCCGTCTCGCCATTCCAGAATCTGTACGCCGGAGGTCACCCTCCCAGTGTGACGCGTTCCGAATGCCAACACCGGCGACCCGCAGGTGACCGCCTGCGCGGGCACAATCAGGCTGTGGTGCCCACCGGCACCCTGAACAATCGGCCTCACCGTCGCCGGAGCGACGGAGTGGCACCGTTCCGTCGCACCGCGACGGCGTGGCAACAAGGAGTCCCCCATGAGTGAACCCACTTCGACCTATCAGCCGCAGCAGTACGGGATGGAGCAGAGGACCAACACCCTCGCCATCATCGCCCTCGTCGGCTCGTTCTTCATCAGCCTCGTCGGCATCATCTGCGGCCACCTCGCTCTGAACCAGATCAAGCAGACCGGCGAGAAGGGTCGCGGCCTCGCGCTGGCCGGCCTCATCATCGGCTACATCGGCCTTGTCGTCGGCATCCTCTATGTGGTGTTCGCCGTCATCCTGGTCGCCAACAGCTGAACAACGCATCATGGGTCGTGGGGCCACTCGGCCCCACGACCCACCATGAGAGGACGCATCATGTCATCTCCCTACCAGGGGCCGCAGGATCCCTACCGGCCCGACCCTTCGGGACCGGCGGGGTTCCCGACCTATCCGCCGCCGCCTTCGGCGTACGCCCCGCCACCCGGCGCCGCGCCGATGCAGCCCTACAGTTATGGCTCGCCCTACGCGTCGCAGTCGACCAACACGCTGGCGATCATCGCGCTCGTGACGTCCTTCTTCGTGCCCATCGCCGGGATCATCTGCGGCCATCTGTCCCTCGGACAGATCCGACGAACCGGCGAAAACGGCCGCGGACTCGCGCTCGCCGGACTTATCATCGGGTACGCCTACACGGCCTTCATCGTGCTCTATTTCATCTTCGTGATAGCCATGGTGATCGGCTTCGGAGGCTTCTGAGCGAGCCCTCCCGAACCCTCGGGCCGGCGTCGCCCGGCCCACCGCTGTGGACTTTCGCGGGACCACTTGTCACGGCATTTCTTTACTGCTTCACTTTGCACAGAATTACCGTGTCAAAGGGGTTTCGTCATGACAACAACAGCTTCCCGCCCAAGACCTTCCCGAGGACGCCTCTCTCCACGCGACCTGCGCTGGTGGATCGCACTCTTCGTGGTCATGGTGGGTTCCTTCGCCGTGCTGCTCTATATGGGCGCCCAGATCAACCAGTCGAAGCCGCCCATTCCGGAGCGGGTCGTCGACACGAGTGGCCGCGTCATCATGACCGGCGACGACATCATCACCGGCCAGAAGATCTGGCAGTCGATCGGTGGCCAGCAGATCGGTTCGGTCTGGGGCCACGGCGCGTACGTCGCGCCCGACTGGACCGCCGATTGGCTCCATCGCGAGGCGACGTTCCTGCTGGAGGAGTACGCCGGGCCCGGTGGCTTCGACAGCCTCGATCCCGAGCGCCAGGCCGCTCTGCAGGCCCGCCTCAAGACCGCCATACGGACCAATACCTATGACGCGGCCACCGGAACGATCACCCTGGATCAGCTGCGTGCCCAGTCCTTCGAGGACAACGCGACCTACTACTCGACCATGTTCGCCGACGGGCACATCAACTACGCCATCCCGGCCGGAACTCTGTCTGATCCCACCCTGGGACGCCAGATGTCCGCGTTCTTCTGGTGGTCCAGCTGGGCTGCCTCGACCGATGCTCCCGGTTCCACCGCGACCTACACCCAGAACTGGCCCCATGAGCCGCTGATCGACAACGTCCCGACCACCACCAACATCCTGTGGTCGATCATCTCGATCATCCTGCTGCTGCTCGGCATCGGCGGCCTGGTCTGGTATCACAATCTCCACTCGGAGGAGGACGAGAAGGTCAAGGACGTCCCGAGGCTCGATCCCCTGCTCGGATATCAGCCCACGCCGTCCCAGAAGGCCACGCTGAAGTATTTCTTCGTCGTCGGCGGCCTCTTCGTCCTGCAGATCGTCATGGGCATCCTGACGGCCCACTACGGCGTCGAGGGCGGCGCGCTCTATGGCATCCCGATCGACCAGATCCTGCCGTACGCCGTCGTCCGCACCTGGCACACCCAGCTCGGCATCTTCTGGATCGCCACCGCCTGGCTCGCCACGGGCCTTTTCGTCGCACCGGCCGTCGGCGGCAGCGAACCGAAGTTCCAGCGCCTCGGGGTGAACGTGTTGTTCGGCGCCCTGATCGTCGTCGTCCTCGGTTCGATGATCGGCCAGTGGCTGTCGATCACCGGCAAGATGGGCTATGGCAACCCGATCAACTGGTGGCTGGGCACGACGGGTTATGAATACCTCGACCTGGCCCGCACCTGGCAGGTCGGCCTGTTCGCCGGTCTGATCATCTGGCTGGTGCTGATGGTCCGCGCCATGTGGCCGGCCCTGAAGCGCGCCAAGACCCCCGAGGGCAACCACCCGACCGATGAGGCGCCGCTGGCCGCCGGCTCGCAGCGTTCGCTCATCCTCATGCTGATCATGTCCTGCGTCGCCATCACGGGCTTCTTCGGCGCGGCCTTCGGCATGGGCCACGACACCCACCTCTCCATCACCGAATACTGGCGCTGGTGGGTTGTGCACCTGTGGGTCGAGGGCTTCTTCGAGGTCTTCGCCACCGTCGTGATCGCGTTCCTGCTGGTCCGTCTCGGCCTGCTCCGGCCGGCCATGGCCGCGACCGCGACCCTGTCGGCGACCGTGATCTTCCTCGCCGGCGGCATCATCGGCACCGGTCACCACCTCTATTTCACCGGTTCCAACGATGTCGTCATGGCCTGGTCGGCGGCGTTCAGCGCCCTCGAGGTCGTGCCGCTCGCGCTGGTTGGCTTCGAAGCCTTCCGCAACCTGCGGCTGCTGCGCGTCCACCGGTGGGTCGCCGGCTACAAGTGGGCGATCTATTTCTTCGTCTCCGTGTCGTTCTGGAACATGCTGGGCGCCGGTGTCTTCGGCTTCCTCATCAACCCGCCGATCTCGCTGTTCTATGTCCAGGGCCTCAACCTGACGCCGCTGCACGGTCACACCGCGCTCTTCGGTGTGTACGGCATGTTGGGCATCGGCCTGATGCTGTTCTGCGTCCGCGCGCTCATGCCCGGCAAGGAATGGAACGAGAAGCCGATCGCCATCGGATTCTGGTGCCTCAACGGCGGCCTGCTGATGATGGCGTTGATGAGCCTGCTGCCCCTCGGTCTCGCCCAAGCCTGGGCGAGCATGGAGCACGGTTTCTGGTACGCCCGGAGCGACGAATTCCTCTATTCGCCGATTCTCACCGTGCTCCGCTGGCTGCGTACGCCGGGCGACGTGGTGTTCGCGGTGGGCGCTCTTGCCATCGGCGTGTTCATGGTGGGCCTGCTCACCGGTTGGTCGATCCGCAAGACCGGTCGCGAGGTCACGAGCGGCACGCCGATCGCCCAGGACCAGGAGGTGGGTGCCGACCGCGAGTGAGCGGTTGGGGCGATGTCGTGGTCTCATCCCCGGAGCCCGTCCTGTCCCCCTAGACTCCGATTTGGACAGGTACGAACAGGAGGACTCCCGTGGCAATCAGCAAGGTACTCATCGCCAACCGTGGTGAGATCGCCGTTCGCGTGATCCGGGCCGCCGCCGATGCGGGTCTGGGGAGCGTGGCGATCTATGCCGAACCGGATGCGGACAGCCTGTTCGTCAAGCTGGCCGATGAGGCGTACGCGTTGGGAGGCACCACTCCGGCTGACACCTATCTGGATGTCACCAAGATCCTCGACATCGCCCACCGGTCCGGCGCCGATGCGGTCCACCCGGGCTACGGCTTTCTCGCCGAGAATGCCGACTTCGCCCAGGCCGTCATCGACGCCGGACTGATCTGGATCGGGCCGCCTCCGGCGGCCATCGACGGGCTCGGGGACAAGGTCAAGGCGCGCCACATCGCCCAGCGGGCGGGCGCTCCCCTGGTCCCCGGCACGTCGGATCCGGTGAAGAACGCCGACGAGGTCGTCGCCTTCGCCGATGAGCACGGCCTGCCGATCGCCATCAAGGCGGCGTACGGCGGTGGTGGTCGCGGTCTGAAGGTCGCGCGTGATCGTTATGAGATCCGCGAGCTGTTCGAGTCCGCCACCCGCGAGGCCGTGACTGCATTCGGTCGTGGCGAGTGCTTCGTCGAGCGCTATCTCGACAAGCCTCGCCACGTCGAGACGCAGTGCCTCGCCGATCAGCACGGCAATGTGGTGGTGGTCTCCACCCGCGACTGCTCGCTGCAGCGCCGCCACCAGAAGCTGGTGGAAGAGGCGCCCGCACCGTTCCTCTCCTCCGAGCAGCTCAACACGCTCTACACATCGTCGAAGGCCATCCTCAAAGAAGCCGGGTATGTGGGCGCCGGCACCTGTGAGTTCCTGGTCGGCACCGACGGCACGATCTCGTTCCTCGAGGTCAACACCCGTCTGCAGGTCGAACATCCGGTGTCCGAGGAGGTCACCGGGATCGACCTGGTTCGGGAGATGTTCCGGATCGCCGACGGCGAAGAGCTCGGCTATGACGATCCGGAGATCCGCGGCCACTCCATCGAGTTCCGCATCAACGCCGAGGACGCCGGCCGCAACTTCATGCCCGCCCCCGGCACCCTGACCGAGTGGGCCCCGCCCACCGGACCCGGCGTACGCGTCGACGAGGGCTATCTCAAGGGCATGACCGTGCCCGGTGCGTTCGACTCCCTCGTCGCCAAGATCATCGTCACCGGCGCCGACCGCGAGCAGGCCATCGCCCGCTCCCGTCGCGCCCTCGCCGAGACGCGGGTCGATGGTATGCCGACCGTGATTCCGTTCCATGCCCAGGTGCTGACCGAGCCGGCGTACACGGCGCCGAACGGAACCTTCGCCGTCCACACTCGCTGGATCGAGACCGAGTTCGACAACCGGATCGAGCCCTATGTCGGCATTCCGGCCGACCCCGACGAGGTCGTGGAGAAGACCTCGGTCGTCGTCGAGGTCAACGGCAAGCGCATCGAGGTCAAGCTGCCCAACACCCTGGGCATGGCAAGCGGCTCGAAGAGCCGCAAACCACCGCGGCGCAAGGGCGGCAGTGGCGGGGCCAGGTCAGCCTCCTCGACGTCGCTGACGTCACCGATGCAGGGCACGATCGTCAAGGTGTCCGTGCGCGAGGGCGCCGTCGTGTCCGAGGGCGACCAGATCGTCGTGCTGGAGGCCATGAAGATGGAGCAGCCGATCAACGCCCACCGCAGCGGCAAGATCACCAACCTGCAGGCCGATGTCGGCGCGAGCGTCACGGCCGGAGCGGTCCTGTGCGAGATTGTCGACACTGAGGACGATGACTGAGGCTCTCTAACGGATTTCTTATGACGGAAATAGTTTTTCTGTCAAGAAATCCCTGTGAATCGCGGTCACGGGCTTGGACGCGCGTCCATGCCGGGCAGACTTGGGCCTATGGATTTCCTGTTGGTCGTTCTTGTCATGTTCATGGTGATCGGGGGTGGCATCTATCTCGCCCGGCGCAGTGCCCTGACCCGCCAGGCGAACGAGCGCAGGGAACTCGAGTCACAGCTCGGTGCCGTGAAGCGGGTTGCGGAAGAAGATGTCACCAAGTTCGGTGAGGAACTGCAGGCCCTCGATACCGATGTTGCCGGTCACGCTCTGGACGAGCCGATGCAGCAGGACTACACGCGCGCGCTCGATGCCTATGAGGACGCCAAGTCCTCCCTCGACGCCGTGACCAAGCCCGACGAGATCAAGCACGTCACCGAGATCCTCGAGGACGGCCGCTACGCCATGGCGTGCGTGAAGGCCCGCGTCGCTGGCCGCGCCCTGCCCGCGAAGCGCCCGCCGTGCTTCTTCAATCCCCAGCACGGCCCGTCGACCGAAAATGTCTCGTGGTCCCCGCCCGGCGGCACCCCCCGCGATGTCCCTGCCTGCGCCGCCGATGCCGAGCGCGTCAAGGTCGGTGCAGATCCCTATATCCGCACCGTTGCCGTCGGCGCCCAGCGCGTGCCGTACTGGCAGGGCGGACCCGCTTACCAGCCCTACTACCAGGGGTACTACAACTCCTGGCGCGGCTCCGACATGCTCACCGGCATGATGATCGGCGGCCTACTCTTCGGCGGCGGTGACCTGTTCGGTGGGATTGGTGAGGGCATCGGGGCCATCGGCGAAGGTATCGGCGGGATGTTCGAAGGAATCGGCGACGGCATCGGCGGCATTGGTGAAGGCCTCGGCGACATGTTCGACGGGTTCTTCGACTGAGTCTTTCGGGTACGCCGCTGCGGTTCCGGTCCGCGCGGGTACGCCGTGGTCCGGTTCGGCGACTCCGACCCGGGTACGCCGCTGGGGTCCCGTCCGGCGACTCCGACTTGGGGGTTCGCCGCTGGGGTTCCGTCCGGCGACTCCGACCCGGGTACGCCGCTGGCGTGCCGTTCGGCGACTCCGACCCGGGTACGCCGCTGGGGTGCCGTTCGGCGACTCCGACCCGGTCCCTCTCCCGCCCAACCAGTCTCACGATCACGTTGCTGACTGTGCCCATCGGCACGGTGGCTGAGTGATCGTTCGACGGCCAGTCTCATCCACGGTCGGGAGAGGGACCGGATGCTCCCGTCGCCTGTGCCCAAGGTTGCGTCGCACCTCGCACGAATTTGGCATCCGTACGTCTGTGCCCACGGTCGCGGTCCCAGGTCAGCGGGGGTCCCGCACCTCCCGGATTCAGCATCCGTACGCCTGTGCCCACGCGTGTGGTTCGACATCGGGCGCCTATGCCACACGCCTTTCCGAGCTCAGGCGAGGTCCAGGGGCACCCTCACTTCGCGCGGGTTTGCGATCCCTGCGCTGGTTGACGGCACTTCGCGCATGAAGTTTCACGAGCGAAGTGGGGCGTACCCGCGCGGCTGCACCCAACCCACGCGAAGATGCACCACGATCCGGATCCTTCCGTCTCACAGCCAAGAGTGGGGGCGAGGACCACCGAGCCATACGTCGACCAGGCCCGATGTCCCCCATCAGCTCCCGTTGGCCGGTGCAGCCCCGTTGGCCGGTGCAGCTCCCGTTGGCCGGTGCAGCCCCGTTGGCCACTTCAGCTCCCGTTCGCCACTTCGGCTCCCGTTGGCCACTTCAGCTTGCGCCAACGTCTTGAGCTTGCGCCCCATCCCACCCAGCTTGCGTTCGCGTCTCCAGCGCCCCGTGCACCGGGGGCGGAGTCGGCGAGGACAAGCTAGGTGGAATTCGGCCCCGAGAAACCGCAAGCTCAAGCGGCAAACGGGCGCTGACTGCAGTGAACGCACGCTGAACGAGGACTTCTCTCCCGCGATTCATGGTTTCCCGCGGTTCGGCAGCGTTGGTACGCCGCGCACCGCGGGAGCGCTGAACGAGGGGCCCGCCCTGGCCCCCACCCAGTGCAGCGAGCGGCCTATGGACAACGAAGACAACGGACCACACCGCTGACGGACGCACCCCTACCCCACGCGGGTATGCGCCTCCATGGCCGCAAGGAAGTCGGCCACACCGAGCTCGAGTTTGATGGTGGCCAACTCATCCCCCCGCGTGGCGCCACGGTTGACGATGACCACGGGCTTGGCGGCCTTCACCGCCCGATGCACGAACCGCAGGCCGGACATCACGGTCAACGAGGACCCCAGAACCAACAACGCATCCGAATCATCGACGAGCGAGAAGCACTGCTCCACCCGCTGCTTCGGCACCGATTCGCCGAAGAAGACGACATCCGGCTTGAGGATCCCGCCGCAGGTCGGACAATCCGGAAACACGAACCCCTGCCAGTCGGACACCACCGCATCGCCATCGGGGCGCAACTCCGCGTGACCGGCCTCGGGGTCGTCCGCAGTCTCCGGGTTGAGCCGGGCGAGTTCGTGCTGGAACGCCTCGCGACTGGTCACGGCGGCACATCCGAGACACACCACATCGGCGATGCGCCCGTGCAGCGCGACCAGGTTGCCGCTGCCCGCCGCCTCGTGGAGGCCGTCGACGTTCTGGGTGATCACGCCGCGTACCCGCCCATGGGTCTCCAGACGCGCCAGCACGTCGTGGGCTGCGTTCGGATGAGCCTTCCCCATCCGTGACCAGCCGCGGAATGCCCGCGCCCAATAGCGGCGGCGGTTCTCCACCGACGTGACGAACTCGTCATAGAGCATCGGCGTCGCCTGCGGAGAGTCGGGTCCGCGATAGTCGGGGATCCCCGAATCGGTGCTCATGCCCGCCCCGGTCAACACGGCGACGGTCTCGGTGGCGTCGATCAGGTCCAGCGCAGCACGGATCTGCTCCGGCGTCGCCGGGAGTACGCCCGGGTTGTGGGCGGCCGGCCCCATCTTCGGCAGCCGCACGATGGGCGGCTTCATGGCTGTCACAGGTGGATCTGTTGTTCGAGCTGCTCGGTCGAATGGCCGTGCAGCCGCCGGGCGGCCTCGGCGATCGACCCCGACAGCGAGGGATAGACCGTGAAATCCTGCGCGAAGCTGTCCACGGTGACCTTCTCGGCGACTGCGAGCGTGATCGGGTGGATCAGTTCACTGGCGTGCGGCGAGACCACCACTCCCCCGACGATGATGCCGGTGACGGGAAGACAGAACAGCTTCACGAAGCCGTCGTGGATGCCCTGCATCTTGGCCCGGGCGTTGCCGGACAGCGGCAGAGTGATCCCGATGGCTCGCACTTCACCTGCATCGATCTGCGCCTGGGTCACACCCACCGTTGCGATCTCGGGCGAGGTGAACACGTTCGACGACACGATGCCGGTGTCCAGCGGCGTGACGGCGTCACCCAGGGCATGCCACATCGCGATCCGGCCCTGCATGGCGGCGACCGAGGCCAGAGCCAGTACGCCCGTGCAGTCCCCCGCGGCGTACACCCCCCGCGCGGTCGTCCGCGACACCCGATCCACCTTGATGTAACCCCGGTCGTCGACCTCGACGCCGGCCTCGGCCAACCCGATGTTCTCGGTGAGCGGGATGGAACCAACGGCCATGAGGCAGTGCGAACCCGTGACAGTCCGGCCATCGGCCAGGGTAACCGTCACCTCGTCATCGTCGCGGGACACCGCCTGCGCACGGGCCTCGGAGAGCACCCGCATGCCGCGCCGCTCGAACACATCCTGCAGCACCTGGGCCGCATCGGGGTCCTCACCCGGAAGAACGGTCTTCCGCGACGACACCAGCGTCACGGGCACGCCGATCGCGTCATACGCACTCGCGAACTCGGCACCCGTCACACCCGACCCGACCACGATCAGGTGCTCCGGCATCTGGGTGAGGTTGTAGACCTGCGTCCAGGTCAGGATCCGTTCGCCGTCGGGGACGGCGGTCGGCATCTCCCGGGGGTACGCCCCCGTCGCGATCAGGATCGCATCGGCAGGGAAAGTCTGTTCGCCGTTCTCGGTCTCGGCGATCACCTCGGCGATGCCGTTGAGACGGCCACGCCCCCGGACGATCGTGACGCCCTCGGCGACGAGCTTCTCGTGGATGTCCTGCGACTGCGCCGTGGCCAGATCCAGAACTCGCCGGTTCACCTTGGCGAGGTCGATGCCGAGGCCATAGGCGTACTCATCCGCGGGCCGCCCCGCCACCCGCAACCCGAGCTCACCCGACCCCTTGACGGTCATCATGACCTCGGCCGTTGCGATCAGGGTCTTGGACGGCACGCAGTCGGTGAGCACCGCCGAGCCGCCCATCCCGTCGGTGTCGACCAGCGTGACCTCACCGCCGAGTTGCCGTGCGACCAGCGCCGCCTCATAGCCTCCGGGCCCGCCACCAATGATCACCACGCGATTCACGCCTGTCATTGTTCCATGACGATCAATTCCTGGACGGCGCCTCGGGCATTCCCCGGAATTCGGTGGCTCAGGCCTGTGGCAGACGGGCCGAGCCGGGCTTGTGCGGCTTCGCCGACGGCGGCGGCACCATGGGGCCGATGTCACCATCGGGCGCGGTATCGAGGTCGACGATGACCGGCGCGTGATCGCTGGGACCCTTGCCCTTCCGCGCAGCGCGGTCGACCCAGGCAGCCTGCACCCGGTCAGCCACCGGCGCCCCGACCAGGATCAGGTCGATCCGCATGCCGAGGTTCTTGTGGAACATGCCCGCGCGATAGTCCCAGTAGCTGAACACCTGGTCCTCGGGCCAGCGTGCCCTGACCGCATCGACCAGACCCAGATCGGTCAGCGCGGCCAGCGCGGCACGCTCGGGTGGCGTGACGTGGGTCTGTCCGACATAGGCGGCGGGATCGAACACATCCGCATCCGTCGGCGCGATGTTCATGTCACCGCACACGGCAACCTCGCCCCCGTCGGCGGCAACGGACTCGCGAAGCGCGGCGAGCCACTCGAGCTTGTAGGCGTAGTGGTCGGAATCCGGCGTCCGCCCGTTGGGGACATAGAGGCTGTAGACCCGGATGCCCCCGCACACCGCACTCACCGCCCGCGCTTCCGCGTCGGGGAATCCGGGCATCCCGGGGAACCCACGCCGCACGTCCTTGAGCCCCACCCGCGACAGGATGGCCACCCCGTTCCAGGCGCTCTGGCCCACGACGGCGTACTCATAACCGAGCTCGCCGAGTGCGTCCCCGAACTGCTCGTCGAACGCCTCCTCGGTCAGCTTGGTCTCCTGCAGGCACACGACATCGGGCCGGCGCTCCGCGAGCCAGTCGAGCATTCGGGGCGCCCGCTGCTTGGCGCTGTTGACGTTCCAGGTGGCGATCCTCACGGAACCCGAGGCTACCCGGCCGGGCTCCTCGGGGTCGGGGCGTTCGCCTCCTATAGTGCTGCCCGTGAAGGAACATCCCACGGTCGATCCCACGGCCTTCGGCACTGCCGCCGACGCCGCCCGCGCGCTGCTCACCCGCTTCGAGTTGGAGAGGATCAATCTGGCCCTGGTCCTGGGCTCGGGCTGGTCCGCCGCGGCCGATGACCTGGGAGATCTCGTCGGCGAGTGCGAGCTCGCCGAACTGCCCGGCTTCGCTGCCCCGGTGGTCGCCGGCCACGGTGGACGGCTGCGCCTCGTGCGTACGCCGAACGACCGGCTCGCGGCGATCCTGACCGGCCGCACGCATTTCTATGAGGGGCGCGGGGTGGATGCGACCGTCCATGGCGTACGCACGGTCGCCGCGGCGGGTGCGGACATGCTCCTGCTGACCAACGGCTGCGGTTCGATCAACCCGGACTGGGCGCCGGGCACCCCGGTGCTGCTCCGTGACCACATCAACCTCACCGGCGAATCCCCGCTGCGCGGGGCCACCTTCGTCGATCTGTCCGAGGCCTACAGCCCACGGCTGCGGGATCTCGCGCGCGGGGTGGATCCGGGCCTGGCCGAGGGTGTCTACGTGCAGTTCCGCGGGCCGCAGTATGAAACCCCGGCCGAGGTGCGGATGGCCGGCATCATGGGCGGCGATCTTGTGGGGATGTCGACCACCCTGGAGACGGTGGCGGCGCGTGCCGTGGGCCTGGAGGTGTTGGGCATCTCGCTGGTGACCAACCTCGCGGCCGGCATCAGCGCCAGCACGCTCGATCACACCGAGGTGATCGAGGCAGGCAAGGCCGCAGCACCCCGCCTCGCGGGCCTGCTGCGCGGACTCGTGGAGGTGTTGTGATGCCGGTTCCGGCGGATGTCTTCAAGATCGCGAAGAAGTGGGCGGCGCAGGATCCGGACCCCGACACCAAGGCCGAGCTCAAGGCCCTGCTGGCCGCGGCCGAAGGCGGCGACGAGGAAGCCGCTGCCGAGATCAACGACGCCTTCGCCGGTCCGCTCGAGTTCGGCACCGCGGGCCTGCGCGGTCGCCTCGGTCCGGGTCCGGGCCGCATGAACCGGGTCACCGTCATCCATGCCGCCGAGGGGGTCGGTGCCCACCTGCGCCAGGAGGCACAATTCGGCGCGGTGCTCATCGGTTATGACGGCCGCCACAAGTCCGCCGAGTTCGCCCACGAAGCGGCCGAGATCATCGGCGGTGTGGGGCACCGGCCGATCGTCCTCGACCATCCGGCCCCGACGCCGCTCATCGCGTTCGGCATCCGGGAACTCGACTGCATCGCCGGCATCGTGGTGACGGCCTCCCACAATCCGCCCGCCGACAACGGCTTCAAGGTCTACCTGGGCGATGGCCGGCAGATCGTCGCCCCCACCGACGAGCGGATCGCACACGGCATGCAGCGCTCCGCCGGGCGCCCGCTGTTCATGCTGCAGCGTTCGACCGACTACCGCCGCCTCGACGACGAACTCGAAAGCGCCTACCTCGACCGGGTCACCCGCGTCGTCGGGACCTCCGGCCCGCGGGACATCCGCTGGGTCTATACGCCCCTCCACGGCGTGGGACGGGCCCTCGTCGAACGCGTCGCCGACCGGCTCGGCTTCCCTGCGCCCCAGGTGGTCGCCGAGCAGGCCGATCCGGATCCGGACTTTCCCACCGTCGCATTCCCCAATCCCGAGGAACCGGGCGCGATGGACCTCGCGTTCGCGCTCGCAACCGAACGCGGTCTCGACCTCGTCATCGCCAACGACCCCGACGCCGATCGGTGCGCGGTCGGCATCCCCGACGACGACGGCTGGCGCATGCTCCACGGTGACGAGGTCGGAGCGCTCCTGGGTGACTTCCTGGCCCGCCGCGGCGTCACCGGCACGTTCGTCAACACCATCGTCTCCGGATCGATGCTCGGCCGGATCGCCGAGGCCCATGGGCTGCCCTATCAACGCACCCTGACCGGCTTCAAGTGGATCTCCCGCGTTCCTGATATCGCCTATGGCTATGAGGAGGCCCTCGGCTATTGCTGTGACCCCGAGGCAGTGGCCGACAAGGACGGGATCTCGGCACTGGCCCTGATCCTCACGCTGGCGGCGGAAGAGGAGGCGGCCGGGCGTACGCTCGCCGACCGGCTCGACGATCTCGCACTGGCCCATGGCGTGCACGTCAGCGACCAGCTGTCCATGCGCGTGGAGGACCTCACCCTCATCACGGCCGCGATGGCGCGGCTGCGCGCCGAGGCCCCGAGCGAGCTGTGCGGTGAGCCCGTCGAATTCATCGACCTGGCCGCGGGCTGGGGCGAGCTGCCGGCGACCGAGGGCGTACGCCTGGAGGGTGAAACCGTCACCGTCACGGTCCGGCCGTCGGGCACCGAGCCCAAGCTCAAGTGCTACCTCGAGGCCCGCGTCTCCCCCGAGGTCACTCAGCGCGACCTGGCCGGCTCGCGGGCCGAGGCGCAGGGGATGATGACGCGCCTACGGGAAGAGATGCAGGCGGCCCTGGGGCTCTGAAGCGAGTAAAACCGTCCGCTGATGGGGGTTGACCCCCCACCCGAACGTCGTTCAGTGGACGCGTTTACCCGGCCTCACTGGATAGGCGCCCACTCCGGGCCGGTCTCACCGAGCTTCTCGTCGAGCTTGCCGAAGAGCGGGGTGGGCTTCGCCAGCGGCGTATCCGTCCCGATCGGACGCGATTGCCAGACGGCCTGCTGGTCGGCGTACTCCCCCATGATCACCGGATAGTCCGCGTTGCCCTCCTCGGACACCTCGCGGATCTCGGGCTGGGCGGCCCAGACGCCCTCGCCGCCGAGTGCCTCGAACACCTTCTGCGAGGCGTGCGGCAGGAACGGCGTCATCATCGTGTTCACATCGGACACGACCTGGAGCGCCGTGCGCAGCACGGTGTCGCGGCGAGCCGTGTCCTCCTTGAGCTTCCAGGGCTCGGTCTCCGACAGATAGCGGTTGGCCGCCGACGCCACGCGCATGGCCTCCGAGATCGCGTTCTTGAACTTGTTCCGGGCCAGGAACCCACCGACGGTGTCGAAGCCGCCCTTCGCGGTCTCGAGCAGCTCGATATCGACCGCCTGCAGCTCACCCTGTGCCGGGATCGCGCCGTTGTTCTTGTGGGCCATCGAGATGGACCGGTTGACGAGGTTGCCCCACTCGTTGGCGAGCTCGGTGTTGGTGCGGCGGACGAACTCGTCCCAGGTGAAGTCGGTGTCGTTGTTCTCCGGGCCGGCCACGGCGATGAAATAGCGCAGCGCATCGGGGCCGAACTCCTTGAGGAAGTCGGTCACATAGATGACCGTGCCGCGCGAGGTGGAGAACTTGGAGCCCGACATGGTCAGGTATTCCGACGACACGACCTCGGTCGGGAGGTTGAGGTTCTGCCCGAAGCGGGGTTCTCCCCCGCGCGAGCCCTCGCCGTTGGCGCCGAGCAGCATCGACGGCCAGATGACCGAGTGGAAGACGATGTTGTCCTTGCCCATGAAGTAGTAGCCCTGGGCCTCCGGATCGGTCCACCACTGGCGCCAGGCTTCCGGGTCACCGGTACGCCGGGCCCATTCGACCGACGCCGACAGATAGCCGATGACGGCGTCGAACCAGACATAGAGCCGCTTCATGGGCTGGTCGCGCCAGCCGTCGAGCGGGATGGGTACGCCCCAGTCGAGGTCACGCGTGATCGCCCGCGGACGCAGGTCCTCGATCAGGTTCTGGGAAAACTTGAGAACGTTCGGCCGCCAGTCGGTGCGCTTCGACAGCCAGGAGCCCAGCGCATCCGACAGCGCGGGCAGGTCGAGGAAGAAGTGGTCGGTCTCGATGAACTCCGGGGTCTCGCCGTTGATCCGCGAGCGCGGGTTCTTGAGATCGATCGGGTCGAGCTGATTGCCGCAGTTGTCGCACTGGTCACCGCGGGCACCGTCATACCCGCAGAGCGGGCACGTGCCCTCGATATAGCGGTCCGGCAGCGTACGCCCGGTCGACGGACTGATGGCACCCTTGGTGGGCCTGGCGATGGCGTACCCGTTGTCGAAGAGCGCCCGGAACATGTCCTGGGTGACCTTGTAGTGGTTCTGCGTCGTCGTCCGGGTGAACAGGTCATATGAGAGCCCGAGACCCTGCAGGTCCTCGACGATCACGCGGTTGTATTTGTCGGCGAGCGCGCGGGCGGTCAGGCCCTCCTGCTCGGCCTGCACCTGGATCGGGGTGCCGTGCTCATCGGTGCCCGAGACCATCAGAACATCGTTGCCCGACATTCGCTGGAACCGCGCGAACACATCGGACGGCACCCCGAACCCGGAGACGTGACCGATATGACGGGGACCGTTGGCGTACGGCCAGGCGACCGCTGTCAGGACATGAGCACACATGGGCAGCACTCTAGTGGTCCGAGCAGTGTGCTCATGCCCGACAATCGGCGGCGGTCAGTCGCGAACGGCGACCAGTCGACCGACGACCTTGCCGTCGTGCAGGTCCTCGAGCCCCTGGGGGATCTCGTCGAAGGTGATCTCCTTGATGACGGGCTTCAGCTGGCCGCTCGCGATGAAGTCATAGACGCCCTTCACGTCGTCCGGCGTGCCGCCGTTGGAGCCGACCAGGGTCACGGCATTGGTGATGAGGTCGCGCACGGAGATGTCGGCCTGCAGGTTGCCCATGCCGACCTGCACGACGCGCCCGAACCGGCGTACGGTCGTGATCGCCTCGTTGGTCGTGTTGAACCCGGCGAAGTCGACGATCGTGTCGAGGCCGATCTCCTTGAACTCGCTGATCGACTTCGCGCATGCGGTCGCACCGAATTCCTTGGCCGTGGGCCAGACGTCTTCGTTCAGTTCGGCCACATAGACCTCGGCTCCGGCCAGCACGGCGACCTTGAGGCCGATCATGCCCAGGCCGCCGACACCGATGATGCCGACCTTGTCGCCGGCCTTGACCTGGCCGGCCGTGACGACAGCAGAATGCGACGTCATGCCCGCATCCGTGCCGGCCGCACCCTCGGCCATGGTGACGTTGTCGGGGATCGCCACGAGCGCCTCGGCGCCCAGCACCACCTTGTCGCCGAAACCGCCGTCGAACCCGAAACCGGGAGCACCGACAGCCGTCGTCGGGCACAGGCCCACGCGGTCGCCGACCGACCAGCCGGTGACGCCCTCGCCGAGTTCGGAGATCACGCCCGCGACCTCATGACCCATGGTGATCGGGGTCTTCGCCAGCAGGGGCAGCCAGCCCTCATCGACCATCACGCCGCAGTCGGTGTGACACAGGCCGGCGGCCTTGACATCGACCACGACCTCGCCCGCCTGCGGTCGCGGGATTTCGGGGTCAGCCTTGACGAGGGGCTCGTTGGTGCCGGTGAACTGCCATGCGCTCATGGGTACTCCTTGCATCTTCGGCGAGCTGTTGCTCGCAGCTGATGGCAACGTTAGCCAGAGTTTCTTAACGTTTGGTTATCCATGGACAGTGGCCCACGTCACCGGGGTGCTCGGGCGGGTGACCCACATCACCCGCGGCCGCGCGCCACCTCACGCAGCGTGCCGTCGAGACGCCGGGTCCACCCCTTGCGGTCGAGATGTTCGAGCAGCGGGATGACCACGCGGCGGGTCGTGTCCAGCGCCTGCCGCGCCTGACTGGTCGTGAACGGCTGGCTGAGCTTGCTCAGCTCGCGCATCGCCAGTGCCGGGGCTCTGGGGGCGAGCACGATCTGGTCGCCGAGATCGAGCAGGCGCCCGAGACGAACGGCTGCTGCGATTTCGGGTACGCCCAGCGCGAGCGCGTGGAGCTCATCGCGTTCGGGCGCGCGGAACGGGCGCGCGGCGAGCTGCGCCTCGAGGCTTTGCAGGCCCGATTCGGCCGCGCCCAGGTCAGCGACCGAGCCCGGCGGGGCGACATGGCCGTCTGCGAGGGTCAGGCCGGCGGCCCGGGCGAGTGGGACGAGCAGCGTCACCTCCGGAAGCCCGACGCGCGCGGCAGCAGCTTGTTGGGGCATGCGGGCCTGCAGCGGGTGGCGCTGGGCGTGATCGGTCACGATCGTGGTGAGCTGCGCGACCCAGGACGCCCAGAGGGGTTCGGCGATGAGCCACTCACCGAGCTGTCGGATCGCGCGGGGTGGAGTCGGGGCCGTAGGCGACTGGGCTGTATGCAATTGCTTCCGCTCCGGAAGCACCCACTCGGCGGCCGGCACCTCAGGTGCCCCGAGGCTTCGGAGGGTCGCCAGGTCCACGACGCCGCGCCGCGCGACCTCCCGGGCCACATCGAACTGCTCCGGCGCGTCGGCCAGCCATTCCGCCCGCGCCCGGGCCGCCCCGCGGCGATTCAGTTCGGGTGGATCGACATCGAGCACGACTGCCCCGGCCAGCACATGCTGGCGCCCCGGGTCGCGGAGCACGAGCCGGTCGCCGACCTGCAGCGGCAGCGGATCAGTCCAGCTGAGGCGAATCGACCCGGCGCCAAGCGGGCGTACCCTCGCCTCCTGCGCCGCCGTCCCCACATGCACCATGAGCCGATCGGGCAGGTCGACATCGTCCGGCACCCGCGCGTCGACGACGGTCGTCCGGTGCCAGGCACCGGTGAGCACGACATCGCCCCGGCCCACACTGTCGGCCGGCAGACCGCGGAGGTTGATCGCGACCCGGGCCACCGCCTGCGCCTCGGAGACGTCGTGTCCCAGGGACTGCAGCCGGCGTACGCCGACGTCGCGCCCCTGCACCGTCACCCTGTCGCCCATCCGCAGGGTCCCCGCCTCGAGGGTGCCGGTCACGACGGTGCCGGCACCCTTCATCGAGAACGCCCGGTCCACCCACAGCCGGGCCCGGCCCGTGAGATCGGGGGCCGGCAGCGCGGCGCAGAGGTCGTCGAGCGCGGCCCGCAGTTCCTCGATCCCCTGCCCGGTGACGGCCGAGACCGCGACGGCCCGGATGCCCTCCAGGGACGTGCCCTGCAGCTGTTCGTGCGCCTGAGCGATGGCAGCCGAGGGGTCGGCGAGGTCGCTGCGCGTGACGACGAGCAGACCGTGCCGCAGGCCGAGCGCGTCGATCGCCGCCAGATGTTCCGTCGACTGGGCACGCCAGCCCTCATCGGCCGCGACCACGAACAGCACGGCCGGAGCCGGGCCGATCCCCGCCAGCATGTTGGCAATGAAGCGCTGGTGTCCGGGGACATCGACGAACGCCACGGTCTCCCCCGACGCCAACCGCGTGTGGGCGAAGCCGAGGTCGATGGTCAGGCCGCGATTGTGTTCCTCGGCCCAACGGTCGGGATCGGTGCCGGTGAGCGCACGAACGAGCGTGGATTTGCCGTGATCCACGTGTCCCGCGGTCGCAACGACCCTCATGCGGGTCCCGTCGCAGCGGAAAGAATCGCCCGGACGAGGTCCGCATCGCGATCGACCGGCACACACCGCGGGTCAACGAGGCAGCGGCCCCGATCGGTGCGGGCCAGGACGGCCGGATCACCCAGCCGGAGCCGGGTGGCGAAGGATTCGGGGAGGGCCAGTGCCCAGCCCGGCAGGGGTACGCCCGGTGCCCCGCCACCGCCGACATGCCCCGTGTGCTCGACGATCGTTACCTCGTCGAGGTGCTCGACCAGGGCCGCGGCGAGCTGCTCGCAGCGGAGGCGGAGCTCGTCCGGTTCGACGTGCCGATAGGCGGTGACGGGCGGCACGGAACCGGTCAGCGTCGCGTGGAGCGCGGCCAGGGTCAGTTTGTCGACGCGGAGGGCCCGGGCGAGCGGGTGCCGGCGCAGGCGCTGGACGAGGTCGCTGTCGCCCAGGATGATTCCCGCCTGCGGTCCGCCGAGCAGCTTGTCGCCGGAGGCGGTGACGAGGTGGGCCCCAGCGGTCAGGGCCGAGGCCGCATCGGGTTCGTCGGGCAACGCCGGATCGTGGGCCAGCAGCCCGGAGCCGATATCGGCGATGACGGGCGGGCCGAGTTCGGCGAGCTGCTCGAGGGGCACCGCCGACGTGAACCCGGACACCCAGAAGTTGCTGGGATGGACCTTGAGGATGCAGCCCGTCTGGGGACCGATCGCCTCGGCATAGTCGGCGAGATGCGTGCGATTGGTCGTGCCGACCTCGCGCAGCCGCGCGCCGGTCGAGGCGATCAGGTCGGGTAGCCGGAACCCGTCACCGATCTCGACCAGCTCGCCGCGGGAGACGATGACCTCCCGGCCGGCCGCCAGCGTCGTGGTCGCCAGCACCAGCGCCGCAGCCCCGTTGTTGACGACCAGGGCATCGGTGGCCGGCGGACAGGCCGTCCGCAGTGCCGCCAGGGTGGCCGCCCCCCGTTTCGCCCGCTTGCCGTCGGCGAGGTCGAGCTCGACATCGACATAACCGGCAGCGGCGGTCATGGCCGCGACCGCCTCCGGTGCCAGGGGCGCGCGACCCAGATTCGTGTGGACCACGATGCCGGTGGCGTTCAGGACCGGCCGCAACGGCGGCGGCCCGGCGACGAGCGACTCGGCGTACGCCCCGACCTCGGCCGGGGGGATCCGCCCCTCACGGGCCTCGGCCTGCGCGGCCCGGACGGCCGTACGCACGGCATCGGCCCCCAGCCGGTCCGCCGCCGCCATCAGGGCGGGACGCGCGAGCAACGTGTCGGTGCGCGGGATATTGCGGCGCGGATCGCTGACCCTGTCCGACACGCTTCCCCCTGCTGGTTTCGAGACGCTCCTCAACCCACGTCGGAAGGCTGATGGCGGAGGCGGACGGGAATCGAACCCGCCAGACCGAGATACTCGGCCTCACCAGTTTTGAAGACTGGGGGGCCCACCAGGAACCCATACGCCTCCCTCGTGGCCGCCACCCTAGCGGCTGTCCGAAAGCCGGACACATAGGGTTGGCGGCGTGATCACGATCGAATCGACGGAGAAACGACTGACGCAGTACGCCCATGGTGGGGGGTGTGCCTCAAAGATCCCGGCCGGCGAACTGGAGCAGATGGTCTCGGGATTGGTGGGGATGTCCTCCCCCGACCTCGTCGTGGGACTCGACGACGGTGACGATGCCTGCGCGGTGACGTTCGGGCCGGACGGAGATGTGATCATCTCGACGACCGACTTCTTCACCCCCGTGGTCGACGACCCCTTCGACTGGGGCCGGATCGCGGCGACGAATGCGCTGAGCGATGTGTACGCCATGGGTGGCGTCCCGATCCTCGGCATCAACATCCTCGGTTGGCCGCGCGGCGTGCTGCCGGTCGAGCTGGCGGGGGAAGTGCTCCGCGGTGGGCTCGAGGCCTGCCGAGCGGCCGGAATTCCTCTGGCGGGAGGGCATTCGATCGACAACCCCGAACCCATCTATGGCGTGGCCGTGACCGGACGCGGCCACCGCGACCGCCTGCTGCGCAACGATGCCGCGCAGGCCGGGCTCCCTCTGTCGCTGACCAAGCCGATCGGGGTTGGCGTACTCAACAATCGCCACAAGGCGACCGGCGAACGGTTCGAGCAGGCGATCGCGTCGATGACGACGCTGAACGCCGACGCTGCGCAGGCGGCCCTGGCGGCCGGCGCGAAGGCCGCGACCGATGTGACGGGCTTCGGGCTGCTCGGCCATCTCTACAAGATGTGCCGCGCCTCCGGCGTGTCGGCGGTCCTCAACCACAAGGCCGTCCCGGTCCTGGAAGGTGCACGCGAATCCATGGCCGAGGGGTTCATTCCCGGGGGCTCGCGTCGCAACCTCGACTGGGTCGCGCCCCACCTCGAGGCCGATCTGGACGAGAACGAGATGATCCTGTTGGCCGACGCCCAGACCTCCGGTGGTCTGCTGATCGCCGGCGAGGTGCCCGGCGGCACGGTGATCGGTGAGCTCGTGCCCGCCACGTCTCCGGTGATCCGGGTTCGTTGACGAACCAACTCGATGGTTGAGGAGCGAGGCACGAGCGTCTCGAAGCCTCAGCCGTGCGCCCGACGCTGCGGATCGACCTGCTGTTCGAGGTCGGCGAGCACGCGATAGCACGGCAATACGGACGCCAGCGACGCATTGGGTTCGCGCCCCTCGCAAATGGCCGCGACGAACTCGCGGTCCTGGAGTTCGATGCCATCCCTCGACACCGCGACCCCGCTGACGTCGATGGGCTCCTCGCGGCCGTCGACGAGGTCGTCATAGCGAGCGATGTAGGTGCCCGTGTCGCCGATGTAGCGGAAGAAGGTGCCGAGCGGTCCGTCGTTGTTGAATGACAGCGACAGGGTGCAGATCGCCCCGTTCTCGGCCTTGAGCTGGATGGACATGTCCATGGCGATGCCCAGCTCGGGGTGACTCGGTCCGGCGACCGCGTTGGCCTGCACGATCGGCGACCCGGTCTGGTACGCGAACAGGTCGACCGTGTGGGCCGCGTGGTGCCACAGCAGATGATCGGTCCACGACCGGGGCTCGCCCAGGGCGTTGAGGTTCTGGCGTCGGAAGAAATAGGTCTGCACATCCAGTTGCTGGAGGTGGAACTCTCCGCCCACGATGCGCTGATGCACCCACTGGTGACTCGGGTTGAACCGTCGCGTGTGACCGACCATCCCGACCAGTCCCGTTTCCTGCTGCACGCGCAGGCATTCCTCGGCATCGGCCAGGGAGTCCGCGAGCGGGATCTCGATCTGCACGTGTTTGCCGGCAAGCAGGCAGGCCACGGTCTGCGAGGCATGCAGCGGCGTAGGGGTCGCCAGGATGACCGCGTCGATGTCGTCGCGCGCCAGCACCTCGTCGAGCGAGCTGACCGCCTGCCCCACGCCGTGTTCCTGCGCGAACGCCTGCGCGGACTCGAGGGTGTAGGAGACGATCGCCGCGACCTCCACGCCGTCGATGCGCTTGAGCCCCTGGACGTGCTTGGTGCCAAAAGCACCGCCCCCGGCGAGGGCGATCCGGAGCCACGGTTCGGTCATGTCACTCCTGGATCGTCCGCCGGGGGCGGTGTCGTGGATTGGTGATCAGGTCGGCCATTCGCCGCCGGGCTGGGTGACCCCACGGCCCTCTTCGGCGGCCTTGGCTGCCCGGGCCCGCTGGGGCTTGATCACATATTTCGGATCCTCGGCCGACTTCATGCCGGCTTCGAAGACCGCGAAGCGGGTGAACGCCGAGCCGGCCATGAGCGCCGCACCGGAGAGGAGCGCGCCGGCCTTGTTGCCACCCAGCAGTGCCGCCCCGAGTCCGCCGACGGCGGTGAGGATCTTGGACGCCTTGTGATAGGTCTTCGCGGGCTCCTCGTGATAGGGCTCGGCCAGTTCGCCCAGTCGCTTGGTCATCATCTCGCCGATCCAGAGTTCCGCACCCGCGCCGATGGCGGCCAGGGCGCGCACGGGGCCGGTCTCGGAGGTCGGGGCCAGGATCATGTTCAGGCCCGATCCCGCCGCAATCCCGGACGAGACGAACACGAACGGCAGCTCGCGATAGGACTCGTTCCAGGTCGGCAGGGCGGTGTCCGAGAGCAGGACGCCGGTGTAGGCGGCCAGTGGCGGCGCGAAGAACGCCGAACCGGCAGAGGCCAGGCCGTCGACGAGGGCGACGGTCCAGCCCGCGGGGCCTTCCTTCGGCAACCACTTGCGGACGACCTCGATGCCCACGGCTGCGCCGGCGAAGGCACCGAACCCGGCGAGGATCCACGAGCCCACCGACATCGGCGAGGTCAGCTTCATCGTGCGCATCATGTTCAGCGCTCGCTCGGGCCGACCGAGGTCACCGGCCAGCGCCGCGCCACCGAGACCGACACCGATGATGGCGGCCCAGCGGCCCCGCGTACGCAGCTTCTTCCGACCGGTGAAATGCCCACCGGCCGCGAGGAGCCCGGAGCCGGCGGCAGCGCCGCCGAGGAAGAGGTACGTCGGGATCATCCAGTTCCACGGCGGAGCCTGGATGACGGGATGCCCGTAGTAACTCCGAAACTCGGCCTCGGGGACGACCACGTTCGGGTCGCCACCGCTGCGGCGCTTCTTGCGCTCCCCCGGCTTCCGCTCGGGCGCGGGCGGCCGATCGGAGTCGAACGCACGCGTCGCGCTGGACGAGGCGCCCGATTTGGCGTCAGTCATCGTTTCCTCCCCAGCGCGGCGAATCCCGAGAACACGGTGACGCACACAGCCATCAGCGCGGTCCCGGCAAAGCCGGCCATCGTGAACATCTGGCCCACTCGTGCGGTCGGCACGAGCGGGTCCGGCGGCAGGCCGTACGCCTCGGGCTCATCCATGAGCAGGAACACCGAGCCGGTGCCGCCGACGCCGTCATCCGGGTTGGCGCCATAGAGCCGGGCCTCGGTGTGGCCCAGGGCGTGCAGGTCCTCGAGTCGCTGCCGCGCGGCCGCCACCATCTCGTCATGGTCGCCGAACTTGATGCTGCTGGTCGGGCAGGTCTGGGCGCACGCCGGCGTCTGACCATGCTTGAGCCGGTCATAACACAGCGTGCACTTCTGGGCGACACCGGGATTGACCGGCAGACCCTGCGTACCGTCTCCCAACTCGACCACGCCGTTCGACCGGCGGCCGATCACGCCGAACGGGCAGGCGCTCACGCAATAGCCGCAGCCGTTGCAGACGTCGGCCTGGACGACGACCGTGCCGAACTCGGTCCGGAACAGCGCACCCGTGGGGCACACATCGAGACAGCCCGCGTGGGTGCAGTGCTTGCAGACATCCGAGCTCATCAGCCAGCGCACCGGCGGCAGGTCCGGGCTCGCCGTCAGGCCCTCTTCGGTCGGCGCCAGGGTGGCGACGCCACCTGAGCCGATCAGCGGACCGTTGTCGGAAGCACCACCGACCGAGGAGTCCTTGCTGCGGACGCTGGGCATGCCCAGGCTGACCGTCGCCGCTCCCGTCGCACGGGCCCGTTCGAGCTGGTCGGGGCCCTGCTCGATGAACGCGACATGTCGCCACGTGTCCGCACCCAGGTGACCGGAGTTGTCATAGGACTCGGCCGTCATGCCCTTGACCAGGCCATGCCGGTTGGCCGGGCTCGGCATCCGGGTGGGGACCCGGTTCCATTCCTTGCACGCAACTTCACAGGCCTTGCAGCCGATGCAGATCGACGTGTCGGTGAAGAAGCCCTTGCGCTTCGGCTTGTCATCCCAGGCCGCATCGCGGGCCGGGTCGGTGGGGCCGAACAGTTGCTGGCGCCAGAATCCCATCACGCCTCCTCAGGGGTACGCTCAGCAGTCGCGATGGGTGCGTCCGCCTGCGGCTGACCGGTCGTGACCGCGCCCTTGGGCTCGAGTCCGGATCGGTCGAGATAGTCCGCCACCAGATCCAGCACCTTCTTGCCCTGGGGCCTGCGCCCCGGCTGGATGTCGCACATGCCGACCTTGGACTCCTGGATCATCACGTTCGGGTCGAGCACGATGCCCAGCAGGTCATTGGCCGCGTCGCCGGTCACCACTGCCCGGTCGCCGACCGCCCAGTGATAGGGCAGGCCGATCTGATGGACGGTGCGTCCACCGGACGTCACCGGCACCACCCGGTCGGTGACCAGGACCCGCGCCTCGATCGCACCGCGCGGGCTGATCAGCGTCGCCCAGCCGCCGTTCTCCAGACCCCGCTCATCGGCCAGCGCCTGGGAGATCTCACAGAACATCTCCGGCTGCAACTCCGACAGATAGGGCAGGAAGCGGCTCATGCCACCGGCCGTGTGGTGTTCGGTCAGTCGATAGGTCGTGAACACATAGGGATAGACCTCGGCCGCCTTCCGGTTGTTGACCATCCGGTTGTCGGGCCGCGAGAACGACTCCCTGGTCGGGTTGGCCTGCACGCCATAGAGCGGGTTGACCACGGGCGACTCGGCCGGCTCATAGTGAGTCGGCAAGGGACCGTCGACCAGCCCACTCGGCGCGAACAGCCAGCCCTTCCCGTCGGCCTGCATGATGAACGCGTCATCACCTTCCAGCGCCGCCGGACCGGTGGCGCCCGCCGGCGCCTTCGTGCCGGGGGCGAGCGTCAGCGGGAAGTCGGGCACATCGGGCCCGACCCACTGCCCCTGTTCGGGGTCCCACCAGGTCAACTTCTTGCGCTCGCTCCACGGCTTGCCGTCCGGATCGGCGGAGGCCCGGTTGTAGAGGATGCGTCGGTTGGCCGGCCAGGCCCACGCCCAGCCGAGCGCCATCTCGTCGCGTTCCTCCGGACCGGGGCGCCGATTCGCATGATTGATGCCGTCGGCATAGATGCCCGTGTAGATCCAGCAGCCACCCGAGGTCGATCCGTCGGCCTTCATCTGGTTGAAGTTCGACAGCAGTTCGCCGTCGCGCTCGCCGCCGACGAAGCGTCCGTTGATCTCCTGGAGGATGTATTCCGGATCGACCTCGCCGTGCTCATCGAGCGGATAGTCCCACGTGATGTTGAGCAGGGCCTGGTCGCGCGGGTCGGTCGAGCCGGCCAGCTTCTCGCGGATCTTGTTGCCGAGCTCCCAGAAGAACTCGAGGTCGGCCTGGCACTCACCCGGCGGATCCAGCGCCTTCTCGCGCCACTGAACCATCCGCTGGGTCTGGGTGAACGTGCCCGCCTTCTCGACGTGGGTCGCCGCCGGCATGAAGAAGACCTCGGTCGCGATGTCCTCGGTCACCATCTCGCCGGTGGAGATCTCCGCCGAGTCCTTCCAGAAGGTCGCGGTCTCGATCAGGCGGAGGTCCTTGACGACCAGCCACTTGAGCTTGGCGAGCGCCTTGCGCTGGATGCGCGAGTGGGCGGAGGCCACGGCCGGGTTCTGACCCAGCACGAAGTAGCCGTCCACTCCGCCGTCGAGCATCGACAGCACCGTCTGATAGGTGCCGTGGGCGCCCGACAGGCGGGGTAGCCAGTCATAGCAGTAGTCGTTCTCGGCTGTCGCCTTGTCACCGAACCAGGCCTTCAGGAGGCTGACGGTGTAGGCATCGGCGTTGGCCCAGAAGCCCTTCATCTCCTTCGACCCGGCGGCGTTGATGTATTCAGCCAGTGTGTCGTGCTCCCCCACCATGGGCATCGGCAGATAGCCGGGCAGCAGGTTGTAGAGCGTCGGGATGTCGGTCGATCCCTGGATCGAGGCATGACCGCGCAGCGCCATGATGCCGCCACCGGGGCGGCCCATGTTGCCCATCAGGAGCTGCAGGATCGCGGACGTCCGGATCATCTGCGCACCCGCCGAGTGCTGGGTCCATCCCACGGCGTAACACCACGCGGTGGTGCGCTCGCGGCCCGAGTTCTGGACCAGGGATTCGGCGATGTAGTTGAAGTCGTCGACACTGATGCCGCAGACCTCTGTCACCATCTCCGGCGTGTAGCGCTGGAAATGCTTCTTGAGCAACTGGAACACACAATTGGGGTCGGTCAGGGTCTCGTCGCGCATCACCCGCGGGTGGTCGAGCGGCGCGCCCCCGGCTCCGAGCGTGTGGCCGAGCGAGGCCTCCGACTGCTTCTGGCCGTTGTCGGTGCCGGGAGAGTCGATGCCGTCGCTCCGGTCGTCCGGCTCGGCGTACGCCCAACTGGACGTGTCATAGGCCTTCAGGTTCTCGTCGAACCCGGAGAAGAAGCCATCCAAGTCCTCGGTGTCCGCGAACTTCTCGTTCACGATCGTGGCCGCATTGGTGTAGTGCAGCACGTAGTCGTGGAAGTAGAGCTCGTTGCTGAGCACGTGGTTGATCAGCGCACCGAGCAGCACGATGTCCGACCCGATCCGGATCGGGAAGTGCCGGTCGGCCTGGGACGAAGTCCGCGTGAACCGGGGATCGATATGGATCACCCGCGCACCGCGCAGCTTCGCCTCGGTCACCCACTGGAACCCCACCGGATGTGCTTCGGCGAAGTTGGATCCCTGGATGATGATGCAGTCAGAGTTGGCGAGATCCTGCACCGGCTGGGTGGCGCCGCCACGCCCGAACGAGGCTCCCAGACTGGGAACCGTGGCGGAGTGTCATATCCGGGCCTGGTTCTCGATCTGAATAGCTCCGGCGGCCGTGAACAACTTCTTGATGATGTAGTTCTCTTCGTTGTCCAGCGTGGCCCCGCCCAGTGCCGCGATCTTCATCGTGCGGTTGAGCAGCCGGCCCTGGTCGTCGGTGTCCTGGTAGTCATGGGCGCGGGCCTCGAGGAACCGATCGGCGATCATGTCGATCGCCTGGTCGCGGTCGAGACGCTCCCATTCCTTGGCGTGGGGCTTGCGATAGAGCACCTGGGTCACGCGGTTGGGCGCGTTGACGAGCTGTTCACTGGCCGAGCCCTTGGGGCAGAGGCGACCGCGGGAGATCGGCGAATCCTTGTCACCCTCGATCTGGATGACCTTGCCGTCCTTGACGAAGACCCGCTGGCCGCAGCCCACCGCGCAATAGGGGCACACGCTCCGCGCGACGGAGTCGGCCTCGTCGGTCCGCGCCGTGATCTCCTTGGTCTTCGGGCTGGTCACCGCTGGGCCACGGCCCAGGAAGTCACCGCTGATGAGCTGCCGGAAAACCGGATAGCCCAACATCACCTTGCCCAGTCCCATGACGCCTCCTTGGCATAAGGCGGAGCTACGCTCCGCCGCGCAAGCCCTCGAGTCCTGACGGACCCCGAGCCTACCCATACCCATCCGGGTTTTGCACTACCCCCCGGCCGCGATCCCCGTCGTCGGCGCGGATTACGGAGATCCTCAGTTCACCAGCATGTACGCCGGGTCGACCACGTCCCGCTGCAGGTTGGCGCGCTCCGGACCGGACAGGAACGCTGCGTCGAGCGCATTCAACGTGAAGCGATAGAGGTCGTCCACCCCATAGCCGAACGCCGAGCTGAGATGGGTGAACTCCTCGGTCAGCGTGGTGCCGCTCATCAACCGGTTGTCACACGACACGGTGAGGGTGAAGCCCAGTTGGTCGAGGACGCCGAAGGGGTGTTGGGCGTACGTCGGAGCAATGCCCGTCTGGAGGTTCGAGGTCGGGCAGACCTCGAGAGCGATCCGCCGATCCCGGATGTACGCCGCAAGCTCACCCACCCGCCACTCGCCGTGGTCCCCGGGTTCGACGTCATCGATGATCCGCACTCCGTGGCCGATCCGGTCGGCCCGCATGAGCTGGACGGCCTGCCAGATCGACTCCAGCCCATCCGCCTCCCCGGCATGGATCGTGTAGGGCAGGTTGTGGCGCTGCAAGTATCGGAAGGCCTCACCGAGGCGCTCGGGCGGGAAACCCAGCTCGGGCCCGGCGATGTCGAATCCTCCGACCAGATCGCGTCGGTGAGCTACGGCCAACTCGGCGATCTCGAGGCCACGGTCGTTCTGGCGCATGGCGCTGACGATCTGGCGGGCGACGATCGTCTGGCCTGCATTGGAGGCGGCGATCATCCCCTCCGCGAGACCGTCGCGCACGGCTTCGACGGCCTCGGACAGGCTCAGGCCGCCGGCGAGGTGCTGCTCCGGCGCCCAGCGCGCCTCCGCGTACACAACGCCGTCCGCCGCCTGGTCCTCGACGAACTCCCGCGCAATCCGCCGCAGGTCCTCCGCCCGCTGCATGACGGCGATGGTGTGGTCGAACGTCTCCAGATAACGCACCAGCGTGCCGGAGTCGGCCGCCTCGAAGAACCAGTCACCCAGTGATTCGGCGTCGCCCGCAGGAAGGGTGTGCCCCACCTCGGCAGCGATGTCGAGAAGCGTCTGGGGGCGTACGCCACCGTCCAGGTGATCGTGCAGCGCCACTTTGGGCAGGGCATGGATGACATGCGGTTCAAGAGCCATGGGTGCCATTGTTCCGTACGCGACCGCGGGGCCCGGCGCGCTCCCCCTCCGCCTTCGGCCGACGCGTAGCCTTGATCGATGAGCAGCAAACACGAGGTCCGCATCAAGCGCGTCTATGACGATGCCGCCAAGGCCGACGGTTTCCGGGTGTTGGTCGACCGGGTCTGGCCGAGGGGCGTCACCAAGGAGGCGGCTGCCATCGACGAATGGCTCAAGGAAGCGGGGCCCTCGACCGAACTGCGGAAATGGTTCGGACACGACCCCGAGAAGTTCGAGGAATTCGCGAAGCGCTATCGCAGCGAATTGAACGGCTCGGACGCGATGGAGACGCTGCGGGAACTCCATGACGAACACGGCGTACTGACCCTTGTTTTCGGCGCCAAGGATTCCGAGCACAACCAAGCGGTTGTGCTCCGGGAGCTGTTGGAGGGCCACGGACACTGACCGCGGAGCCATTGCGGGAGTCCGAACCACGGGTTACGTTTGAAACGGATTTAAAGTTATAAATTCACCCGTTCGACACCCCGGAGGGGGCACCATGATCGATCCGATTTCGCTGGCCCAGCTGTCCGAAGAACTCCTCGCCGACGCCGGCGGAAGCCGAGCCCGGCGCAGCGCCCGGACGGTGGTCGGAGGCCACGACCACATCATGCGCCAGACCCTCATCGCCCTCCTGGTGGACAGCTCGTTGGCGGAGCACGATTCACCCGGCGAGGCGACGCTCCACGTCATCAAGGGTCGCTTGTCGCTCGAATGGGACATGGGGAACGTGCAGGGCCGCACCGGCGACCTGATCGAGATCCCCAGGGAGCGCCATTCGCTCCACGCGATCGAAGACTCCGTCGTCCTGCTGACCGCCGTACCACGGGAGCATGTCGCCGCCGAGACCGACTGAGCCCTGCGGAGCGGAGCCCGAGGGGCCGAAGGAGAGCCGACACTCCGGCGGCCGGATCCGGCGTGGCACATGGCACGACTTCCGACCCGACACCGCGCGTCTCCTGCGTACTCGTGCCGATTGGCGAGTCCGCGCTCCCGCCCCGGCGCGTCGCAGCAACCCACCTGCCGCACTGCGTGATTGCCGGTGCCCTGGCCAACGTTTTGCCCGGCTTGAGCTTCAGTATCGCTCTTCAGCTCCCGCCAACCTCTCCAGCTCCCGCTGACAAGCTGGATGACGGCTTTTCACCCGCGATTACACGTTTCGGGCCGGCTCGGCAGTGTTGGTACGCCCGCGCCGCGGGAGGGCAAGCTGAATGGGGCCGCAAACACCTGAGCAGCTCCCCACCGCGGCAGACCCGAACGTAACGGCGCCGGAGGGCGAATCCGTCCTGCGAGCGCCAATCCCTCAGTCGCTCCGGTCGGCCCGGTGATATGCCTGAAGCCCTCATAGACATCAGGTGAAGTGAATTCGGGGTGATGTTTGTCGAAGGCGGGCGACTCGGACCGGATCGCCGGCAGGCGGTGGAAGTTGGCCCGCGGCGGCGGAGAGGTGGTCGCCCACTCCAGGGACCGGCCCCAACCCCACGGATCCTCGAGACCACGGGGGACCCTCACCGAGCGCCAGATGGCGTACGCGAACGGAATCATCGACAACCCGAGGATCGCCGCACCCACGGTCGAGACCTGGTTGAGCGTGGTGAAGCCCTCATTGGGGGAGATAGTCGGCGTACCGACGCGGCATGCCCTCAACACCCAGCCAGTGCTGCACGAGGAAGGTCGTGTGGAAGCCGAGGAACACCATCCAGAAATGGACCTTGCCCCAGGTCTCGTTGAGCATGCGCCCGGTCATCTTCGGCCACCAGAAATAGAAGCCGCCGAACATCGCGAACACCACCGTGCCGAACAGCACATAGTGGAAATGGGCCACGACGAAATAGGTATCCGTCACCTGGAAGTCCAGCGGCGGGCTCGCCAGCATGATCCCGGTCAGGCCACCGAACAGGAACGTGGTCAGGAATCCCGCAGCCCAGAGCATCGGCGTGTCGAAACTCAGCGACCCGCGCCACATCGTGCCGATCCAGTTGAAGAATTTCACCCCGGTCGGAATCGCGATGAGATAGCTCATGAAAGCGAAGAACGGCAGGGAGATCGCTCCCGTGGCGAACATGTGATGGGCCCAGACGGCCATCGACAAGGCGGCGATCCCGAAAGTCGCGCCCACCAGTCCGATGTAGCCGAACACGGGCTTGCGGCTGAACACGGGGATAATCTCGGTGATGATCCCGAAGAAGGGAATCGCCACGACATAGACCTCGGGGTGACCGAAGAACCAGAACAGGTGCTGCCACAGGATCGGCCCACCGTTGGCGGGATCGAAGACGTGGGTCCCGAGTCGCCGGTCCGCCTCGAGCACGAGCAGCGCCGCACCGAGGACCGGGAAGACAACGAGCACCATCAGCGAGGTCACCAGGATGTTCCAGGTGAAGATGGACATGCGGAACATGGTCATACCCGGGGCCCGCAGGCACGCGATGGTGGTGACGAAGTTGACCGCGCCGAGGATGGACGACAGGCCGACCAGATAGAGACCCATCAGCCAGAGGTCACCGCCGATCCCCGGATTGTGGACTTCGTTCGACAGGGGCACATAGGCGAACCACCCGAAGGCGGCCGGCCCCTCGGCCGTCAGCCAGCCGGACATGACAATGAGCCCGCCGACGAAATAGAGCCAGTAGGAGAACGCGTTCAGGCGCGGGAACGCCACGTCCGGCGCCCCGATCTGGATCGGCATGATCATGTTGGCGAAGCCCGCGAACAGGGGCGTCGCGAACAGCAGCAACATGATCGTGCCGTGGTTGGTGAACAACTGGTTGAAGACGTTGCGCTCCACGAATTGCATGCCGGGGAACGCCAGCTCCGCCCGGATCGTGAGGGCCATCACCCCGCCGACCATGAAGTACAGGAACGACGTGCCCAGATAGAGCCGCCCGATCACCTTGTGATCGGTGCTGCTGATGGTGTTCAGCAGGAACGTGCCGAGCGCGCGTCGCTTCGGTGCGACAGAAATAGCTTCGCGCACGGCTGCATGGGTTTCAGCCGCCGAGGATGCCATATTTTAATTACACGCTTTTTTCGTAATTAATCAAAGCTTATAGAAAACTGACCGGCCACTCGAAGGCGTGTTTCAGACCTCCCGGGCAGCCGCCACGCGATCCAGATCGTCGCCACCGAAGGCCTGGGGCAACACGGCCGTCATGGGGAGGATGCCTTCCGGCGTGTCCACCATGAGCCGCGCTCCACCGTGCTCCCACAGCAGCTGGCGACAGCGGCCACAGGGCATCAGGGCCGCGCCGGTCGCATCGACGCACGCGAAGGCCACCAGTCGGCCTCCGCCCGTCGCGTGGAGAGCCGAGACCAGGCCACATTCGGCGCACAGCCCGACGCCATAGGAGGCGTTCTCCACGTTGCAGCCGACGACGATGCGCCGGTCGTCGACGAGAGCAGCGGCTCCGACGGGAAAGTTCGAATAGGGGGCGTACGCCCTGGCGCACGCCTCCCGGGCGGCTGCCCGCAGCGCGTCCCAGTCGAACGACCCGGGCAGGTCGTCCAGGTCGAACTTCACGCCGACTCCCCGAAGATCCAGCACGACATCTGCATGCCCATGACCGGCTCGTCGAGGAACGCCCGGCCGGGCTCGTCACCTGCGGCGCCGGCCACGACGTGGAGCGGCAACAGGTGTTCCTCGCGGGGGTGGGCGACTCGTGCGCCGGGCGCTCCGGACCAGTCCCGGAGCTCGCGAGCCCGCCGCTCGCCGCCAGCGGGCAGGACATCCTGCAGCCAGTCGTCGAACTCCTTGGCGGAGGCCGCTCCCACCGGTCCCCAGGCCCGGAGGTTGTGGAAGCTGGAGCCGCTGCCGATGAGGAGTACGCCCTCGTCACGCAAGGGCGCGAGCGCGGCTCCCATCGCCAGGTGGGCGGCCGGGTCGAGTCCGGCCTGCAGCGATACGGCGACCAGCGGGATCTCGGCCTCGGGGTACGCGACCTTGAGCGGCACGAAGACGCCGTGGTCCCAGCCGCGGTTGGCGGGCTGCGCGGCGATCCCGGCGCCCGTGAGGAGCTCCACGACGCGCGCCGCCAACACCGGGTCCCCGGGGGCCGGATAAGTCAGCTCATAGGTGTGGGGCGGGAATCCGTAGTAGTCGAACACCAGCTCCGGCCGCTCCCCCGTCTCGACCGCGATCGGTGTCTCCTCCCAATGGGCGGTGATGCAGACGATGGCCTTCGGCGGTGCGGGCAGCAGGGTCCGAATGGATTCCAGACCGGTCCGCAGGCCGTCCCAGGTGTCGGCGGGATCCCAGTCCATGAAGAAGCACGGCCCGCCGCCGTGGGTCAGATAGATGGTGGGGAAACGCGCTGCGGTCTGTTCGGACACGGCTCACCTCACGGTTTGGTGTACGGGACGCCGTCGGCGGCCGGGGCACGCACGCGCCCGACGAGGCCGGCGACCGCGATGATCGTTGCGACATAGGGAAGCACGAGCAGGAACTGGCTCGGCACCGGGGTCGACAACGTCTGCAACTGCGACGCCATCTGGGTGACGAAACCGAAGAACAGCGCCATGACCGTGGCCCAGATCGGATGCCAGCGGCCCATGATCAGCGCGGCCAGGGCGATGAAGCCGTTGCCGACGGTGAGGTCCTTGGAGAAGGCGCCCGTGGACCCGATCGTGAAGAACGCACCGCCCAGCCCTGCGAAGATGCCGCCGACGAGCACGGCCGACCAGCGCGTCGCGCGTACGCGGATGCCGACCGTGTCGGCAGCTTCGGGGTGCTCCCCCACGGCCCTGACCCGCAGGCCCCACTTCGTGCGATAGAGCAGGAACCACACGACGATGACCGACACCACGGCCAGATAGGCCAGGATCGTCTGCTTGAACAGGATCGGCCCGAAGAACGGGATGTCCGACAGCAACGGGATCGGCAGCTGCGACATGATCGGCGACGCGTTGAGCTCCCGGGAATTGGGCTGGACCAATTGGTCGAAAAGGAACCCCGTCAGACCGGCCGCGAACAGGTTGATCACGACGCCCAGAACGACCTGGTCGACCAGATATTTGATCGCGAACAGCGCCAGCATCGCACCCATCAGCATGCCCGCGAGGACGGCGGCGATGAGGGCCGCCGGGATCGACTTGGTGACCGAGCCGACGACCGCCGCGGCGAAGGCGGCTGTGAGGAACTGGCCCTCGATGGCGACGTTGACGACGCCGGAGCGCTCGCAGAGCACGCCGGCCAGCGCCCCCAGGATCAGCGGTGTCGCCAGCGACAGCGTGCCGTTGAACTGGTTGGACACCGGGAAAGGAAGGTCCCGACCGGCGGCGGCCCACGTGAGGAAGCCGAGCACGACCGCGATGCCCGCGATCGTCCCGGCCAGGGCCGGCAGCCGGCCCGACAGGCGTCCCGAGATCAACCCGATGCCGGCTCCGATGCAGGCCAGAGCGCTGATCAGCACGACCGGCAGGCCGGGCAACCCCACGGTCGGGAGCTGCACTTCGTCGAAGGCATTGGACAGCGCGAAGCGGGCGGTGCCCGAGGTGGAGAACGTCAGCACCAGCAGCAGCGCGCCCACCACGAGGATCAGGGCGGAGGTGGACAGGCGCTGGCTGCGCGCCGCCCGCGATTCGGCCTTCTCGGGCGTGTGCGGCTCGGGCGCGATCTGCTCGCCCATCCCGGGTGGTTCGGCGGCTTCGGCCGGCTGCTTGTTGGCACCCGGTTGGGTCGGCCAGGGCTCGTGCGAGTCGGTCACGAGAGAGCTCCTGTCTGCGCGCTGCCGGTGAGCGACCGCACGCGGCGGCCCTTGAGGATGGGGACGAGCGTCCGCACCAGGCCGGGTGCTGCGACGAAGAGGACGATGAGGGCCTGCAGCACCGTGGTGAGGGTGAGCGGCGTGCCGGCCATGGACTGCATCGCCAGACCACCGGCGTGCAGGCCGCCGAACAGCAACCCGGCCAGGACCGTGCCGAACGGCCGCGACCGACCGAGCAGCGCCACGGTGATGGCATCGAAACCGACCGTGCCGACCAGGCCGGCCGAGAGCGGAACCGGCGTACCCAGCACACTCGGGCCGAGCGCGAACTGCACGCCGGCGAGACCTGCCAGGGCACCGGCCACGGTCATGGTGATCACGGTCGTGCGCCCCACGCTCATGCCGGCCGTGGCGGCGGCATGGGGGTTGGCGCCGACGGCGCGGATCGCGAAGCCGATCGTCGAGCGGTCGAGCAGCCACCAGACGAAGACCGCCGCGAGCAGGGCGATCAGGAAGCCCAGGTGAAGGCGGCTACCCTCGATGCGGGGCAGGGTCGCGTTCCAGTCGACGACGGGCGAGATCGGGTCGGCGCGACCGGGCCGCTGGAAGGCGGTGGTCGTGAGCAACCAGGCGAGCAGGCCGACCGCGATGTAGTTCATCATGATCGTGACGATGACCTCGTGGGCTCCGGCGCGAGCCTTGAGCCAGCCGACGATCCCGCCCCAGATCGCGCCGCCCAGGACGCCGATGGTGATGGCGACGATGAGGTGCAGCACCGGCGGGAGATGCCAGGTGAAGCCCACATAGGCCGCCAGGATCGCGCCCCAGATCGCCTGGCCCTGGGCACCGATGTTGAACAGGCCGGCGCGGAATGCGAGTCCCACGCCCAGTCCCGCGCAGATCAGCGGAGCTGCCTGGGCGGTGGTTTCGGTGATCGGGCCCCACCCTCCGAGCGAGCCGACGAGCAGTGCGGAATAGGCGCCGGAGACCTTCTCCCAGGAGGCGGCCAGAGCGTCTCCGGGCTGGGCGAAGAAGTACGCCCACTTCGCCGCCACGTCGGCATCGGACACGATCATGAGGATCGCGCCGACGAAAAACGCCAGGACGAACGCCACGAGCGTGGTCACGATTTCGGCCCACGGGATGGCGGGTCGGCGCCAGAACGACCGCGCGGCGGGCGGTGTCGCCGCTGATTGAGTCATCGCAGGTCCTTCGGGTTGGGCGTGGCGGTCTGGGCGAGGGCTTCCGATTCCGGTACGCCCGCCATCATCAGACCGAGCGCTTCGCGGGACGTGTCGGGGGGAACGACACCGACGATGCGCCCGCGATACATCACGGCGATGCGGTCGGCCAGAGCCGCGACCTCATCGAGCTCGGTGGACACGATCAGGACGGCGGTGCCCCGGTCGCGCTCGGCCACGATCCGCTCGTGCAGGAACTCGATCGCGCCGACATCGACGCCGCGCGTCGGCTGGGACGCCACGAGCAGGGCCAGCGGGCGTGACAGCTCGCGCGCCAGCACGACCTTCTGCTGGTTGCCGCCCGACAGGGAGCCGACGGGGCTGGAGATCGACTGGGTTCGGATGTCGAACTCCTTGACTTTCTCCTCCGCGTGCCGGCGGATGAGGGGCAGGTCCAGGGAGAGCCCCTTGGCGTACGGCTTCTCGTCGAACGTGTTGAGCACCAGGTTCTCGGCGACCGAGAATGTGCCGACGAAGCCGTCGTGCTTGCGGTCCTCGGGCACGAAGCCGATGCCCGCATCGAGGGTCTGCTTGGGGTTGTAGCGCGTGATGTCCTTGCCGTCGAGCGTGATCTTTCCGCCGCTGACGGGGGTGATTCCGAGCAGCGCCTCGGCCAGCTCGGTCTGCCCGTTGCCCTGCACCCCGGCGACGCACAGGATCTCGCCACCGCTGACCTCGACGCTGAGGTCGTCGACCACGACGGAGCCGCCCGGGCTGAGCACGCGCAGCCCGTCCACCACCAGGCGCGAGTCACCGGGCTTGGCGGGTTCCTTGTCGACCGTGAGCTGGACGGCCCGGCCGACCATCATTTCGGCCAGTTCGGCCTCGGTCGCGCCGGGTTCGGCCTCGCCGACGACGGCCCCGCGACGGATGACGGTGATCCGGTCCGCGATGGCCCGCACCTCGCGGAGTTTGTGGGTGATGAAGACGATGGCGCGACCCTCGTCGCGCAGCGACTGCATCACCGCCATGAGTTCGTCGATCTCCTGCGGAGTCAGGACGGCGGTGGGTTCGTCGAAGACCAGGTAGGTCGCATCGTTGGCGAGCGCCTTGATGATCTCCACCCGCTGCTGTACGCCCACCGGCAGGTCTTCCACCACAGCATCCGGATCCACATCGAAGCGATAGCGCTTGGCCAGGTCGGACACCAGGGAGCGGGCGGCGCCGCGATCAAGAATGCCCAGGGGGCCCTGCTCGCGACCGAGCGCGATGTTCTCGGCCACGGTGAAGACGTCGACGAGCATGAAGTGTTGGTGGACCATGCCGATGCCGGCGGCCATGGCCTGCTTGGGGTTGCCCACCTTCAGCGGGGTCTCGCCGACAAGGATCTCGCCCTCGTCGGGCTGCAGCAGCCCGTAGAGCACATTCATCAGCGTGGACTTGCCGGCACCGTTCTCGCCGAGCAGACAGTGGATCTCGCCGGGACGGATGGTGAGGTCGATCGCGTCGTTGGCGACCAGGGAGCCGAAGCGTTTGGTGATTCCGACGAGCCGCAGATCGGCCGCCGCTTCCTTGACTGGCATACGGATCCTCGCGTGCAGAGGGTGATCGACCCGGCGTACAGGGGATTCCCCTGCACGCCGGGCCGGTTGACGAGATCAGCTCTTCGGCTGGCTCGTCGACTCGATCTTGATGGTGCCCGCCTCGATGTCAGCGCGGATCTTCTCGAGCTCCGACTTGGTCTCGGCCGAGACCTTGCCGTCGAATTCGTGGAACGGCGACAGGCCGGTGCCGTCATTGGCCAGGGTGCCGACGAACGGCTCGTTGGAGAACTGGCCGTCCTTGGCGGCCTTGATCGCATCGAACACCGCCACGTCCATGCCCTTGTAGACCGAGGTCATGATGTTGGCGCAATATTCCGAAGCCGACTCACAGCCATCGGTGTCGACCCAGATGGCGTTGACGTTGCCACCGCTCGCCTTCGCGGCCTGGAGGGCGCCTTCACCGGCCGGACCGGCCACCGGGAAGAGAATGTCCGCACCCTGCGACGTCAGGTTCTGAGCAGTCTGGAGGCCACCCGCCACGTTCTCGAACGGGTTCGGCTGCGGCACGAACTGGCCGTCCTGGCGACCCGCATCCCAACCGACAACCTGGACAGACGTGTTCTTCTGCTGGTTGTGATAGTTCACGCCCTGGGCGAAGCCGTCCATGAAGATGGTCACGGTCGGGATCTTCATGCCGCCGAAGGTGCCGACCTTGCCCGTCTGGGTCTGGGAGGCCGCGAGATAGCCGGCCATGAAGGACGACTCGGCGGTGTTGAACACGAGCGGCTTGAGGTTCGCGACCTCGGCCGCGCCCTCGGGGTTGTCATCGACGATGGCGAACTCGATGTTGGGATTCGCCTTCGCCGCGGCCATCGTGTCGTCCGACAGCAGGAAGCCGACCGTGACAATGATGTTGCAGTTGGCGTCGACCATCGACTGGATGTTCTTGGCGAAGTCGGCCGTGTTGGACGACTCGACCTGACCGATCTCGATGCCGAGCTGGCTCTTGGCATCGGTCAGGCCCTTGTAGGACGTCTGGTTGAACGACTTGTCGTCGAAGCCGCCCGCATCGGAAACCATGCAGGCCTTGAACTCGCCGGAGCCACCGGCAGCGGCGGTGTTGCCGGAGGCGCTGCCGGGTGTGGCTCCCGAGGTCGGGGACGGCGGCTGAGCGCAGCTGGACAGGGCCAGTGCGGCTGCGCCGAGAAGCGCGGGAGCGACAAGCAGAGACTTGCGGATGTTCACTTGGATTGCCTCCTCGATGAGGGTGTACGAGCCCGACGGAATCGCCCGAACCGACTGCACTGTAACCCCGGAGACCCCTTGGGTTCGCCTGGGAGCAACCTCAATCGGCAGTTGGTTACCAGAGCGTAATCCTGCCGCGTTCCTGCCCCCTGCGCCCGCCCGCGGAAGTGACGTCTTGCTGGCTGGTCAGAGCGTTCTCACGAAACCACGAACGCCCACAGCCGAGGGCTGTGGGCGTTCGAGCTGTGGGGCCGGAGGTCACTTGCCGGCGACGGTCGCCTTGAACTGGGCGGCCGGCTTGAAACCGGGGGCGCTGGTCGCGGCGATCTGGATCTCTTCACCGGTCTGCGGGTTGCGGCCGGTGCGCGCGGAGCGCTCACGGCGCTCGAAGGTCCCCAGGCCGGGGATCGCGACGCGATCGCCCTTGGCAACGGCAGCAGTCACAGCCGACACCAGAGCGCCGAGCGCCTTGTCTGCATCGGCCTGGCTGATACCGGCCTCGCCGGCCATGGCTTCCAGGAGTTCCTTCTTGGTCATCGTTTTCCTTTGCTTGAAGAGCTTCCCGTACGGGTCAGACTAGGAGAGGACACTATTCCGCACAGCCGACACGCCGTTTTTTTCGCCGTCAACCCTTGATTTCACGCGGTTTTGGCGCATTTCGCAAGGGTCCGGGGTTTCATCCGGGGGGAAGGCGGCCTGGGGGACAAGGCCGCCTTCCCACCGGGTGCGTTGGCCAGCGGGAGGATGTCAACCACTGGTCATCGCCCTCTGCTCAGCGGGTGCAAGCCGCTGCGGGGGGATCCGGGGGACGCGGAGCGCCTCCCCATAACTATGCGTGACCGAATCGTGATCTGCTGGGTTATCAGCCAAGAACTACCTGAGTTCTTGCCCCTTCGTCCTCAGGGCAGGACCCCTCAGAACTCCAGGCGCGCGCCCATGATGACGGTCCGGACCCGAGGTCGTTCACGGTCACCCGGTCGACGTGCCGCACGTGGGGGACGTTGTCGTTCACAATACTGACAAGCGTACGCAGGAGCAGCGCGACCAGCGACAGAATGCCGCCCTCACCGTCGTTGTCGGCCCGCATGACCAGTGCCACATATTTGACCGTGACGATCAGGATGAGGGCCCAGAACACCGACGAGATAACGCCATAGACATCGATGGGGATCGGCTTGACCTGGTTGTGTTCGATGGAGAACACCGTCTGCATCGAATACAGCGGGCTGGTGCCGATGTCACCGAACACGATGCCCAGGGCAGCCAACGCGAGCGCTGGCCTGGCGGCCTGGAGCACGGCGCCGGAGGTGGAGCTCATGACTTCATCATGCGCCCTGTTCAGGCAACCGTCGCAGTGTCCCTGATCACATCCCCACGCCGCCGCTGGGACTCAGTTGCCGGCAGCCCTGCGCGACTTGCGGCGACGGCCACCGAAGAGACCGTCGAGCACGAGGGTGGCCCCGATGCCGAGGAAAGCGATGTCCTTGGCGACCGCGGTCCCCTGCTCGGTCGGGCGGATGCCGTCTTCCTGGGTCATGCCGGGGGTCTTGAGATACATCGTCACCAGACCGGCGCTGAAGGCGGTGAGAGCCGCACCCGCGAGGGCCGACGGCACGAACGGCAGCAGCAGCGCGCTGCCGATGCCGATCTCCGCAGCCGGGAGTGCCTTGGCGAAGGTCTTGTCGTCGACCTTCTCCAGCATCGGCACGCCTCCGGCGGCCATCTGGCGCATGCCGGCGGCCTGCTCCTCGGGCATGCCCAGCTTGGAGACGCCGGCGTTCAGGAAGAAGGCGCCCGCGGCGAGGCGGATGGGCAGGTGGCTGAGCTTCATGGTGTTCCCCCTTGTGGTTCGAGTTCGCCCACAACCGTATCCATGCGGGTCGACATTTCTTCGACCACCCCGACCGAGCACTCACCGATAGGGATCGGTCACCGTTCGGAGAGTCTCGAGTGCCGTACGCAGGTTGGCAGCGCCGCTCTCCCCCAGCACCTCCAGCCATTCGGCCTCGACGCGCAACTCGGTGTCGCGGGCGAGCCGGCGTACGCGATCACCGAGCGCGGTGATCCGGATCAGCTTGGCGCGCGCGTCGCGGGGGTCGGGAACCCGCTCGACATAGCCCTGGTCGAGCAACTGGCCCACGATGAAGCCGGCGTTCTGCTTGGTCATCTGAGCGGCTTCGGCCAGTTCGGTGAGGCGCGAGCCGTCTTCGTTGATCCGCGCGGCGACGCGGGCCTGGGCGACCGTGATCGGAAAGCCCGCCTCCCGCACGGCGTCGAGAATCTGCGTCTCCATCGCCCGATAGGAGATGAACATCAGAACGGCCAGCCCCAGATCTTCGGCCGGCTCTTGCCCAGCTGCCATAACCGCAGGATAATTTGGTCAAAGTCTTTTACCAAATCGGAGGACGACATGAGCGCTGAGCTATGGGACCAGATCGCAACCGAGCGCCGCAGCTTCGTCGCGATGCTGGAGCAACTCGATGAGACCCAATGGGCAGCCGCGTCACTCTGCTCCGAATGGACTGTCCGCGAGGTGGCAGCCCATGTCGCGATGCACCGGCGGGCCATGACGATCCCAGCGGTGATCCGCGGTCTGTGGCACACGCGCGGCCTGTGGGAGACCGGTGGCTGGCTGGCGCAGGAGTTCGCGAAACGGCCCATCCCCGCGATCCTGGAGGAGCTGCGCGGCTCGATCTCCACCCGGGAACACCCTCTGGTCGCGCACCCCGCGAACATCCGGACCGACCTCGTGGTCCACGGGCAGGACATCGCCGTGCCCCTCGGGATCGACCGGCCCGTGCCGGCGGCGATCGGGATCGCCGCTTTCCATCACCTCTGGGGCATGAAGGTTCCGTGGGTGACGAGCAGGCGGTTCGCGGGCGTACGCCTGGTGGCGACGGACGCCGATCTCGTGGTGGGTGACGGCCCAGAGGTGTCCGGCCGCCTCGGCGATCTCCTGCTCGCCATCACCGGCCGTCCGGCCGGCGCGGAGCGGCTCACCGGCCCGGTGCCCAGCCTGACCTGACTCCGACGCAGCAGCCCGCAGGCCACCGAAGTGACCTGCGGGCCGCTGGGGGTACGCCTCAGGAGTGCGCGACCAGACGCCAGTCGGGATTGCCGATGCCGGGCCTGTTGCCGGGGAAGGCCGCGACATTCTTGCCGACGTACCAGCCGTTGCGGTGTGCCACCAGCGGGATGTGCGGCACCCAGTTGGCCATGACGGTCTGCATCTCGGCGTACAGCTCTTCCTTCCGCTCCTGACCCTCCGGCGTTGTGAGTTCGTCGAGGATCTGATCCATGCGCGGGTCGTTGCCGCGACCCACATTGCCGCGCGAAGTGCCGTAGTAGAGCGTGCGCATGTTCATGTCGACCTCGGCCCGGACCTCGGTGAACCGCAACTGAGCCTGGTAGTTGCCGGACAGTGCCTCGGTGATCGTCGTGGGCTGGTCGATGATGCGGATGTGTACGGTCATCCCGGCCTCCTGCAGCATCTGCTGCACCAGTTGGGCGATGCGCTGATATTCCGGCGGCGGGTTGGACACGAACGTGAACTCGGGGTTGCCGCCCTTGGCCTTGTATTCCTCGACGAGGCGCTTGGCTGCCTCGAGGTCGTACGCCGGGTAACCGGCCTCAGCGTTGTAATAGGGGTTCGACGTCGGGAAGTAGCCGGACATCGGCGTGGCCTTGCCGTCGAAGACCGCGTCGACCAGGGCCTGGTTGTCGATGCCGTGGGCGACTGCCTTGCGGAAGTTCGGGTCGTTGAACGGTGGCTTCTCCATGTTCAGAATGATGTTGAAGAAGGTGCCATCGGGTTGATAGAGCGACGTCAGGCCGGCATCGGTCGCCGCGGCCAGGTCGCGACCGTTCTGGGTGGAGCCGATGTCGAGGTCACCGGCAATGGCCGCCTGCAGACGGGACTGGGTGTCGGCGGCCACGACGAACGTCAGGCCGTCGAGGAGGGGCTGTCCTGGAACCCGATAGTTCTCATTGCGCTCCAGGACGACATCACCACCGGCGGAGAACTGCTTCACCTTGAACGGACCCACGCCGACTGGGTGGAGACCGAACTGGTCGCCGTATTTCTCCACGGCCGTCGGCGACGGCACCATGCCGGCCGCAAGCACCACGGCAGTCACGAAAATCTTCGGGAACGTCATGTTCGAGCTCTTGAGGACGAACCTCACTGTCGTGTCGTCGGGGGTCTCCATGCTGGCGATCTGGCGTACGTCCGTTGCAGAACGCGAGAGTGAACCCTCCCGGCCGACGCGGTTCAGGTGGGCCACGACCGCAGCAGAGTTGAAGTCCGTGCCGTCGTGAAACTTCACCCCCGTCGGGAGCTTCATAATCCAGGTCGTGCCACCGTCGGTGGTCTCGATCGATTCGGCCAGTTCGGGGGTCACGTTCCCGAGTTCGTCATAGACGAACAGCGAGTCATAGATCAGGTGCATCAAAGAGGCCTGCAGGCTGACCACGCCACCCGGGTCGAGGGATTCGGGGGCGGCCAGCATGCCGACGCGCAGCGTGCCGCCCGGCTTGACCTCTCCGCGCTGCAGCGCCTGCGCGCTGTCGGACTTCACCACCACGTCCTGGGCCACAGGCACAGGGCCGTCCGGAGTCGGCGCTGCACCGCCAGTGCCGCCGGTGTTGCCACCGCACGCCGAGACGGCCAGCGCCAGCGTCAGCGCCACCGCTCCCCATTTCAGTCGTTTCATGCTGCTTCTCCTGCCACGGTTGGTTGTCTCGGTGGGTTCCGGAGCCCGATCCTTCGACGCTAGGAATCGTCTGAGCTGGCCTCGGATGGGCTCGCAGTGACTGGAAAAGCCGCCGCGTTTGTGCCATCGACCGGCACGTACGGAAGACCTGCGCGCAGCGCGTACTCCGACAACGAAATCGGCCCGCAGGCCACCGAAGTGACCTGCGGGCCGTTGGGGCGTACGCCTCAGGAGTGCGCGACGAGACGCCAGTCGGGATCGTTCCCACCGGGACGGTTGCCGGGGAAGACGGCGACGTTGGGGCCGAGATACCAACCGAGGCGATGGGCCACGAGCGGCACCTGCGGGGTCCACTCGCCCATGGCGGTCTGGAGCTCGTCGTAGAGCTCCTCCTTCTTCTCCTGACCCTCCTTGGTCTGAAGCTCGTCGAGGATCTGATCGACGCGGGGATCACCCTTGCGACCGTTGTTGCCGCGAGACGTGGAATAGAACTGTGTCCGCATGTTCTGGTCCACCTCGGCGCGGACCTCGATGAATCGGATCTGGGCCTGGAAGTTGCCCGACAAACCCTCCGTCACCGACGTGGGCTGGTCGACCATCCGGAGTTCGACGGTGATGCCGGCGTCCTGCAGCATCTGCTGGATCAGCTGGGCCATGCGCTGATAATCCGGGGTCGCGACCACAGTCAGGGTGAACTCGGGCGTGCCACCGCTCGCCTTGAACTCCTCCACCAGTCGCTTCGACGCCTCGGGATCGAACTGCGGGAAGCCCGAATCGATGTGATACGGGTTCGACGGCGGGAAGAACCCGTCCATCGCTGTCGCCTTGCCGTCGAACACGATGTCGACGAGCGCCTGACGATCGATCGCGTGGGCCACGGCCTTGCGGAAGGTCGGGTTGTCGAACGGAGCCTTCTCCAGGTTCATCAGCATGTTGTAGTAGGTGCCGTCCGGCTGATAGGTCGACACCAGGCCACCTTCGGTGGCGGCCGCGAGGTCACGGCCATTCTGGGTGGAGCCCACGTCGAGGTCACCGGCGATCACGGCCTGGAGCCGGGACTGGGTGTCGGCGGCCACGACGAAGTGGATGCCGTCGAGAAGGGGGTGGCCGGGGATGCGATAGTCCGGGTTGCGCTCGAGGATGACGTCGCCACCAGCCGAGAACTGCTTGACCTTGAACTGGCCGACACCCACGGGGTTGAGGCCGTACTCCTTGCCGTACTTCTCCACCGCGGTCGGCGACGGGATCATGCCGGCCGACAGCACCGCTGCGTTCACGAAGATCTTCGGGAAGGTCATGTTGGCCTTCTTCAACGTGAACTGCACGGTGGTCGCGTCAGGAGTCTCCATGCGGTCGATCTGGCGTACATCTCCCGCGGAGCGGGCCAGGGAGCCCTCCGCACCGACGCGGGTCACGTGCGCGACCACGGCCTGGGAATTGAAGTCGGTCCCGTCGTGGAACTTCACGCCCGACGGCAGCTTCATGATCCAGGTGGTGCCGTCGTCGGTGGTTTCCATCGACTCGGCCAACTCGGGCTGTACGTTGCCCTGCTCGTCATAGACGAAGAGGGAGTCATAGATCTGGCGCATGATGAGCGACTGCACGCTGACCGCGCCGGCGGGATCGAGGGATTCGGCGGCGGCGGTCAGGCCGACGCGGAGTACGCCGCCCGGCTTGGCCTCGCCACGCTGGAGGGTCTGCGAACCGTCGGAGTTGACGGTCACGTTCTCGGCCACGGGGATCGAATTGTCCTGTGCCTGCGATCCTTCACCGCCTGTCCCGCCCCCGCCACATGCCGAAAGTGCCAGGGCAAGCGCGACGCCTACCACGCCCAATTTGAGTCTCTTCATCCGATCGTTCTCCCTGCCGCCAAGGTCTGGGTCTCCAGAGGGCTGATGCCCACTACCCGACCACCGTAAGAAGTCGACGAACTGCCCTCCGGGTGCAGTCGCAACGACCGGAAAGTAGGAAATTCCTGGTCGCAATGACCGGAATTCGCAGGAGCAGTACGCCAAGCCGTCACGGCCGATGGCATGAAAAAACCCGGCCGGAGCCGGGTCTGAATCTGGTGGAGCTAAGGGGATTCGAACCCCTGACCTTCTCATTGCGAACGAATGTTCGATAACTGCTCCCCTGTTCTAACGCTGCTATCGCATTGCTCTGGGTGCGCTAGATCCAAGTCTTCTCGTTCGCGGGGGGCACCCGGGGGGCACGCTTCCGGGTGGCCAGGGGAGGGCCGCCGCCCCGATAGCTGCCCGATTTTGCGACGTGCGTGCCGGGTCAATGGTCGAGCTTGCGAGATCCGAAGGACGCGAAGCGCCATTGACTCGGTGCGTGCGGCGCAAGACAATCAGGCAGCGGGGCGACGGTTCGTTGGTGAGAACTCTTGAGGACGTTACCGACTCTGGTGACGTCCTTGTTTGCTGCCCGGGTCCGGACGGCGAGGGTGCGGGGGTCCCTGGGGTGCGCGGAGGCGAAGCCGGAGCGCGGGGCCCCGGGGGTGCGGCCGTGGCCGGCCGGGCCCAGGCAGCGCCGCGAAGCGGCCTTGAGTCAGTACAGAAACTCCTCACGCCATCGATATTCGTATTACACTTTTGATATGGAGGAGATCAACGGTGTTCCGGTCACCGACGAGCAGATCCAGGAGTGGGCGGATGAGGCCGAGCGCGGCTACGACGTCGAGAAGCTCCGCAAGCGGGGCCGCAAGCCCGTCGGCGCCGGCCCGGGTCAGGTCGTGCCTGTCCGGATCGACGAGGCGTTGCTGACGGCGCTGAACGAGCGGGCGGCGCAGGACCACGTGAGCAGGTCGGAGCTGATCCGGGCCGCCATTCGTGCGTACGTCGCGTGAAGGTCCACGCCTCGGCCCTGAAGCACGGGGTGGACCCCGATGACGCTCTGATCGCGGCGTCTGATCCGGTCTTCGTCGCAGACCTGGACGAGGACAGCCCCGCACGCCAGTTTCGGTTGGGCTTCGACTCCACCGGTCGTTTGCTTGAGCTCGTCGTCCTGCGCTTTCGACAGTGGCAACGAGCTGCTTATCCACGCCATGAGGGCACGTCGCCAGTACCTCGACCTGCTCAACTGACGGCACGCACGCGCGCCATCCACTCCGTCGCACGCTCAACAGGACTGTAAGAAGAACAACGGTGTAAGGGTCCGGCCTGATCCGAAAGGAGACGGTCGTGTCAGAGTCCACGACCGAAGCAGCAGAAGCGATGATCGATTCCGTGCTGGGCGATTATCATTTCAACACCGAGTACCGCACGGACGTGTACGCCGAACAGCGCGGTCTGGAGCAGATGCTCTACGACCGCTACCCCGAGCGCGGGCATCGAACGGCGGCTTCAACAAGATCCGCGGGATCAGTCCGACCAATCCCAATCTCGACTTCTACATGCAGTCAGCTTTCGACTTCCTCGAACGGATGGGCCGGGGCTGAGATGGCGAAGATCAACGACCGAGAGGGCGACTGGTTCGCCGTGCCGCTCCGCAAGGGCGGCTACGCCGTCGGCCTGATCGCTCGCGCGAACAGGGACGGCGTTCTGCTGGGGTACTTTTTCGGTCCCCGTCGCGAGGCGGTCCCGTCGCTGAGCGATGTGGAGGAGCTCACGCCAGATGATGCGATCCGGGTTGGCAAGTTCGGCCACCTTGGCCTGAAGCAGGCGCAAGTGGCCGATCCTCGGGCGCCTCCAAGATCGGGATCGGCAGGCTTGGCCGACGCCGGTGTTCATCCGCTACGAGGAACTGAGCGGCCGATCGTTCATGGTCTTCTACGACGACGATCCGAACAGGCTGGTCGGCGAGGAGGAGATTCGTCCTGGCGCGGCCGAGGTGACACTTCTCGGTGATCGGCCGAATAGCTACCTGCTGTCATGTAAACGGTCGTATAAGTGATTGATGGGAGGCACCTCGTGCTGGTCGGCTACATGCGGGTCTCGAAGGCCGACGGATCGCAGACCACGGACCTGCAGCGCGATGCGCTCCTGGCTGAGGGCGTCGCCGCAGACGCCCTGTACGAGGACAGGGCCTCGGGCAAGAAGGAGGACCGTCCCGAGCTTGCGGCGTGCCTGAAGTCCCTACGTCACGGGGACACCCTGGTGGTGTGGAAGTTGGACCGGCTCGGCCGCGACCTGCGACACCTGGTCAACATCGTCCATGACCTCACCCAGCGAAGCATCGGGCTGAAGGTCCTCACCGGGCAGGGCGCGGCCATCGATACCACCACCGCCTCCGGCAAACTCGTCTTCGGCATCTTCGCCGCCCTGGCCGAGTTCGAACGCGAGCTCATCTCCGAACGCACCATCGCCGGCCTGGCCGCCGCTCGCGCCCGCGGCCGCAAAGGCGGACGCCCCTACAAGATGACCCCCGCCAAGATCCGCCTCGCCATGGCCTCCATGGGACAACCAGACACCAATGTGAGTGACCTGTGCAGAGAACTCGGCATCACCCGACAGACCCTCTACCGCCACGTCTCCCCAGCGGGCGAACTCCGCGAGGCCGGGAACAGGCTCCTGTCACAGAGTGGGACCCGGAGCAAGTGACGCGCTCTCAGTAGTCGGTACGGAGCCGGAGTGCGACCCAGAGTCCGCAGCGCCGGCAGATGTAGGCTGGCTCGCGGCCGAGGGCGTGAAGGGACGTGCGCGGCCGGAGCCGTCCGCAGCAGGAGCACCGCAACCTCTTGCTATCGGTCATGTCCGAGATGGTGCCACGTAGCCGGATCGGGCGTCAGTGGGTCAGAGGTAGCGGCAGACGTCTCCGGGCGAGCAGGTGGCCGGGTCGGCTGATGCGGCATCGTCGCGCAGGGCGGCGACGGTCGTGCGCAGTTGCTGGAGTTGGGCGATCTGCTGGTCGATCACCTCGAGGCGGGTGTCGAGCAGGTCGGTGACGTGCTGGCAGGGGGCCTGCCCCCGGTCCCGGATGTCCAGCACCTGGCTGATCTGGGTCAGGGTCAGCCCGGCGACTTGCCCCCGGCGGATGAAGTTCAGCCGGTCGAGCACGTCGGGGCCGTAGTCGCGGTACCCCGCCGGGGTCCGGTCCGGGTCGGGCAGCAGTCCGAATTCCTCGTAGTACCGCAGGGTCTTGGTTGTCGTGCCTGACGCCTGAGCCACCTCACCGATCCGCATGCCACTCATTCTGCCTTGACCTTCCAGTGCACTGGAAGGTCGATCCTGAGGGCGATGAAGGAGGAGCTCATGACGGCAACAGCTGAGCGCAGGTCGTATGACCTGGCGGTGATCGGTTCCGGTGGGGCGGCGTTCGCGGCCGCGATCCGCGCCACCAACCTGGGCAGACGGGTGGTGATGATCGAGCGCGGCACCGTCGGCGGTACCTGCGTGAACACCGGGTGTGTGCCCTCCAAGGCGCTGCTCGCGGCCGCCGAGGCTCGCCACGTCACGCTCGACGCCGCCCGGTTCCCCGGCCTGTCGGCCCCCGACGTCCGGCCGGTGGACATGCCGGCCCTGGTCGCCGGTAAGGATGAGCTCGTCGGATCGCTGCGTGGCGAGAAGTACGTCGACCTGGCTGCCGAGTACGGGTGGGACCTCCTGCCCGGGGAGGCCACGTTCGTCGGCACACCCACCGATCCGGTACTCCACGTCGCTGGCCCTGACGGCACGGTGGAGGTCGTCGGCGCCGCGCATTACCTCATCGCCACCGGCTCCACCCCCTGGGCGCCGCCGGTCCCCGGCCTCCATGAGGCGGGCTACCTGACCTCGACCACCGCGATGGATCTGGACCACGTCCCGGACTCGCTGCTGGTCATCGGTGGCGGCTACGTCGCCATGGAGCAGGCCCAGCTCTTCGCCCGGCTCGGCGCCCGGGTCACCATGCTGGTCCGCTCACGCCTGGCGTCCCACGAAGAACCCGAGGCCTCCACCGCCCTGGAGGAGATCTTCACCGACGAAGGCATCGAGGTCATCTACGGGGCGGTGCCCACCGCGGTGCGCCGCGACCCGGCCGGCGGCGAGGTCACGATCGCCGCCACCACCGCCGACGGCTCACAGGAGCTCCGGGCGGCCGAAATCCTCGTCGCCACCGGGCGCCGCGCGGTCACTGGCACGCTCGGCCTCGACACCGTCGACGTGCGCACCGGTAAGCGCGGAGAGGTCATCGTCGACAGTCAACTGCGCGCCACAAACCCGCGCGTCTGGGCCGCCGGAGACGTCACCGCCCACCCGCAGTTCGTGTACGTCGCCGCGGCCCACGGCACCCTGGTCGCCGACAACGCCCTCACCGATGCCGGCCGTGAGGTCGACTACCGCCACCTGCCCCGGGTCGTGTTCACCAGCCCCGCCCTGGCCTCGGTCGGGATGACCGACCAGCAGGCTAACGCCGCCGGGATCCGCTGCGACTGCCGCGTCCTGCCCCTAGAGCACGTCCCGCGCGCGATCGTGAACAGGGACACCCGAGGGCTCATCAAGATCGTCGCTGACGCCGACACCGGCGTCATCGTCGGCATCACCGCCCTCGCCCAGGACGCCGGAGACCTCGCCGCCGCCGGTGTCTACATCCTTGAGGCCGGCATGACCGTCGACCAGGTCGCCAACCTCTGGAGCCCCTACCTGACCATGGCCGAAGGCCTCAAGCTCACCGCCCAGTCCTTCACCACCGACGTCACCAGACTCTCCTGCTGCGCCGCCTGAGCCTGATCTGTCGATGCGTCACGCCGTCCGCCTCACTGCCTGCCTGGCGTGCCTCGGTCGCGTCGCGACATGCTGGCCTCTTGAGCTCGGTGCAGCGGAGGAGACCGGTGATGGAGGGACGGGTCAGCCGGCAATCGGTGCACGAGGAACTAGAACGAGCCCGAGAGACGCTCCACCGGTTGGTGCGGGACGCCCCGCCGCCGGCTCTGCGGCGGCGGACCGAGGGAACCCGGTGGACCAACCGGCAGATGTTGTTCCACATGCTGCTGGGCTACCTCGTCGTCCGCACCTTGCTACCACTGGTGCGCACTCTGGGCCGGCTTCCCGACCCGGTCAGCCGCGTGTTCGCCATGGTGCTGAACGCGGGAACTCGACCGTTCCACGTCGTGAACTACCTCGGCGGGTGCGGTGGTGGCCTCCTCTTCCGGGACCGGCGGCTGTTAGCCCAAGTGGACCGCACCATCGCCGCGTTGCACCAGCGGTTGGACCGGGAGTCTGACGCGAGCCTGGCGCTGCGCATGCACTTCCCGACGGGCTGGGACCCCTACTTCACCCAGACCATGAGCGTCTTGGACGTTTACCACTACGGCACCCAGCACTTCGACCACCACCGCAAGCAGCTCACGCTAGAACCCGAGTGACCTCGACGCCCGGCGCAGTCACCCACCAGCACTCGTTTTGCACAGGCCCCGACCGATGACGAACGGTTGCTGCACGAGCTATTCGCGGATGCGCGGATACGTCCAGGCGGAGAATGGTTTCGGATGACGCGACGAGTGCGTCGTCATATCAATCAGATTGGCCCGTACGTCAGCCACTGAACAAAATCAGGTCCGGCCCGCACCACTTTCATTGGTGCGGGCCGGTTCGTTTTGTCCTGGGTTCAGGCGAAGTGCTGCGTCGACAGGAGCTTGTTTCCGTCGATCAAGGCTTCGACCCCACCCCTTGGGGGCGAGGGGGTCACCGGTCCGCCGGCGGTGCTCGGTGGGTCAGTCGTGATGGGCGGGTTCGTGGGCTTGGTGGCCTTCGGGTTCGAGTTGGAAGGTGCAGTGGTCGACGTCGAAGTGGTCGCCGAGGCATTCGCTGAGGCGGTCGAGGATTTGGCCGCTGCGGCCTTCGGCCAGCCAGGTGGCGTCGATGACGACGTGGGCGGAGAGCACGGGTACGCCGCTGGTGATGGTCCAGGCGTGCAGGTCGTGCACGTCGGTGACGCCGTCGATGTCGAGGATGTGTTGGCGGATCTGGTCGAGGTCGATGCCGCGGGGGGTGGCTTCCAGGAGGACGTCGACGACGTCGCGGAGCAGCGAGAACGCGCGCGGGATGATCATGACGAAGATGAGTAGGGAGGCGATCGAGTCGGCGCGGGTGTAGCCGGTGAAGGTGATGATCAGGGCAGCGGCGATGACAGCTAGGGAGCCGAGCAGGTCGCCCAGGACTTCCAGGTAGGCGCCGCGGAGGTTGAGGCTGTCGTCTTTGCCGCCGCGGAGGATCAGCAGGCCGACGGTGTTGGCGATCGCCCCGATCACGGCGACGATCAGCATCAATCCGCTGGAGATCTCGACCGGCTGGTTCCAGCGTTCGATGGCGCGGGTCAGCA